>NZ_JBHVJX010000007.1:0-228816 GCF_042798755.1 Streptomyces sp. NPDC057743
GCGGGGGGCTGGGGGCTGGGGTGACGGCCCGCGGGGGGGGTTTGGCCAGACTGCTTCGCTTTACGTCTGGCATACCGCCCCCTCCGACCCGTCCCCTCCCGTGGGTGGGTCGATTTCTGTGGGTGGGGGCTGGTCCTTGTGGTCCCCTGACGGCCGTCGCCCGGTGGCTGGGGTCACTCGTCCTCTGACGGTCACCACTCAACCCAGCGGCCCGAGTTGGCCCACCGGCCCGAATTGACTCACCGGCCTGAGCTGGCCCAGCGACCCGAGTTGGCCCACCGGGCGGACGTGGCACCCACCCCGTTTTTCCCACCCACCCACGGGAGGGGACGGGCCGGAGGGGTGGGGGTGCCAGACGTAAAGCGAAGCAGTCTGGCACCCCCACCCCGGAGGCCCGTCACCGCACCCAACAGCCCCGCGCAGCGGACAACACAACCCGCCCCGCGCAGCGGACAACAAGTCGGCGCGCCCGCGCAGCGGCACCGCCCCGCGCAGCGGACCAGACAACCCGCCCCGCCCCGCGCAGCGGAAAGGCAGCGGAAAGGCAGCGGAAACGCGGACAACAAGCCAGCGCCGCCAGGCGCAAACAACAGCACCCCGCACGGCGGGAAAGTCAGCCACGTGGGAAGCAGCCGGCCGCAGGCCCAAGGTCGAGGGCGAAGAGCGTGTCGGCGCCAAGCGCGGTGCGCCGGACCGGCGGGCGTAGCGCCCGGCGCATCACCGGCGTCCCGGGGAACCGCAGTCCGGGGACGCCGTCGCCGAGCAGGACCGGCGCCACGGTCAGATACAGCCGATCCAACGCGCCCGCGCTCAGGAACCGCGAGACGGTGACACCGCCGCCCTCGACCAGCAGTCGACCCAGGCCGCGCGCCGCCAGCGCCGCCCGCAGCCGCGCCGGGGCGAACGCGGCCCGGTCCGGCAGCGCCAGCACCTCGACCCCGTCCCCGACGCGTCCCGCGGCCGCCTCGGGGCCGACCACCCACAGCGTCGGTGCGGCCCCGTCGGTGAACACCCCTCGGGTCCGCGGCACCCGCCCGCGCGGATCGAGCACCACCCGCACCGGGTTTGGCCCGGGGCAGGCCCGGACGGTCAGTCGGGGGTCGTCGGCCACCGCGGTGCCGGCGCCCACCAGCACCGCGTCCGCCAGGGCCCGCAGCCGGTGCAGATGGCGGCGGTCCGCCTCCCCGGTGACGTAGTCCGCGTCGCCGGTGCGGGTCGCGATGAAGCCGTCCAGGCTCTGCCCGAGCTGGGCGAACGCCACGTGGCGGCCGGCCAGGCAGAGCGGGAGGTAGCGCGCGGCGAGCTCCTGCGCGGCGGGCGTGGCCGGCCGCGCCCAGTGGTCCGTGCCGTCGCCGTCCAGCCGCAGCCCGGCGGCCCCGGCGCCGGCGGCGTCGCGGACCGCGAGCAGCGCCTCCCAGGCCGCGTCCGCGTCGAGCGGCTCAGTCGTCGGGGACACCGCACGCCTCCAGGTAGTCGTCGAACGCCTCGGCCAGCCCGGCGAGCAGCGCCGCGCCCTTCTCGGCCGAGGCCAGGGACGGCGTGCCGATCACCCCGGAGGTGGTGTAGGCGGCCATCCCGAGGCTGAGCAGGTGGGGCCGCTCGTCGGCGCGGTGGTCGGCGTCGGCGTAGCCGTCCCGGACCACGTCGGGCCGGGCGTGCAGCAGGATCGAGGTCTCGGTCTCGCCGGCGTGCATATCGGCGTGCGCGGGGGTGGCCAGGCCGGCGCGGTCGCGGGCCGCGGCCCAGTCCGCCGGGCCGGGGAAGAGCGCCATCCGGATCCCGTCGGCCGCCGAGGACTCCTGAACGACGTTGCGCAGCACGTAGTTTCCGCCGTGGCCGTTGACCAGCACCAGCGCGGTGAGGCCGGACCGCCGCAGCGACGCGGCGACATCGGTGACCACGGCGTGCAGGGTCCGCGCGGAGAGGCTGACGGTGCCGGGCCAGTCGGCGTGCTCGTGGGAGCAGGAGAGAGGCAGCGGCGGCAGCAGCAGCGCCTCGTGGCGGGCGGCGAGCTGCTCGGCGATGGCGCAGGCGATCAGGGTGTCGGTGGTCAACGGCAGGTGGGCGCCGTGCTGTTCGAAGCTGCCGACGGGCAGCAGGGCCAGCGCGGGGCGCCGGGCGCGGACGTCCTCGGTGGTGTCGGTCGGCAGTCCGGGGGCCGGCCGCGCGGCGCGGGGGCGACTCCGGTCCGCGGCGGGGGGACGTGGGTGTTCGGGGGGTTCGGTCGTCGGCATCGGCGGCTCCGGTCGGCGGCAATCCGGCGGTAAGAGGCGGGAGTTGACGAGCCGGCGGTGGGTGGTGCGGGACCGCCGGGCGGGTCCGATCATGCCATGACGGACTCCGATGGCGCCGCCGAGGACCCGGACGTGCGACGGGTCGTGGAGGTCGAACTTCCCACCGCCTACGGTGCGTTCCGGGCGGTGGGCTATCTGGATCGCCGAACGGGGACGGAGCAAGTCGCCCTGGTCAAGGGGGAGTCGGCGGGTGAGGGGGTGCTCGCCCGGCTGCACTCGGAGTGTCTGACCGGCGAGGTCTTCGGGTCCCGGGCGTGCGAGTGCGGCGAGCAACTGGCCGCGGCTCTGCGGGCGATCGCCCAGGAGGGGCGCGGCGCGCTGGTCTACCTCCGGGGGCACGAGGGGCGTGGCATCGGCCTGTTGGCGAAGCTGCGGGCGATGCGGCTCCAACAGGACGACGGCCTGGACACGGTGGACGCGAACCTCGCGCTCGGGCTGCCGGTGGATGCCCGCGACTACCGCGCCGCGGCCGGAATCCTCCGTGACCTGGGCGTCCGCTCGGTGCGGCTGCTGTCAAACAACCCGCGCAAGGGCGAGGCGTTGCGGCGGTGTGGTGTGGCGGTCGCCGAGCGGGTCCCGCTGCTGGTGGCGCCGGGTCCGGAGAACCTCCGCTACCTCCGCGCCAAACGGGAGCGGCTGGGCCATGACCTGCCCCATCTGGGCGGCGTCCCGGGCCCGCCCTGAGCGGCGGCGCCACCCGCCGGATCCGGCCAAATTCTCATCGGGGACCTCTACACATAAAGGTGACATAAGCGCAAAATGAGGGTGTGCGGTGATGCCACGCACATGCGGCCCCGACGCGTGATCGAAGGAGGCGAGTCGTATGGCCGACGTCTCACACCCCAGGGGAGATCTCGCCGGTCACCCCGATGCTTCCGAGATGAGAGCCCGGTTCGAGCGGACGCTCGGCGGGCGGGACGTGGTGCTCGTCGACGGGCCGGTGTTCGTGATCGGCCTGTACTGCGCGGTATCCCCATGGGTCGTGCACTTCACGGCCTCGCAGCCGTCGTTGATGCCCCACAACATCATCGTCGGCGTCGCGATCGCCCTGCTGGCCATCGGGTTCACCGCCACCCCTGAGCGCATGTACGGACTGAGCGGCGCGATGTGCGCGATCGGCGTCTGGCTGGTCATCTCGCCGTGGGTCGTCGGGCGCGGGCCCGACGCCGGAGTCATCTGGAACAACGTCGTCATCGGCGCCCTGACGTTCCTGCTGGGCGCGCTGTGCGTCGCCGTGGCATCGAGGAGCCGCCGCGCCACCTAGGGCCTGTCCGATGGGTCACGGCCGGGGCCGCGACGCCTGGCACGGCACCTCGCGGCGTTGCCGAACCGTCCCAATAGCTCCGCTATCAGGCCGCTCCGGCGCCTTGCGATGCACCGCACCAGACGCCCCGGCCTACCCGACCTTGACCCATCGGACAGACCCTAAGGACACGCTCCCCCGGGGCGCGTCATGAACCACCGGCCCGCTTGCCCTTCGGAGTCCCACAGCGACGGCAAGCGGGCCGGCCATGTCCGGCGGCGTACGGGAGGTTCCCGCGCGGCTACCGGCGGTGGTCGCGGGCGGGCGGTGCGACGAGTTGGCCGGCGACCCCGGCCAGCACCAGTCCGCCCGCCAGGATCAGTCCGTGCGCCAGGGCCACGCCGGTGACCAGGGCCGCGACCGCGGTGGCCAGTATCAGCCAGACCGCCCCGCGCCGGACCGGTGCCGCGGGGGCCGCCGTTGTCCGCACGGGCGGGTAGGGGGCGGCGTCGGGCGGGAACTCTTCCGCGAGGTCGCGGAGTTGACGGTCGTCGTCGGGGGACAGGGAGCGTCCCTCCTCTCCCGGTGGTACTGCCGGTCATGCCGAACGGGCAGATGGCGAATAAGGCGTTGCCGCGAAGATCGGGCCGACTTAGGGTTACCTCCCCATTGATGGCCCTGCGGTGGTGCGCAACGGCACACAGGCGTTGTTGTGCCCTCCCGGGGCTCGCGCCTAACGCCGTTGACCGGACATCACCGGAGGGGGACCACACCGTGCCCGACGACACGCCGCAGCAAAACCACCCGCACCCCGAGCCCCAACAGCCCCACTCCTTAGAGGAGTCCCGCAACACCCTCGTGAAGCTGGCCTTCGGCGCCATGGCCGCCCATACGGTGGCCGCCGCCGCCCGCCTCGACGTGCTGGGCCGGATCGGCGACGGGGAGCGCAGCGCGGACG
Organism: Streptomyces sp. NPDC057743; assembly: GCF_042798755.1. Lineage (NCBI taxonomy): Bacteria > Bacillati > Actinomycetota > Actinomycetes > Kitasatosporales > Streptomycetaceae > Streptomyces > Streptomyces sp. NPDC057743. The sequence goes on from NZ_JBHVJX010000007.1 coordinate 4,496, forward strand.
ACCTCGCCGCGGAGTGCGTCGCCGAGCCCGGGACCCTGACGCGGTTGCTGCGGGCCCTGACCGGGCTGGGGCTGCTCACCGAGCCCGCCCCCGGAGGCTTCGCCGCCACCCCGGCCGGCGCCCTGCTGCGCCGGGACGCCCCCGGCTCGATGCACTCCTTCGTCGAGATGTTCACCCACCCCGCCATGCTCCGCGCCTGGGAGCGGCTCGACGACAGCGTCCGCTCCGGCGGGCCGTCCTTCGAGGCCGTCCACGGCACCGACTTCTTCGGCTACCTCGCCGAACACCCGCAGCTCTCCGAGCAGTTCAACGCCGCGATGAGCCAGGGCACCGCGCACACCGCCGGGCTGCTGCCGACCGCCTTCCCGTTCGACCGCCACACCGCCGTCGCCGACATCGGCGGCGGTGACGGCACCCTGCTCGCCGGCCTGCTGCGAGCCCACCCACACCTGCGCGGCATCCTCTTCGACCGCACCGAGGGCCTCGCCCAGGCCGGCCCCCGGCTCGCCGAGGACGGCCTGACCGACCGCTGCTCCCTGGTGGCCGGCGACTTCTTCGCCACCGCCCCCGAGGGCGCCGACGTCTACCTCCTCAAGAGCGTGCTGCACGACTGGAACGACGAACAGTGCGGGCGGATCCTCGGCCACGTCCGCAAGGTGGTCCCCGACGGCGGGCGGCTGCTGATCATCGAGCCGGTCCTGCCGGCGACCGCCAACGCCGAAGGCGACGGGATCCGCTACCTCACCGACCTCAACATGCTGGTCAACCTCGGCGGCCGGGAGCGCACCCGGGACGACTTCGAGCGGCTGTGCCGCGCCGCCGGCTTCGCGCTGCGCACCGTCACCCCCTTCCCGCGCCCCAACCGCTACGCCCTCATCGAGGCCGAACCGGTCTGATCACGGCCTGACCCGGCGGCGGGCCCGGCCCACGCGTGCGGCGACCGGACACCTTCGGTTAAATCGAACGTGTGGGCCATGCTCCCGTGCTGGCCCGCCGTCCCGGAGAGGTGGCGCGCCGTGACCGCTGTGCCCGGGGAGGACGCCCGGCCCGTCGACGACCGCGAGGACTTCGCCGACGCCGACCGCGGTTTCATCGCCCCCCTCGACCCGCCCCGGATCACCGCGGCCGACGGCCGGGTGGTCTGGGACGCCGAGCGCCACGCCTTCCTCGCCGGCAACCGCCCCGACACCGCCCACCCCGGCCTCTGGCGGCAGGGCCGGCTCGTCGCCCGGCACGGCCTGTACGAGGTGACCGACGGCATCTACCAGGCCCGTGGCCTGGACCTCGCCAACATGACGCTCATCGAGGGTGACCACGGCGTCCTCGTCGTCGACCCGCTGCTCTCCACCGAGACCGCCGCCGCGGCGCTGGAGCTCTACCGCAAGCACCGCGGCGACCGGCCGGTCACCGCCCTGCTCTACACCCACGCGCACGCCGACCACTTCGGCGGCGCCCGCGGCGTGCTGCCCACCGGGCACCCGTCCGTCCCGGTCCTGGCGCCCGCCGGATTCCGCGACAGCGCGGTCGCCGAACAGCTCTACACTGGCCCGGCGATGGCCCGCCGCGCCGTCTACATGTACGGCACCCAGCTCCCCGCCGCCCCCGACGGCCAGATCGGCTGCGGCCTGGGCACCGTCCCCTCCGCCGGCACCCGTAGCTTCGTGCCGCCCACCGTGGACATCACCCGCACCGGCCAGGAGGAGATCGTCGACGGCGTCCGCCTGGTCTTCCAACTCACCCCGGGCGCCGACGCCCCCGCCGCGATGAACTTCGCCGTCCCCACCCACCGGGCGCTGTGCACCGCCGAGAACGCCGTCCACACCATGCACAGCGTCCTCACCCTGCGCGGCGCCGTGGTCCGCGACCCCCGCCGCTGGGCCCACTACCTCAACGAGGCGCTGGCCCTCTTCGCCACCGACACCGAGGTCGCCTTCGCCTCCCACCACTGGCCGACCTGGGGCAACGCCCGCATCCGCCGGCTGCTCGCCGGCCAGCGCGACCTCTACGCGTACCTGCACGACCAGACCCTGCGGCTGCTCAACGAGGGCCGCACCGGCCCCGAGATCGCCGAGGAGCTGCGGCTGCCGCCGGCGCTGGAACGGCTCTGGGCGCACCACGGCTACTACGGCTCGCTCAGCCACAACGTCAAGGCGATCTACCAGCGTTACCTCGGATGGTTCGACGGCAACCCGGCCCACCTGTGGGAGCACCCGCCGGTCGAACAGGCCCGGCGCTACGTGGAGACGCTCGGCGGCGTCGCGGCCACCGTGGACGCCGGCAAGCGCTACGCCGACGACGGCGACCTGCGGTTCGCCGCCACCCTGCTCAACCACGCCGTCTTCGCCGCCCCCGACGACCCGCGCGCCCGCCGCGAACTGGCCGCCGTCTACGAGCGGCTGGGCCACGGCTGCGAGAACGGCACCTGGCGCAACTACTACCTCACCGCCGCCAGGGAACTGCGCGGCACCCCGGCCGTCGTCCGCCCCGACACCGCGGGCCCGGACGCCCCCGCCCCCGACCTGGTCCGCGCCCGCACCGTCGACCAGCTCCTGGACTCGCTGGCCATCCGCGTCGACGGCCCCCGCGCCTGGCACCGGAGCCTCACCCTCGACCTCTACCTCGCCGACGAGGACCGCACCTGGCACCTGACCCTCTCCAACGGCGCGCTCACCCACCTCAGCACCCCCGGCGCTCCCACCGCCGACGCCGCCTCGCGCCCGACCCTCACCCTCACCACCCCCCAGCTCAGGGAACTGCTCGGCGGTAAGGTCCCGACCGCCGTCACTCAGGAGGGTGAGCCGGGAGCGGCCCTGCGCGCACTGCTCGCCCTGCTCAGCGCCCCGGACCCCAACTTCCCCCTGGTCACGCCCTGATGCACGCCCACTCCACGGCTGGTACGGCGGCCCCCGGGTGTGGGGCAAACTGGCCCGGTGGCGAGCAACATTCCCGAGGAGTCGACGAGCTTCGTCGGCCGGAGAGCCGAACTTCGGCATCTGAGCAGCGAGTTGACGCAGCGTCGGCTGGTCACCCTGACCGGCCCCGGCGGCGTGGGCAAGACCCGGATCGCGGTCCGGGCCGCCGGCGCTGCCGCGGCCCGGTTCCCCGACGGCGTCCGCTGGGCCCAACTATGGCCCTTACACGGCGACCAGTTGCTGGTCGCCACCGTCTGCGACGCGGTCGGGCTGGCCGACCACTCGACCCGGATGCCGATGGCGCTGCTCTGCGAATGGCTCGCGGACAAACACCTGCTCCTGGTCCTGGACTCCTGCGAACACCTCGTCGCCGCCTGCCGGGACCTGGTCGGCGACCTGGTCACCGCCGCCCCCGGCGTCACCGTCCTGGTCACCAGCCGCCAGCCGCTGGGCCTCTCGGGGGAGTGCGTCACCGAGATCGGCCCGCTGCCGTGCACCGGCGACAACGACGCGCTGGCGCTGTTCACCGAGCGGGCCGGCGCCGCCGCCCCCGACCTCCGGCTCACCGAACCGGGCAACGCCGAGGCCGCGGAGCTCATCTGCCGCCGCCTGGAGGGCATCCCGCTGGCCCTGGAACTGGCCGGTGCCCAACTGGCGCACCGCCCGCTCGCCCAGGTCGCCGAGCGGCTCGGCTCCCGCCTCGACGCCCTGGACGGCACCGGCATGCCCTGGACCCCCCGCCACCGGACCCTGCGCACCGCCATCGGCTGGAGCCACGAGCTGTGCGCCCCGCTGGAGCGGCTGTTGTGGGCCCGCCTCTCGGTCTTCCGCGGCACCTTCGACGCCGGCTCCGCGGCCGCGGTCTGTGCCGACGGCCCGCTCACCGCCGACGGCGTGCGCACCGCGCTCACCGGCCTGGCCGCCAAGTCCGTGCTCACCCGCGAGGGCAACCGCTTCCGGATGCTCGACACCCTGCGCGAGTACGGCCGGATGTGGCTGGCCGAACTCGACGAGACGGTCATCGTCGCCGACCGGCACGCCGCGCACTTCGTCGGCCTCGGCCGCAGCGCCGAGCGCGGCTGGCTCGGCCCCGAACAGGTCACCTGGTACGGCAGGGTCGCCGAGGCGTACGTCGACCTGTGCACCGCCCTGGACCACCTCCTGGCCAACGACCCCGCCGGCGCCCAGGAACTCGGCGCCGCCATCGGCTTCTTCTGGACCTGCTGCGGCCATCTGCACGAGGCCCGCGACTACTTGGAGCGGGCGCTGGCCGCCCAGGACGAGCCGGGCGCGGCCCACACCCGCGCCCTGTGGGCGCTCGGCGTCGCGGTGCTCCTCCAGGGCGAGCTGCACACCGCCGAGACCCTGGGCCGGCGATGCGCCCGCGCCGCCCGGGAGGCCGCCGACCACGACGCGATGCTCGCCGCCGGCTACCTCATCGGCCTGACCCACCTGATGGCCGGCCGTCCGCTGACCGCCCACGCCACCGCCGAGCGCGTCCTCGGGCCGTCGCCGGACGACCCCTTCGGCTCCGCCAGCCGGCTCCGCTGCCACCTGGTGCGGCTCTTCGCACTCACCGCCCTCGGCCGGCTCGACGAGGCGCGGCGCCTGGCCACCACGCTGCGCCGCGGCTGCGTCCAGCGCGGCGAATACTGGTCCCGCTCCTACACCGACTACCAACTCGCCCTGGTAGCCCTCTTCCAGGACCGGCCAGAGGAGTCCGCCGACCACGCCCGCGCGATGCTCGCCGCCAAGCGGCGGATCGGCGACAACTTCGGGATCGCGCTCGGCCTGGACCTGTTGGCCGCCGCGGTCGCCGCCCAGGGCAGGGGCGCGGTCGCCGCCCAGGTCTACGGCGGCGGCCAGGCCATCTGGCGCTCGGTGGGCCATCCGCAGCGCGGCACCCCCGAACTCCGCGCGGTGCGCGAGCAGTGCGAGCGGCGGGCCCGGGCGGCGATGGGCGACGCGGCGTACGCCGCGGCCTTCGGGCGGGCCGCCGAGCAGGACCCCGAGGTGCTGCTCGGCCGCATCCTCACCGGGGAGCTGTGACCGGCTCGCCGGCGGGACCGTCGTCGCCGGCGAGCGCGTACAGCAACTCGTAGGCGGAGGTCACCATCCGGCAGCTGCGGCCGCGGCGGGTGGCGAGCGCGACCAGCCCGGTCCCGGACGCCGGGTGGTAGCCGACGAACGCCTGCTGGCCGAAGGTCGCCCCGACATGGAAGAGCAACGGGCCGCGCGGCGCCGGGTGTTGGTACCAGGTCAGGGTGTGGGTGTTGCGGTGTCGCCAGCCGCGCCGCAGCAGCGGCACCTGCACGGCGCGCAGCGCGGCGGCCAGCGGGCTGCCCCCGGGGTACAGGTGCGCCTCCACATAGGTCAGCAGGTCGTCGGGGGTGGCCCGGACCGCGCCGGCGGCGGCGAAGGCCCCCATGTCGGTGCAGCGCACCGGGGTGGTGCCGTTGGCCCGGTGGCCGACGGCGTCGGTGCCGGTCGTACCGGGTGCCAGGGTGGTGCCGGTGAGGCCGAGCGGCTTGAGCACCCGGGCGGCGAGCAGGTCCGGGTAGGCGGTGCCGGTGGTGTGGCTCAGCGCCGGACCGAGCAGCGCCAGCCCGAAGTTGGAGTAGCGCCAGCGGGTGCCGGGCCGGTGCCGGGGCCGGGTGCGCGCAAAGGTCCGCAGCAGCCGCTCGGTGTCGTAGCCGGAGTAGCCGTTGTCGTACGGGCGGACCAGCGCGCCGAGCAGCAGGTCGGTGGGGATCCGGGGCAGCCCGGAGGTGTGGGTGGCCAGGTGCCGCAGGGTGATCCGGCCGGAGCGCGGGTGGGTCAGCGGCAGGCGGGGGAGGCGGGCGGTCAGCGGATCGTCCAGGGAGAGCTCCCCGTTCACCGCGAGCTCGGCCAGCAGTAGCACGGTGAACGTCTTGGACAGCGAACCGAGTTCGTAGCGCAGCGCGGGGCGCGGGGTGGGCGGCGCCAGCGCGCTGCCGCCGCTGAGCACGCTCCGGTGGCCCTGCCGGGTGACCGCCAGCACGACGTCCGGGGCGTCGATGCCGGCCAGCGTGTCCGCCAGCCGTTCCTCGGTGGCCGGCCCGCCGGGTGCGGTCCGCATCAGTCGGCGTCGGAGGTCAGCGCGCGGGAGGTGGCCATCGCCGAGGCGAACGCGGCGACCAGGGTGGGGTGGTGGACCTGGTCGAAGACCACGTCCGGCGAACCTTCGGGCATCGCCCGCTGGATCGGCATCGCCCCGGACTCCGCCTGGGCCGCCGCGTACCGCTGCCACAGCCGGGCGTCCAGGGCGGGACGCGGCAAACAGGCGTCCACGACCAGGAGTTCGCCGACCAGGTCCCAGTGTTCGAGCTCCGCCCAGTCCTCCAACCAGGCCGGCAGGTACCGGCTGAGGTAGCCGGCGATGTCCGGCGGAATCCGGTCCGGCGCCTCGCCCCAGTTGGTGACGTGGAAGACGGTGTGGGTGATGTCGTAGGCGATGTGCAGCTGCACCGTCCACGGTTCGGGCAGCCGGCCCAGCCAGGTGCACGCGAGCGCCTCGCCGAAGTCGGCGCTGGGGGCCAGGCCCAGCTTGCGCTCGGCGTTGAGCACCCCGAGCCGCCGGTTGGGCACCATCTCCAGCGCCGTCCAGGTCCCGGTCTGCCGGGACGTGCCCAGGGCCGCCTCCAGCCCCGGGTGGCGGTGGCCGAGCTCGTGGAACGGTGCGTAGACCTCCAGCGGCACCGGGGAGAGCGGCTCGTCGCGCTGGAGCGCGGCCAGCACATTGCCGCCGTCGAGCAGCTCCCGCCAGGCGAAGTCCAGCAGTGCGCCGGCCCGGGTGCGCTGCCGGGACCCGGCCACGCCCTCCCGGAACAGCACCTGCATGTTGATCGCCAACTCGCCGATGGGCTTGAGTCGTTCGATCGTCGCGCTGCCGGTGGCGCGGTCCTCGGGCATCAGCCGGAAGTATTCGCGGTGCGCGTCGAGCCAGCCCAGGGCCCGGTCACCGACCCGGTGCAGCAGGGCCGGTGAGGCCGGGGTGGCCAGGGACGCAGCCGTCGGGGTCACAGTGCAGCCTCGCTTTCGCAGGGCGCCCGCCCGGCCACCGCCGCCGCGTCACCGACCGGCACCGGGTCGGCCCCGGCCTCCTGCGCGGCGATACGGGCGAGGGTGCCGGCGAACGCGGTCACCAGGGTGGAGTGGTAGCAGGCCCAGAACGCCTCGGTCGGGTCGTCCGGCAGGGGCGCCGCACCGGTCTCGGGCACGCCGCCGTCGGCGGCCTGCGCGTCGGCCAGCCGCCGCCAGGCCGCCGCGTCGTACGGGGCGGCCGGCAGGCATGCGGCGACCGCCAGCAACTCGCCGACCAGGTCCCACAGTTGCTCCTCCAGCCAGTTCTCCAGCCAGGAGGGCAGCCAGAGCCGCAGATAGCCGGCGGCCTCCGGGGGCAGCCGCCGGCGGTTGCGGCCCCAGTCGGTGAGGTGGAAGACGTCGTGCGTCACGCCGTACGCCGCCTTCCGGTCCAGCGCCCAGGGCTCGGGCAGCAGCCCCAGCCCGGTCAGGGCGAACTCGGCCTCGAACGCGGCGTGTTGGGCCAGCCCGATCCGCCGCTCGGCGTTGAGCACCCCGAGGGTGCGGGTGTGGTCCTCGCGGGCCACCCGCCAGCCGCGCAGTCCGGTCGTGGTGAGCACCAGCTCCTCGACGGTCGGGTGCCGCAGCCCGGCCTGCGCGAAGGCGCCGTAGATCTCCACCGGGTAGGTGGCGTGCGGCTCCCCGCGGATCAGCTCGGCGAACAGCTCACCCTCGTGGGTCTGTTGCCAGGCGAACGCGAACAGCCCCTGCGCCGCGCTCCGGAAGTCGGACCGCGGGTGGCAGGAGGCGATCAGTTGGGTCAGTTCGGCCAGTTCGCCGAGGGGTTTGAGGGTGAGGTTGGGGTCGGCGTCGGTCGTCGCGTCCGGCGGGAGCCGGAAGTGCTCCCGCCGCTCGGTCAGCCAGCCCAGGCTCCGCCCGACCAGGTGGTCCAGCAGCTCCGGGTCGCCCCGGCCGGCGGTCACCAGCCCCGCCCGAAGAACCGCTGCGCGGCCACCACATGCAGCGACACCCGTGGGTCGGTGCCGCCCATCTGCCGGACGAAGGCCAGCCCCGCGTCCAGGCCCAGGGTCGGCGGCACGGCCGGGAGCCGGGCCAGCCAGCGGCCGACGCCGGCGGCCTGCAACCAGTCCCGGCGGCGCACCGCCCGGACGAACCCGCGCGCCAAGTCATCGGTGCGCCAGGCCAGTTGCTCCTCCAGGTCGTCGGCCAGGCCGGGCAGCGCCAGCGCGGCGAGCTGGGAGACCCGGTGGGCGAGCTGCGGCCAGGGGTCGGTGCCGGTCCACTCCGCGCCGGTCTCTGGGGGGCGCGGCCAGGGTTGCGCGCCCGTGGGGAGGTAGGCGTGGGTGGCCTCTACCAGGCCGCGGTAGCTCCACGCCGACACCTCGGAGGCGTCCGTACCAGGGGGAAAGGCCGCCAGCGTCTGTCGCACCACCGCTTCGTCGTCCGCGCCCACCGGCACCGCCCGGTGCTCCAGTGCGTAGGGCGCGAGCGCGTCGGCGCCCAGGACCCGGACCGCGGCCGGGGCGAGCGGGTCGCCCTGGCGCAGGATCCGGGAGAGCGCATAGGGGTCGCCCCCACCCTGGAGGGCGAGGGCGACCCCGGTTGCGGCATCGGCGATCACAGCGCTGAGCGGGACTGCTCCCTGCGTCTGTTCAGCCAACGCGATTCCCCTCAGCGAACGCCGGTCTTCGGGCGAGGGGTGGGGGGCGAGATCAGCAGCAGGCCGAGCAGCAGCAGTCCGCCTCCGCACTCGCGGGTGTCCCGGTAGACACCGTCGGGCTCTGCAGGGCTGAGCAGTCCCTCGACCTCGGCGGCCAGGGCGGCCGTCTCGACCGGCGCTGTGCGATCCGTAACCATGCGATCAACTCCTTCGACGAATGGGATATCAGGCTTACATCAGCCATAAACCGCCGCAATCCGGACTAATCCGACGGAGAGTGACCGTCGCAGGGCGCCGTCGGGGGCCTGTTGGGCGGGTCGTCCGCCATCACCGTCACAACTCGGCGCATATGCGCGGGAGTTGATCTTCCCCGAGCTCAGGGCTCGCGGACGTACGGCGTGGTCGTGCTCAACGTCGAGAAGCCCAGCCGGGACAGGATCGGGCTGCTCTGATCGGAGGCATCTACCTGGAGGTAGCGAAATCCCCGCGCGGCGGCGAGCGCTGCCCGCCGGGCGACCAGTGCCCGGTAGAGGCCCCGGCCCCGCCAGGCGGGCAGGGTGCCGCCGCCCCATAGGCCGGCGAAGTCCGTGCCGGCCGGGAGCTCCAGGCGGGCCGTGGACACCGGCGTCTCACCCGCCAGGGCGACCACCAGTGCCAGCGCTTCCGGGGCCCGCGCCAGTTGGGCGAGCAGCCGGTGCCGCAGGTGCTCGGTGGGCGTCCCGAACACCTCGGCGTGGACCCGCACCACCAGTTCCACCCCGGCCGGGCCGGTCACGGTCGTCAGTCGCACGCCCGCCGGGAGCTCGGGCTGCGCGGTGAGGGCGGACGTCTGCGCCACCATCAGGGACTCCGGCTGTCCGGGGATGAAGCCGGCCGCGCGCAGTCGGTCGCCGAGGTCCGTGGGGCGGTCGTGGCTATAGGCCTTCCATTCGAAGGTCAGGCCCCGGGCAGCGAAGTGGTGGCGCTGCGCCGCGATGGCGGCGTCGGCGGTGGCGTCGTCCAGGTCCGACCAGAGGACGCCGTTCCAGTCGTCGGGCCCGCCGGTCTGCCGTACCACTGGCCCGTCGCGCTCCACCGAGGTGCCGGGGTCGGCGGGGGCGGCCCGTCGCAACTGCTGGTCGTAGCGTGCGCGTACCGCGTCGAGATCCGTGTCCGTCAGGTTCATCGGCACAGTATGGGCGGGGCGCGGGGCGGCCGACCGGTTATTTCGCGGTCCCCTTGCGGGCTACCGCGGTCTGCGCCATGCCGGGGAGGAAGTCGGTGAACAGCTCGTGCACCTCGTGGACCAGTGGTCGCAGTACCCGGAAGCGGGCCAGCGACACCCCGCGGGTGGTCAGCCGGGCGCCGCGGGCGGCGAGCTGGCGGCTGCGCTCGCGGCCGGGGGAGCGGTCGAAGACCCAGTACAGGACGAGCCCCATCTGGGACAGCCACATCAACTCGGGTAGCACGTCGGCGAGTTCGTCCGGCACCTTGGCCTTAGAGCCGGACAGCACCTCGCGGTGCACGTCGATGGCCGCCTCGCGGGCGTGCTCGGACTCGGCCGAGAAGGGGCTGAGGGGGCTGTCCGGGTCCGCGGCGTTCTTGAAGAACTGCGCGGCGAACTCGTGGTACGGGGCGGCGATGTCCAGCCAGGCGCGCAGCACCCCGGTCAGCCGCGCCTCCAGGTCGGTCTCCCGGTCCAGTACGTCGCGGACCGCCGCCTGGTGCTCGGCGGCGATGCGGTCGTAGAAGCCCTGGATCAGGTGTTCCTTGCCGGCGAAGTAGTAGTAGGCGTTCCCGACGGAGACGCCGGCCTCCTTGGCGATGGCCCGCATCGTGGTCTTGTCGTAACCCCGTTCCCGGAAGAGCCGCATGGCGGTCTCCAGGATCAGGGTGCGGGTCTGCTCGCTCTTCGCCGGGCGGGGCTGGTTCTGCTCTGGCACGCCCCGAGCCTAATCGCGCACCGCGCAGCCGCCGCGGCAGCCCTCCGGGGCACCCCGGGGATCCTCGGGCGGGTACGCCGGTCCGGGGCGGTGCGCCGCGCGGTACTTCGCCGCCGCGAGCACCGCGCCGCGGGCGAACGGCAACCCGGCGGGCCTGCTGAGCCGGTGGGCCAACGGCCGGTACGCGGACAGCGCCCACAGGCACGCGACCCAGGCGGCCGCGCCCAGGTACACCTGCCCGCCGTCCCCGACCACGGTGATCTCCTCCAGGGTGACGGCGTGGTCGAGCCCGGGCAGCAGCCGCTCGGCCTCCGGCGAGCCGGCCGGCACCAGGTCCAGCGGCACCAACTGGCGCTGCCGGCCGAGCCAGTCGCGGACGAAGGAGCACAGTGGGCACTGCGCGTCGTAGAGCACGGTGAGCCGGCGGACCGGGGCGAGTGCGGCGCCCCGGCCCACGGCGACGGTGGCCGCCGTCATCCCTGCACCGGTCCGGCGGGCGCCGGGTAGGTGTACGCGTTCGGCGGCAGCGGCGGGTTCGGCTCCCGGTCCAGCATCCCGCGCCGGCGGAACTTGTTGAGCGCGAAGACGTTGCCGAGGTGCATCAGCCCGAGCACCAGCAGCACCACGCCCAGCTTCTGCGAGAGCGCCTCGAAGATCTGCCGGGACGAGGCGAGGGTGGCGTCGTCCTGGAGGTACAGCGCGACGAAACCGAGGTTCACGAGGTAGAAGCCGACCACGAGGAGGTGGTTGACGGCGTCCGCCAACTTCTCGTTCCCGTGCAGCACATCGGCGAGGAAGAGCCGCCCGTTCCGGCTGAGGGTGCGGGCGACCCAGATGGTCAGGCCGATGCTGACGACCAGATAGATGACGTACGCGACGACGGTGAGGTCCACGTCCCGACTCCTTCTTGAACGTGTTCAAAAGTTGTGTTGTCGGTGACTGTAGACCTGTTTTTGAACACGTTCAAGCGAGGGGGTGGGGCGCGGAAGGACGGGGGAGGGGCGGGGCGTCGGCCGTCGCGCGCTGGTCATCTAGAGTGCGGGCGTGCCCTCGTACAGCATTGGTCAGGCAGCGCGGCTGCTGGGTGTCAGCTCGGAGACCGTTCGGCGGTGGGCCGACGGCGGGCAGTTGCGCATGGACCGGGACGGCGCCGGCAACCGCGCGATCGACGGGGTGAGTCTCGCCGCGTTCGCCAAGGAGCGGGCCGCGGGGGCGCATCCGGTGCCCGGCGAGGTCCGCACCTCGGTCCGGAACGCCTTCGCCGGGATCGTCACCGCGGTCACCCTCGACGACGTGCTCGCGCAGGTCGAGATCCAGTCGGGGCCGCACCGGGTGGTGTCGGTGGTCAGCCGGGAGGCCGTCGAGGAGCTGGGCATCGAGGTGGGCATGGAGGCCACCGCGCGGGTCAAGTCCACCCATGTGCATGTGGACCGGCCGGACAGGCCCTAGCCGGCCGGCCGGGTCAGCGGCACAACAGGGCCGCGTGCAGGTCGAGTTTGTGGTCGAGCCGGGACAGGTCGCGGCCGGTGAGGGTCTCGATCCGCTGGATGCGGTAGTGCACGGTGTTGACGTGCAGGTGCAGGATCTCCGCGGTCCGGGCCCAGGAGCCGTGTTGGGCGAGGAAGACCTCCAGCGTCTCCAGCAGCATCCGGTGCGAGGCGCTGCCGGCGCGCGCCAGCGGGCCGAGCACCCGGCTGCTGAACGCCGCGCGGACCTCGGCGGGCACCCCGGAGAGCAGCGCGCCCAGCGTCGTCAGATCGTCGACGGAGGTGACGCCGGCGCCCGCCGGGTCGGTCGAGCGGGCCGCGGCCAGGGCGTAACCGGCCTGCCCGAGTGCCGCGTTGAGGTCGGCGGCGGTGGCCGCCGGGCCGCTCACGCCGGCGTGCAGCGGGGTCCCCGGCCGGCAGTCGTGCAGCGCCGGCCACGCCTCGCGCAGGGCGTCGACGCCCTCGTCGTGCGCCCCGGCGACCACCGCGGCCGCCCGGCCGTCCGGCAAGAGGCCGGCCGCGAACGGCGCTTCGCGGTGGTGGTGCAGCGCCTCGGCCAACGCCCGGTCCGCCGGCCCCGGTTCGGCGTCGCCCAGCGTCGCCACCACCACCCGGAACGGGCCGTCGACGGGCAACCCGCAGTCGTGCAGCGCCGCGTCGAACGCCCCGGTCCCCTCGGCGATCAGCGCCAGTAGCGCGTCCGCGGCCCGGCGCGCGGCGGTCTCCCGGGCCGCGGCGTGGTGCCGGTGCTGGGCGAGGACCTCGGCTATCTCGTGCAGCACCCGCGGTGGGGCGTCGTCCGCGCCGCGCAGCCGCAGGAACCAGCCGTCGTACGGGCCGGCGGCCCCCTCGATGCGCAGGGTGGTGCCGGCGCCGGCGGTGAGCTCCCGGCGCGCCTGACGAGGCGTCAATTTCGGTGCGTCGGGGGTGCTGGCGACCACCCGGCCGGTGGCGGTCAGCAGCCAGCAGACCGGGCCGCCCAGGTGCGCGAACGCCCGGTCCAGCAGGGCGTTTGGCGCGGCGCCGGACGCGAGCAGCCCGGCGAGCTCGGTGCGCACGTTCTCCGGCAGCGCGTAGTGGCCGGCCGGGCGGCGGCTGAGGTCGCCCCACCGACGCAGGTACACCGCCTCGGTGATGTCCCGGAACGTGATGTGCGCGGGCACCGCGAGCAGCGCGACGCGATGGGCGCGGCAGGATTCGACCAGCACCTCCGGGACCGCCCCGTGGGTCTCCTCGCCGGCCAGCAGCGCGGACGCACCGGCCTCGGCCAGCGCCGCCACGAACCGGTCCGCCTTCTCTCGGCCGTCCTCGGGCGCCCACCACACCAGCCCGCTCAACACCAGCTCTCCCGGTTGGAGGAACCGCGCCGGCGCCTCCAGGTCGGTAGCGGTGACGCCGCTGACCTCTTGGGCGAGCAGCGGCTCCTCCCCCCACAGGAGGGTCAGATCGAGCGCATCGAGCTGGAGGAGGTCGTGGACGTGCATGCGGTGGCTCCTTGGACGGCTGCCGAGCATCCGGCCCGGCATCTCACATTCACGAGGCAAATGCGGATCCTGGCATCGTAAATGCCAGCCGAGCTCGCCGATATCCCCCTTGGTTGATCATCCAGTTACGGGCCGGCGCTTTGGTGCGTTTTCCGTGCTGCGGACCAGTCGTGCGCCGGGCCGCCGCCTTGCTTCACTCGGCGGCATGGACCTGAACACCGTGCTGGAGGTGCAAGACGCCCGGCTGCACGCCCCGTGGCGCCCCGGCGACGCCTGGCTGGGCGGTGGCACCTACCTCTTCTCCGAACCCCAGCCGCACCTGCGCCGCCTGGTGGACCTCGGCCGGATGGGCTGGCGGCCGGTCGGTCAACTCCCGGACGGCTCCCTGGAGATCGCCGCCACCTGCACCATCGCCCAGCTCTCCCGCTTCGCGGCCGCCCTCCCCGTCCCGGCCGCGCCGCTCTTCGAACAGTGCTGCCGCGCCTTCCTCGCCTCGTTCAAGATCTGGAACATGGCGACCGTCGGCGGCAACCTCTGCAACGGCCTGCCGGCCGGACCGATGATCTCGCTGACCGCCGCCCTGGACGGCAGCTGCCTGCTCCAGGCCCAGGACGGCTCCCGGCGCCGGGTCAAGGTCGCCGACTTCGTCACCGGCGCCGGCCGCAAGGACCTCGCCGAGGGCGAACTCCTCCGCTCGGTCACCCTGCCGGCCCGCTCCCTGACCTGCCAAACCGCCTTCCGTCAGGTCTCCCTCTACGGGCTCGGCCGCTCCGCCGCCCTGGTCATCGGCGCCCTCGACCCGCTGGACGGCTCGCTGGCCGTCACCGTCACCGCCGCCACCGTCCGCCCCTTCCGCCTCTGGTTCCCCACCCCGCCCACCGCCGCCGCGCTGCGCGCCACCCTCGACGACGCCGTCACCGACGCCGAGTGGTTCGACGACCTCCACGGACTGCCCGCCTGGCGCCGCCACATGGCGCTGCGCCTCGCCGAGGAGGTCCGCGCCGCACTCGCCCCCCGCCCGCCGTCCGCCACGGAGGCCGCCCGATGAGCCACGTCGTCCATGTCAACGGCCGGGACTTCGACGCCGCGCCCCGGCCCGGCCAGTGCCTGCGCACCTATCTGCGGGATCGCGGCTGGTTCGGGGTGAAGAAGGGCTGCGACGCCGGGGACTGCGGCGCCTGCACCGTCCACGTCGACGGGGAACCGGTGCACAGCTGCCTCTACCCGGCCGCCCGCGCCGTCGGGCGCCGGGTCACCACCGTCGAGGGGCTGGCCGAACCGGACGGCGAACTCCACCCCGTGCAGCGGACGTTCCTCGCCGCCCAGGGCTTCCAGTGCGGCTTCTGCACTGCCGGCTTCCTGATGACCACCGCCAAGCTGACCGAGGACCAACTCACCGACCTGCCCCGGGCGTTGAAGGGCAACCTCTGTCGCTGCACCGGCTACCGGGCCATCGAGGACGCGATCCGCGGCGTCACGCACGTCGAGGAGCCCCGCCCCGGGGAGTCGGTCGGCGCCAACCTCGGTGCCCCCGCCGGCCCGCAGGTGGTCACCGGCACCGCCCGCTACACCTTCGACATCGAGGTCCCGGGCCTGCTGCACATGAAGCTGCTGCGCTCCCCGCACCCGCACGCCCGGATCGTCGCCGTCGACACCGCCGACGCGCTGCGGGTCCCCGGCGTCCACCTCGTCCTCACCCACCGCGACGCCCCCGAGCGGCTGTTCTCCTCCGCCCGCCACGAGCACCCCACCGAGGACCCCGACGACACCCGCGTCCTGGACGACGTGGTCCGCTTCGTCGGCCAACGGGTGGCCGCGGTGGTCGCCGACACCGAGGCCGCCGCCGAGGAGGGCTGCCGCAAGATCGCGGTGGAGTACGAGGTGCTGCCGCACGTCCTCGACCCGGAGGAGGCGATGCGGCCCGGCGCCCCGGTGGTGCACCCCAAGGACCCCGAAACCTCCCGGATCGCCCGCCCGTTGGAGAACGTCGTCGGCGAGGTGCACGGCGAGATCGGCAGCGTGGAACGGGGCTTCGCCGAGGCCGACGTGGTCTACGAGGAGACCTTCCGCACCCAACGGGTGCAGCACGCGAGCCTGGAGACGCACGGCGCCCTCGCCTACTTCGAGGAGCGCCAGGACGGCGCCGGTGAGCGGATCGTGGTCCGCTCCAGCACCCAGGTGCCCTTCCTGACCCGGCGCGCCCTGTGCGCCCTCTACGACCTGCCGGAGGACGGGGTCCGGGTGGTCGCCGGCCGGGTGGGCGGCGGCTTCGGAGGCAAGCAGGAGATGCTGACCGAGGACATCGTGGTGCTGGCCGCGCGGCGGCTACACCGGCCGGTGAAGCTGGAGTTCACCCGCGCCGAGCAGTTCTTCGGCGCCACCACCCGGCACCCGTTCACCATCGGCGTCAAGGCCGGCGCCAAACGGGACGGCACCCTGACCGCCCTTCAACTCCGGGTGGTCGCCAACACCGGCGCCTACGGCAACCACGGCCCGGCGGTGATGTTCCACAGCGTCGGCGAGTCGATGGCCGTCTACCGCGCCCCGCACAAGAAGGTCAACGCCTTCTCCGTCTACACCCATTGCGTCCCGGCCGGCGCCTTCCGCGGCTACGGGCTGGGTCAGGTCACCTTCGCCGTGGAGTCCGCCCTGGACGAGCTGGCGCGCCGCCTGGGCATCGATCCGCTGGTCTTCCGGGAGCGCAACGTCATCGGCCCCGGGGAGCACATGGTCACCCCCGGTGGCGAGGAGGAGGACCTCCAGATCGCCAGCTACGGGCTGGACCAGTGTCTGAAGGTCGTCCGCGACGCGATGGCCGAGGACCGCGGCGCGGCGGACGCCCCCGAGGGCTGGCTGGTCGGCCAGGGCGCCGCCATGGCGATGATCGCCACCGGCCCGCCCGGCGGTCACTACGCCGACGCCACGGTGACGCTGCTGGACGACGGCGGCTACGACATCGCCGTCGGCACCGCCGAGTTCGGCAACGGCACCACCACCGTCCACCGACAGATCGCCGCCGGCGCGCTCGGCACCACCGTCGACCGGATCTCCATCCGACAGTCCGACACCGACGTCGTCCGGCACGACACCGGTGCCTTCGGCTCGGCCGGCACCGTGGTGGCCGGCAAGGCCGTGATGCGGGCGGCCAACGGGCTGGCCGAGAAGATCCTCACCTTCGCCGCCGAGCACGCCCGCACCCCGCGGAGCCAGTGCCGGCTGCTCGCCGACGCGGTGGAGTGCGCCGGCCGGGCGGTCCCGCTCAAGGAGCTGCACGAAGCCGCCCGGGCGCGGGGCGAGGAGCTGACCACGGCCGGACACTGGGGCGGATCGCCGCGCTCGGTGGCCTTCAACGCCCAGTGGTTCAAGATCGCCGTCGATCCCGACACCGGCGAGATCCGGATCCTGCGCAGCGTGCACTCGGCCGACGCCGGCCGGGTCATGAACCCGATGCAGTGCCGCGGCCAGGTCGAGGGCGGGGTGGCGCAGGCGCTTGGCGCCACCCTCTTCGAACAGGTCCTGGTCGACGGCGACGGCAGGGTCCTGACCCCGGCCTTCCGCCGCTACCGGCTGCCCGCCTACGCCGACGTCCCGCGCACCGAGGTGCACTTCACCCACACCTCGGACGCCATCGGGCCGTTGGGGGCCAAGTCGATGAGCGAGAGCCCGTTCAACCCGGTGGCGCCGGCCTTCGGCAACGCGCTGCGGGATGCCACCGGGGTGCGCTTCACGGAGGTGCCGTTCCTCCGCGACAAGGTGTGGCTGGCCCTGGCGGAGCACCGGGCCGCGGGCGCACCGGCGGGCTGGTCGGCCCGGGCGCACCTGCCGCGGGAGGGCTCGGTGTGACCGCCGCCCGCCGTGCCGGTCCTGCGGCGGGCGGCGCGGGCGCGGTGGGTCCGGGGACGCACCGGGGTCGTTCTCGGATCTGCCGTCCCATCCGTCCATGTGCCTCACTTGTGCAAGGGGAACGTGCGTAGTGGGATGGCAGATGTGATTGGGGCCACTTCCGTCTGGGCATCAGAGGGAGGCAGCCGCCGCCCGGATCCTCTCCAGGGGGACACCATGACCCGTCTCAGTCCGCCCCGCGCCACCGCCGTCCGCGGTGCGTCAAACGCCGCGCGGTCCGCCGCCCGGCCCTTCCTGATCAGCGGTCAACTCCGGCGCCCGCTCGCGCTGACCGTCGCCGATCTGCGGGAGCGCTGGCCGCAGCGGCACGCCCCGGTGGTCTTCGACTGCGCCGCCAACGGGCCGCAGCACCACACCTTCGACGGCCCGTTGCTGCGTGATGTGCTGGCCGCGGCCGGCCCGGCCTTCGACGCCCGGCGGCGCAAGGACCGCTCCCGCTTCCTGCTGACGGTCACCGGCGGCGACGGCCACCACGCGGTGCTGTCCTGGGCGGAGATCGACGCCGACTTCGGCGACGCCCCGATCCTGCTGGCCACCGCCCTGGACGGCCGGCCGCTGGACGGCGACGGCAGCCAACTCGTGGTGCCGTCCGATCGCTGCGGCGCCCGCTACATCAGCGCCATCACCGGCATCTGGGTCGGTGCCTGCCCGGTGCCGGAGGGGCGGTAGTTGAGGGCCCGCGGCCCGGTCAGCGCTCGGCGGCCAGCGCGACCTCGGTGGACTTGACCAGTGCGGTCACCTCGGAGCCGGCGGCCAGGCCCAGTTCGGCGGCCGCGTCCTTGGTGACCGCCGCGGTCAACTCGCCGCCGGCCACGGCCACCTTGACCCCGGCCATCGCGCCGCCGGTGGCCACCGCGACGACGGTGCCCGGAATCCGGTTGCGGATGCTGAGCCCGTCGATGGTGCCGGTGGCGAGCGCGACCTCGGTGGACTTCATCAATACGCGGACCGGCGAACCCTCCTTGATTCCGAGGTCGTTGACGGCCTCCACGGTGATCGCGGCGGTGATCTCCTGGCCGCCGGCCAGCCGCACCGCGACGGTCGACATCACCTCTCCCGACGCGATGCCGAGAACCGTGCCGGGGAGCTGATTGCGGATGCTCAGGGTCATGGGAACCACTTCCTCGGGGGCGGTGGAGACGGGCGGGGATATCCGCGGGGGTGAATGCGGTGCGGGTCACCGCCGCCGGAAACCGCCGCGGAACGGGGCTCCGGAATGTCGGGAATCGCCCCGTCGGTCCCTCGCACTCTAATCGCGTTCGGACGGGAATTCCTCGGCGGATTCGGCCCACCGGGTGCGGCGCTCCGGCCCTGCTCCGGCCGCGTTTGCCCGGGATTCCGGTACCCGGAAACAGCGCTCGTTCCTTCCTCCAATAGCCCTTGCATCTGCTATAGAGGAATGCCTTAAGGATTGTAAATGCGAGGCATTAGCTCATATTGTGTCGCACATGCAGTCCTACACAATCGGCCAGGCGGCGCGTCTGCTGGGCGTCAGCCCGGACACCGCGCGCCGCTGGGCGGACGCCGGCAGGGTCGCGACCCACCGCGACGACAGCGGCCGCCGCCTCATCGACGGCCGGGACCTGGCCGCCTTCTCGATCGAGGTGGGCCAGTCCGCGGGAGGCGAGGAGGACGATGCCTACACCTCCGTCCGCAACGCCTTCCCGGGCATCGTCACCGCCGTCAAGGTCGGCGACGTCGCCGCCCAGGTCGAGATCCAGGCCGGCCCGCACCGCCTGGTGTCCCTGCTCACCCGCGAGGCCGTGGAGGAACTCGGCCTGGAAGTCGG
Organism: Streptomyces sp. NPDC057743; assembly: GCF_042798755.1. NCBI lineage: Bacteria > Bacillati > Actinomycetota > Actinomycetes > Kitasatosporales > Streptomycetaceae > Streptomyces > Streptomyces sp. NPDC057743. The sequence continues at coordinate 23,718 of NZ_JBHVJX010000007.1, forward strand.
CATGCAGGCCGTGGCGCGGGTGAAATCCACCAGCGTGCACATCGACCGCACCTGACCCGCGACCGCACCAACCGGCGGCCGGTCCGTGCGTCCCCAACGGGACGGCCGCCCAGCGGCGTCGCCCTTCCCCGAGCTCTCGTACGTCCTGGAGCGGGGGAGACCCCACTCGGCGCGGCTGATGTCCCCGTCCGCCCGGGCGACCGCCTCGCCCGCGTCACAAGGAGTCCCGCACCATGTCCCCTCTCGTCACCGGGCGCCGCGCCGCCTCCGCGCTCGTCACCGTCGCCCTCCTCGTCCCCCTGGCCGCCTGCTCCGGCGGCAGCGACGACGGCGCCAAGAAGGACGGCAGCGGCACCACCAAGCTCACCGTGCTCGCCGCCGCCTCGCTCACCGACGTCTTCAAGAAGGCCGGCGCCGCCTACGAGAAGGAACACCCCGGCACCAAGGTCGCCTTCTCGTTCGCCGGTTCGCAGGAGCTCGCCGCCCAGGTCAAGCAGGGCGCCCCCGCCGACGCCCTGGTCACCGCCGACACCAAGACCATGGACGGGCTCAGGGCCGACACCGGGGCGCCCACCGTCATCGCCAAGAACCGCCTGGTCATCGCCACCGGCAAGGGCAACCCCAAGAAGGTCGGTGCGCTGAAGGACCTCGCCGACAGCAAGCTGAAGGTGGTGCTGGCCGCCCCCGAGGTGCCCGTCGGCCGCTACAGCAAGAAGGTCCTGGACGCCCAGAAGCTGACCGTCAAGCCGGTCTCCCAGGAGCCCAACGTCCGGGCCGTGCTCAGCAAGGTGGAACTGGGCGAGGCGGACGCCGGCATCGTCTACAAGACGGACGCCGCCACCGCGCCCGGCAAGGTCGAGGCCATCGACATCCCCGACGCGCAGAACGCCGTCGCCTCCTACCCGGCGGCCACGCTGAAGTCCTCCCAGCACTCCGCCGCGGCCGCCGCGTTCGTCAAGTGGCTGAGCACCCCCGAGGCGCAGCGGCTGCTCCAGGCGGCGGGCTTCCAGAAGCCGTAACCGCGCGCGGGGGCGGGGCCGTCCGGTCCGGGGGAGCGGCCCGCCCCGCCGCCCGCCGGACCCCCGGCCCCGCCGCCCGACCCGATCCCAGGACTCCCGATGAGCCGCCTTCGCACCCCCGATCCGGTGCGCGTCGCCCGGCGCCGCGCGCCCGGTGCCCGCACCCCCCTGGCACTGGCCGTTCCCGCGCTGCTGGCCGTCGCCTTCCTGCTGCTGCCGCTCATCGGCGTGCTGGGCCACACCAGTTGGGGCGAGCTCGGCACCCATCTGACCAGTCCCGCGGTGCTCCAGGCGCTGCGGCTCTCGCTGTTGGTGTCGTGCTGGGCGCTGGGTCTGTCGCTGCTCCTCGGGGTGCCGCTGGCCTGGCTGTTGGCCCGGGTCGAGTTCCCCGGCAAGGTGCTGGTGCGCTCGCTGGTGCTGCTGCCGATGGTGCTGCCGCCGACCGTCGGCGGTGTCGCCCTGCTGCTCGGCTTCGGCCGGCGCGGGCTCCTCGGCCCCTGGCTGGAGAACACCTTCGGCATCGTGCTGCCGTTCCACACCTCGGGCGCGGTGGTCGCGGCCACCTTCGTCGCGATGCCCTTCCTGGTCATCAGCCTGGAGGGCACCCTCGCCGGGCTCCGCCCCAGTTACGAGGAGACCGCCGCCTCCCTCGGCGCCTCCCCGGTACGGGTCTTCTGCACCGTCACCCTGCCCATGGTCGCCCCCGGACTGGCCGCCGGCGCCGCGCTCACCTGGGCCCGCGCGCTCGGCGAGTTCGGCGCGACCATCACCTTCGCCGGCAACCTCCCCGGCACCACCCAGACCCTGCCGCTCCAGGTCTATCTGCTGCTCCAGGACTCCCCGGAGGCCGCCACCTCGGTCTCCCTGCTGCTGCTCGTCATCGCCATGGCCGTCCTGGTCTGCCTGCGCGGGCGCTGGATGGGCGGGCGCGGGCCCAACGAGCGCTCCCGGCGCGCTGGTCGGGACGGCGGGGGGCGTTGGTGGCGGTCCGTTGGTGGGGGCGTTGATGCTGATCCTGGTCCTGATGAGGGTGCTGTGGTGGGCGGCTCCGACGGTAGTGCTGACTGGGGCGCTGGCGGGGGCGGTTACGGGGGCGGCGGTAGTGGCGGCGCGAGGGCCGGGGGTGCGCCAACTCGGGCCGGGAGCACGGCGCATGGGTCGACCAGTGCTGACCCCGCCTTTGCCGCCCGAGCCCCGGAGCCGGCCGCGCCGGAACCGTCCGCCCGCGAACGCTGGCCGCTGGACGCCGAGGTCACCGGCTTCACCGCCCTCACCCTCCGGGCCGAGCCCGGCACCACCGTCGCCGTCGTCGGGCCCAACGGCGCCGGTAAAACCACCCTGTTGCGCGCGCTGCTCGGGCTGACCCCGCGGGCCCGGGCCGTCCTGCGCCTGGGGGAGACCGACGCCACCGCGCTGCCCCCGCACCGCCGGGGTGTCGCCTGGGTGCCCCAGGACGGCGCGCTCTTCCCGCATCTGACGGCACTGGCCAACACCGCCTACGGGCTGCGCGCCCAGGGCGTCCCGCGCGCCGAGGCCCGGCGCACCGCGCAGCAGTGGCTCGACCGGCTCGGCGTCGGCGCGCTCGCCCACCGCCGGCCCGCCCAGCTCTCCGGCGGCCAGGCCCAACGCGTCGCGCTGGCCCGGGCGTTGGCGGCCCGGCCGCGGCTGCTGCTGCTCGACGAGCCGTTGGCCGCGCTCGACCAGACCACCCGCGCGCACGTCCGGCACACCCTGCGCAGTCATCTCGCGGGCTTCGGCGGGGTCTGCCTGATCGTCACCCACGATCCCGTCGAGGCGGTCTCGCTCGCCGACCGGGTGCTCGTCCTCGACGGCGGCCGCGCCCTCCAGGACGCCCCGCCCGCCGAGGTCACCCGCCACCCGCGCTCACCCTGGGTGGCCCGGATGCTCGGCCGCAACGCCTGGTCCGGCACCGCGGCCGACGGCGGGCTGACGCTCACCGACGGCGACCGGCTCGTCGTCGCCGATCCGCTGCCGGACGGGACCCGGGCGCTTGCGGTGATCGCTCCCGAGGCGGTCTCGGTGCACCTCGACCGGCCCGCGGGCAGCCCGCGCAACGTCTGGCCCGGCACCGTACGGGAGATCACCGCCGCGGGCAGCCGACTGCGGGTCCTGGTCACCTCGCCCGAGGCGCCCGACCTCGTCGCCGAGATCACCCCGGCCGCGGCCCTGGAACTCGGCCTCGCCGACGGTGCCGCCGTCTGGACCAGCGTCAAGGCCACCGAGGTGACGCTGGTGGAGATCTGACGCAGCGTCAGGAAATAGCCCCGGGGCGGTGGGTGGCCGTCAGCGCGCTGCCCCGGCTAATGCGGCGCCCTCCCCGTCAGTGCGGTGCGGCTGCCGGCTCCAGTACGAAGACCGGTATCTCGCGGTCCGTCTTCGCCTGGTACTCCGCGTAGTCGGGGAACGCCTCGACCGCGCGGGCCCACCAGCGCGCCTTCTCCTCGCCGGTGACCTCGCGGGCCGTCATGTCCCGCCGGACCGTGCCGTCTTGGAGCTCGACGCGGGGGTCGGCGAGGACGTTGTAGTACCAGACCGGGTTCTTGGGCGCGCCGCCGAGGGAGGCCACCGCGGCGTACGCCCCCTCGTGCTCCACTCGCATCAACGGGCTCTTGCGGAGCTTGCCGGACTTGGCTCCGCGGGTGGTCAGCAGGATCACCGGCAGGCCGTTCAGCGTCGTGCCGTCGGTGCCGCCGGAGCCCTCGTACAGCTCGACCTGTTCGCGGACCCATGCCGTCGGGCTCGGCTCGTACTCTCCTTGCAGGGGCATTGCGTCCGCCTTCCGCCGTCTGCCGGCTGTCTGCCGGCCGTCTTTCGTCTTCCGTCGAGATCGCCTCGTGTCGGGGTCAACGGCCAGGGCGCCGCGATCATTCCGGCTCCGCGGATCGATTTTCCGGCCCTGCCTTCCACCGCGCCGCCCAGCGCCGTTGGCCGGGCCGCGCCCCCGTGGGGGAGCGCGGCCCGGCGCGCAGGGGTCAGGAGACCAGCTCCACCGCCCGGCTCCGGTTGCGGCGGTGCTGCTCCGCCCAGTTGTCCAGCGCGGCCTGGCAGGCGTGGTCGACGTGGCGCAGTCCGCTCAGGTCGAGTTCCACGTCCCGGTCGGTGGGCAGCGACTCCAACTGGTCGAGCAGCTTGGGCAGTCGGAGGAAGCTCGCACTGCCCACGGCCCGGACCCGGATCGGGCCGGGGACGCTCGGGATCTGCACCTCCAGATGCGCCTGCGAGGTCTCCCAGGCGGTCTTCGTCACTGCCAGCAGCAGGCCGATCAGCACGCCCTCGAACATGTTCACCGTCACGATGGCGAGCGCGGTCACGCAGAGCACCACGGCCTCACCGCGGTGCGCCTGCCACAGCGGCCGCAGCTCCCGTAGCGGGATCAACTTCCAGCCCGCGTGCACCAGTACGCCGGCCAGGGCGGCGACCGGCACCACGCCCAGCGCCGCCGGGAACGCCGCGGCGAACAGCAGCAGCCACACCCCGTGCAGCACCCGCGACGCCTTGGTGCGCGCCCCCGCCTGCACGTTGGCGGCGCTGCGCACGATCACCGCGGTCATCGGCAGCGCGCCGAGGACCCCGCACAGCGTGTTGCCGGCGCCCTGGGCCATCAGCTCCTTGTCGTAGTCGGTCCGGGCCCCGTCGTGCAGCCGGTCCACCGCGGCGGCGCTGAACAGCGACTCCGCGGAGGCGATCAGGGTGAACGCCAACACCGTGCCCAGTACGCCGAGTTCGGTCAGCCGGCCGATGTCGGCCAGGCCCGGCGGCTGGATCGCGTCCAGCAGCCCGCTGACCCGGACCCGGGCGACCGGCAGGTCCAGCGCCCAGACCGAGGTGGTGGCCAGCGCGACCGCCGCCAGCGGCGCCGGCAGGACCCGCGCCGCGCGCCGCCACCGGGGCCAGAGCACCAGCACGGCGATGGTGCCGGCCCCGACGGTCACCGCGGAGAGCGCGGCGGGGGAGCCCGCGGTGTCCCGCACCAGCCGCGGCAGCGCGCCGATGTTGGCCAGGCCGCTGCCCGGCGCCTTGGCGTCGGCCAGGGCGTAGAGCTGCCCGGCGATCAGCACCAGCCCGATGCCGGCCAGCATGCCCTGCACCACGGCCACCGAGATCGCCCGGAACCAGCGCCCCAACTTGAGTGCACCCATGGCCAGTTGGAGGAGTCCGGCGGTCAACACCAGAGCGCCCAGTACGCCCAGGCCGTACTCCTTGACCGCCTCGAAGACCAGCACGGTCAGTCCGGCGGCCGGGCCGCTGACCTGGAGGCTGGAGCCGGGCAGCAGCCCGGTGACCAGTCCGCCGACGATGCCGGTGACCAGCCCCAGTTCGGCCGGTACGCCGGAGGCCACCGCCACCCCGACGCACAGCGGGACGGCGACCAGGAACACCACGAGCGAGGCGGTGAAGTCCGCCCGGAGAAAGGGGAATCGCTTCATCACGTACGGGCCCGCCTTCACAGGGGGAGGAACGCGTCGGAGGCCGGCCGGTGCACGGAGACCGAACCGGTGTGGACCTCGTAGAACCAGCCGTGCAGCCGCACGTCACCGGCGTCCAACCGCTCCCGGACGCACGGGTAGCCGCGCAGCCGGTCCACCTGCTGGCGCACATGGCGCTGCACGGCCAAGGTGGCGGCCGGGCCGTCGTCGGCCGGTAGTGCGTCGGGGAGTTGCTGGGTCAGCCAGTCGCGGACCGCGGGGGCGCCGGTCAGGTCCTCGCCACGGGCCCGGGCGCCGACCGCGCCGCAGTGCGAGTGGCCGCAGACGACGACGTCGGCGACGCGCAGCACCCGCATCGCGTATTCGATGGTGGCGGCCTCCGCGCTGGCCGGCATCTCCTCCCGGTAGGCGGGCACGGCGTTGCCGGCCGTGCGGAGTTCGAAGAGTTCGCCGGGCCGGGCCCCGGTGATCAGGGACGGGACGACCCGGGAGTCGGAGCAGGTGATGAACAGCGCGAGGGGGGATTGGCCGGCCGCGAGCCGACCGTAGGTCTCCTGTTCTTCGCGGTGTGCGGCAATACGGGCCGTCAGGCCCCGGGCGTGCTGGATGAAGGTCTCCACGAGGAGGTCTCCTGCTGAGGGTGAAGCCACCGTGGGGATGGCGTGGATGTGGCACGGAGGGTGGCGGGGCGCGGCGCGGGGCCGGTCGCCACGGGTCCGCTCAGCAGCGGAAGACGCAGTGCAGCAGGGGGAGTTGGGCCGGTCTCGCGGCTCTCGGGTCGTCGGGGGCGGCGGCGGACCGCGCCGGAGTCCCGTCGTCGCCGCTCGCGCCGCTCAGGCACGGCGGCAGCGGCCGCCGGGTGGCCGGAACGCCCTCCGCGGCCGGGGTCAGCCGCCGGGGGCGGCTGCGCTCGGTCTCGCGCTTGGAGTGCTTCTCTTCCTCGGAGTTGGTGTTGGCGGCCGAGGCGGTCTTGGCGCCGGGCGCCGCGGCGGCCGGTGGCGCGGAGCGGGCCGCGCACGCCGGTGCCGCCGCGCCCAGCAGGAACGTCAGGACGACGACGAGCGCGGTCAGCGGCAGTCGGCACGCGGCGGGTATCCGGGGGCGTATGCCCGGCTTCCCGGTGTCCTTCCGCATCGTCGTCCTCCGCTTCGCCCCAAGTCGTCGGGGTCGTCCGGTCGTTCGGCAGGGGGCGGGCCGCCGCGCGCCGGTGGCGCGGTCGGCCGTGGGTGCGCACGGTCCTGGTCGTCGGGGTGCGGTTCCGGTCGCGTGCGCAGTGCACCGCTCGCGTCCCTGGGGGACCGCGCTCTCATAGTGCACCATCCAGGTTTCCGGCATGAAAACGATAAATGACGCCAGGTTGCGGCATGTTGCGGCCTTTTTCAGGACTGGTCTTCCATCTCAGGGGCACCGGCCGCCGCCGTCGTCCCGCGCGGCCAGTACCGCCACCGGGACCACCGCCAGCGCCAACGCCCCACAGACCAGGGCCAGTACGGGGAAGCCGCCGGCGGCCAGCACCGGTCCGGAGGCGACCCCGCCGGTCGCGCCGGCCAGCGCGATCCCGACGTCGACCAGCCCCTGGGTCGCGGCGCGGCGGGCCGGCGGCAGCGCGTCGGTGACCAGGGCGGTGCCGCTGACCAGCCCGAAGTTCCAGCCCACGCCCAGCAGTACCAGCGCCACGGCGAGCGCGGCCACCGAGTGCGGTGGGGCGAGGGTGGCGAGCAGCCCGGCGCCGAGCAGCGTCACCCCGGACGCCGCCGCCACCCGGTGCGGGCCGATCCGGTCGACCAGCGCCCCGGTGAGCGGCGAGGGCAGGAACATCGCCCCGACGTGCAGGGCGATCACCAGCCCGGTCGCCTGGGTGCCGTGGCCGTGCGCCCGCAGGTGCACCGGCGTCATGGTCATCAGCGCGATCATCACCAGTTGGGTGAGGACCATCACGGCGGCGCCGGCCGCCAGGGGGCGGCGCCGCACCCGTACGGGGCCGTTCGGCGCCGGTGCGTCGGCCCCGCTCGGCGCGGGTTCCCCCACCGCCGGCCAGCGGACGGCCAGGACGGCGGCGGCCGCCCCGAACGCCGCGGCGGCCAGCAGGAACGGGCCGGCGAGCCGGGGCACGCCCCAGGCCACGGCCACGTCCCCGGTCACCGTCACCAAGTTGGGGCCGGCCACCGCGCCGAGCGTGGTGGCGACGAGCACGGTGCTCACCGCGCGCCCGCGCCGCTGAGGCGGGGCCAGTTCGGCGCCCGCATAACGGGCCATCAGGTTCGTCGCGGTGCCCGCCCCGTAGACCAGCAGGGACGGGAACAGCAGCAGGGCGCTGTGCAGCGCCGCGGCGGCCACCACCCCCAGACTGCCGAGCGCACCGGCCCCGTACCCGAGCGCGAGTCCGAGGCGGCGGCCGCGGAGTTGGGAGAGCCGGCCGATGGCTGCGGCGCCCAGCGCGGCGCCGCCGGTGAACAGGGCGCTGGGCACGCCGGCCAGCCCGGTCGAGCCGAGCAGGTCCTCGGCCAGCAGCGCGCCGACCGTGATCCCGGCCGCCAGGCCGGCCCCGCTGAGCACCTGCGCGCACACCAGGACGGTCAGCGGCCGCCGCGGTGCGGCGACGCTCATGCGGCCCGCGGCTCCAGCGCCGCGATCTCCGCCAGGGACCAGCCCAGTTGCCGGTGCAGAAAGCGGACGATGGTCCAGTGCGGCAGGGCGCCCTCGTCGAACGGGCCGAACTCCCGGCAGTACAAGGGGATCCAGCGCAGCGCCTCGTCGAGCGCCCGCTCGCGCCCCGGCTCCTGTTGGTACTCCTGGTAGCCGATGCTGCGGTGCTCGATGAAGTACCGGCCGGGCAGCCGCTCCTCGCACAGCGCGCGGTACTCCCGGGTCTGGAGGATGAGGTAGTGCCAGATCTCGTCGATGTCCTGCTCGACGGGGAGGAACAGCCCGCCGAGCCGGTCGCGGTGGCGCGAGACGAGGTAGAGGTAGCGCAGGCACTCGGTGAGCTGGCGCGCCACGAACTCCTCGGGCTCCCCGGTCAGGGTCGTGAAGTGGGCCAGGACCTCGTCGTGCAGCGGCCGGCCGAGGAGGTCCCGCAGGTCCTCGGCGGTGACCGGCGGGGACGGGGCCGGTGCGGTGGTCCGGTGGGTCATGCCTCTCCTCTGGCGAGCCAGGAGTACTTCCCGGAGCGGCCGATGGGGATGTGCGGGCGGTGGTCGAGCCGGCAGTGCCGGCCGGTGAGTTCGCCGACGGCGCGCTCCAGCGCGGTGGACTCCCTCGCCTTCAGGGGCGCGCCGTTGAAGGTGGTGTACGCCAGGCGGGCCTCGGCGGTGCCCTCCAGGCGCAGTTGGTGGACGAAGATCTGCGCGGTCGCCGCGGCGACGCAGCGGTCCAGGTCGCCCTGGGCCACCGGGCCGTGCCGGGTGGTCAGCAACTCCTTCTCGCGGCCGCAGAATTGGGCGATCCGCTGCGGGTCCGGGGTGCCGTCGGTGGTCCGTACGCAGTCGCCCGAGCGATAGCGGACCAGCGGCATGTAGGGGTTGCGGATGCTGGTGACGACGAGGTGGTACAGGGTGCTGTCGGGCGCGACGGGGTGCAGTTCGACGCTCATCTTGTCCAGGTGCGGGCGGTAGTTGCCGCGCCGGTCGCTGGAGTAGAGGTAGCCGAGCTCGGTGCTGCCGAAGAGGTCGATGATCGGGCAGGCGAAGTGCTGGTGCAGGAACCGCCGCACGTTCACCGGGGTGTACTCGTAGGCGTGGATGATGCTGGCGGGCGGCGGGAAGTCGTCCCACAGCCCCCACTCGCCGACCTTCCGCACCAGGTGGGCGAGATGGTAGCCGGAGCAGTCGAGGTGGTACCAGCCCTGGGGGTGGGCCTCTTGGGCGGTGCGGATCTCGTCGAGCATCCGGACGGTGTCGTCGCGGCTCCACAGCGCCGGGTCGAGCCGCAGGTTCAGATAGCTGGTGCGGTCGTCCAGCCGGCGGTCCTCGGGGCCGGGCACGGGGTCGGGCGCGGCGCCGCGCTTGGCGGCGTTGACCCGCGCGACGTGCTCGGTCGCCAGGACGGTGGTCAACGAGACCCGGTGGCACCCGGCTTCCCAGGTGGCGGCGAGGTCGGGGTGCTCGCTCCAGAGCTGGTAGTAGGAGTGCAGCAGGAAGTACGGGGGCCGGATGAGCTGCATGCGGGCGTGGTTGGTGCCCGTGGAGAGCACGAACTCGGCCTCGCCGGACTCCAGCGCGGCGGCCAGTTGCCCAGTCATCCAGTTGTCCGGGAAGCCGCGGGCGATCTGTGGTTTGTCGAGCACCGGGAAATGGCCCTTCGCCAGTGCCTCGCGGTAGATCGGGATGTCGCGGATCTGCTCGATGACCTCGGCGGTCGGCTGGCCTTCCATGGGATACCTCGGGTGTGTACGGGCGGGGGTCTCGCCCCGTTGCGTGGGTGGCGCGGTGCCCGCGGCGGGCCGATGGCGGGGGAGTTGGCCGCCGGTGGCCCGCCGGGGCCGTCAGCCGGGTGTCAGGAGATGCAGCCGCTCTTGGGCGCGGCGCTGATGCAGCCGGCCTTGGGGGCGGCGCTGATGCAGCCGTGCTTCGCCGCCCGCGGGTCCTGCCCGGCGGAGTTGGCGGCCACCCAGCTCTGCCAGACGTCGTCCTGGGCCATCTTCTTGATGAGCTGCTCCATGGGACCTCCAAAGGTGTGGGAAGGGGGAGTGCGGCACTCTGCGGTCCGTACTGACCTGCGCCGATGCCGACGCTTCGAAAGTAAAAGAATCGCCAAGTGGCTGTCAATGAAAGGCAATATGAAGCAGTGGGGAACGAGGGGCGGTGCGCCAACTTTGGCGGGATTCCGCCGGAAAGGGCGGTCCCGGAAATTCTGACGGGTAGTCAACTAACGGGCCGCGGCCGCCGCGAAGCGCAGCCCGTCCTCCCTCGTCCACCGCCTGGCGGCCCCGGCCCGGATGCGATCGGGTGACCTGCCCAGCGGGTCCACCACCCACCCGCGGTGCACGCGGAACGATCGCCACGTCCACCGGTTCCAGCCACCTCAGGGAGCCCGCTGTGCGCATCCTGCTCCTCGCCGGCGCCTTCAACAGCCTGACCCAGCGCGTCCACGCCGAACTCGCCGACCGCGGCCACCACCTCGGCGTCGAACTGGTCACCCACGACACCCCGTTGGCCGCGCTGGTGCCCCGGCACGCCCCGGACCTGATCGTCGCGCCGATGCTCACCACCGCCATCCCCCGGCAGGTCTTCTCCGCCTGGCCCTGCCTGATCGTCCACCCCGGCCCGCTCGGCGACCGCGGGCCCTCCTCGGTGGACTGGGCCGTCCACCTGGGCGCGGAACGCTGGGGCGTCACCGTCCTCCAGGCCAACGACGAGATGGACGGCGGCGACATCTGGGCGACGGCCGAGTGCCCGGTCCCCGAGGTCAGCAAGAGCGACCTGTACCGCAACGAGATCGCCGACGCCGCGCTCGTGGCGCTGTTGACCGCCGTCGACCGCTTCGCCGCCGGCACCCACCGCCCGCAGCCGCAGCAGACCCTGCCCGCCGAGCGCCTCCTCGGCCGCCCCCGCCCGCGGCTCCGTCAGGACGACCGCCGGATCGACTGGGCCGGTGACCCCACCGAGTCCGTGCTGCGCACCCTCCGCGCCGCCGACTCCCGCCCCGGCGTCCGGGACCAACTCCTCGGCGGCACCTGGTTCCTGCACGGCGGCCACCGGGAGGGCACCCTCACCGGGCGCCCCGGCGAACTGCTCGCCACCCGCCACGGCGCGCTCTGCCGGGCCACCGTCGACGGCGCCGTCTGGATCCCCGAACTCCGCCCGGCGCGCGCCCCCGGCGGACCCGCTCCCGTCAAACTGCCCGCCACCCTGGCGCTCGGCGACCGGCTCCCCCCACTGCCCGAGATCCCGGCCCCGTTGGAACCCGATGACACCCACCGCACCTGGACCGACATCCGCTACCACGAGGACGGGCCGGTCGGATTCCTCCGCTTCTCCTTCCCCGGCGGCGCGTTGAGCACCGACCAGTGCCGCCGGCTGCTCGCCGCCTACGAGTACGCCCGCACCCGCCCCACCTCCGTCCTGGTCCTCGGCGGACAGCGGGACTTCTTCGCCAACGGCATCCACCTGGGCGTCATCGAGGCCGCCGCCGACCCCGCCGCGGAGTCCTGGGCCAACATCAACGCCCTCGACGACCTCGTCCACGCCGTACTCACCACCACCGACCGGCTGGTGGTCGCCGCCCTCGGCGGCAACGCGGCGGCCGGCGGGGCGATGCTCGCGCTCGCCGCCGACGAGGTCGTCAGCCGCGCCGCCGCGGTCCTCAACCCGCACTACCGGCTGATGGGCCTGTACGGCTCGGAATACTGGACGTACACCCTGCCCCGCCGGGTCGGCCCGGAGACCGCCGACTACCTGATGCGCCGCGCGCTGCCGATCACCGCGGCCCGCGCCCAACGGCTCGGCCTGGTCGACCGGATCGTCGACTGCCCCGCGGGGGAGTTCGGCGACCGCGTCGGACGACTCGCCCGCCGGCTGGCCGCCTCCTTGGGCGTCCAGTCCCGGATCGCGGCGAAGAAGGACCGCCGGGAGCGCGACGAGGCAGCGCGGCCGCTCGCCGCCTACCGGGACGACGAACTCGCCCGTATGCACCGCACCTTCTTCGATCCGGGTGCCCCGTACCACGCGCTGCGCCGCGCCTTCGTCCGCAAGGAGCCGTCGGCCGGCACCCCGGAGCACCTCAACGTCCCCGCAGCGCGGGCGGACGGCACGGCGGGCACCTCCGGCTGAGCGGGCCGGCGGCCGCCCGTGCGCCGGCCCCGGCCCGCCCCGCCCGCCCGGGACTCAGGCGGTGGGCAGGTACTTGTACCCGACGCCGAAGACGGTGCTGATCAACTTCCGGCGGCGCGGGCCCAGTCGGCGCCGGAGCCGGGCGATGTGCACGTCCACCGTGCGCGCGCTGGAGCGGCAGTCGGGCCAGACCGCGACCATCAACTGCTGTCGGGTGAAGGCCCGCCGCGGGTGCAGCACCAAGTGGGCCAGCAGGTCGAACTCCAGCCGGGGGATGTCGAGCTGGCGCCCGTCGATGGCGACCGTACGGGCCGCGGTGTCGATCTCGATCGGTTCCGCCGCGGTCTCCCCGGTCGGCTCTTGCGGGCCGGGGGGCAGCATGGACGGGGCGGTGCAGGACGACGGGGCGAGGATGATGTGCACCTTGTCGGAGGCCAGTCGGTGTACCGATACGGGTTCCAGGTCGTGCAGGGTGAGTTGCCACTTCCCATCGGGGAGCCGGTCGACCGCCAGGGGTGGTCCTCCGCCGGGGCCGACCTTTGCCGGCCGGCCGAAATCGGCATCCGGGCGCAACGCAAGGGGGGTCGTCGACGCGTTCATAAACATGATCTGGGCCCATTCCTCTTGCAAAGCAGGCGTGTTCGGACAGACATGGCGGTGCTCGACGTGCGACCCACGGTTCTTGCTGCAACCGCGGTCGCTGCGCGGTCCGGTGCGGAGCGGGGCCGACGCCCCGGCACTCGTGATGCGGGTGCGCTCGGCGGGGCAATCGCCCTCCCCTCCCTGTTGGGGAGTGCGTTCGCGCCCGTGCCCGTGCTCAGCGGTGACGAGAAGAACCGTCACTGCACCGGTGCGAACGAACGCTACATGTGATCGCGCGCTTCCGGATAGTAGCTTCCGCTAATGACGGGCGTTCTTGAGCCGATTTCATGTTTTGCCCTTCCGGCTGGCCGACGGCCCGAAGGACCGCACCACCGGCGGTCGGGAATCAACTCCCGGGGCCTCGTTTTCCTTACAACTCCCTTATCGGTTCCGGGAGTCTCCCGTAAGGGTTCAGCCGTACAAGACCCTTACCGCAGGGTGGGGCCATGGACGCGCACACGGCCGCCCGGCCGCCCCGTACCCTCCCCCTGCCCGACAACGCCCCACCGGCCAGCGGCAGATGGCTGCCGCTGGTGGCCGCCTGCCTGGGCACCTTCCTGCTGCTGGTCTACGCGACGATCGTCACGGTGGCGCTGCCGCGGATGGCCGGCGCACTGCACGCCGACTTCGGCGCCCTGCAATGGGTCATCGACGTCTACACCCTCGCTCTGGCCGGGCTGTTGCTGGGCATGGGCTCGCTCGGTGACGCCCTGGGCCGCAAGCGCCTGTACGTCCTGGGCCTGACCGTCTTCACCGCCGCCACCCTGGCCTGTGCACTGGCCGGAAACGTCCACCTGCTGATCGCCGCGCGTGCGGTGCAGGGCATCGCGGGTGCCGCGATGTTCGCCACCCTCGTCCCGCTGATCGGCCTGGCCTACACCGGACGGGACCGGGCCCGCGCCTTCGCCGTCTGGGGCGCGGTCGCCGGCGCCGCCGCCGGCATCGGCAACGTCGCCGGCGGCATGCTCACCCAACTGCTGTCCTGGCAGTGGATCTTCTACGGTGCGCTGCCGGTCTGTGCGGTGGCGCTCTGGCTGGCCACCAAGGTGCCGGCCGACCACGCCCGTACCGCAGCCCGGATCGACTGGCCGGGAATCGCCACCTTCAGCCTCGCCGCGACCGGTATCACCTTCGGCTTCATCCGTGGTGGCGAGGCCGGTTGGGGCGCCGGCTCGACCCTGGCGGGCTTCGGGCTCGGGGCGGCGCTGCTGGTCGCCTTCGCCCTCGTGGAACGCGCCGCGGAGCGGCCGATGGTGCCGCTCGGCCTCTTCCGCGCCCGGGCCTTCAACGGGCTGCTGCTCGCCTCCGGCGCCTACTACCTGGGCGCGTTCGCCCTCCTGCCGGTGCTCTCCCTCTGGCTCCAAAACGGCGTCGGGCTCAGCTCGTTCGCCACCTCGCTGGTCCTCACCGCCCAGCCGGTGGCCTTCTTCGCCACCTCCGCGCTGACCGGGGGAGCGCTGCACCGGATGCCGCCCCGGTGGAGCGTCGGTGGCGGCACGCTCCTGGTGGCCGCCGGTGACCTGCTGCTCCTCCTGGTCCAACCGGGCTCGTCCTGGCCGGTGTTGCTGCCCGGCCTGGTCGTCACCGGCATCGGTGCCGGGCTGGTCTCCCCGGTCCTGCCGGCGCTGGCGATGGCCTCGGCGGACCCGGCCCACAGCGGGGTCGCCAGCGCGGCCTCCAACAGCGCCCGTCAGCTCGGACTCGCCCTGGGCATCGCCCTGTTGGGCACCGTCTTCCACCGTTCCGTACCGGGCGCCGGCGCCGGCGCGTCCCCCGGGGCGTACGCGGCGGGGCTGGGTGCGGTGTTCCTGGTGGCGGGCGCGATCGCGGCGCTCGGGGGGCTGGTGGCCTGGCTGGTCTGCGAGAAGGAGTGAATATGCCGGTCAAAAGCTCCGGCCCGTTGGTATGCGATTCAATCTCCTGCCGGCGAAAAGGTGCGGAACCAGATATTCCAGACGACTGTTTTCGAAAAGAGGAGGAAATGAGTAGGGTATGGGCCGCCACCGACTGACCAGCGGTGGCGGTCCAGCCGAATTCGGCATGGACGGAATGCGCGGGCGCCGCAAGTCACCCGCGCACACCGGGAGGGGAACATGCCGGCCGGCTCATTCGAGGGGCAGTACGTATGGAGTCCAGCAGCAGATGACCGGGCGCTGGCACAGGCGTGTATGGATGTCCGGGCCGGGCGCTACTTCAGCGCCCACGAGGTGTTGCGGGAGACCCGCGGGGATTTCGAGCTGCGGGCCCACCGCTCGCTCGTCCTGGCCTCCGAAGCCGCCGGCTCCGACCTGGCCGAGCGCTGGCTGGCCGAGGAACCGAGCCCGGAGGCGGCCCTGTTGTGGGCCCGGGTGGCGATGCTGCGGACGCTGCGGATGGCCGATGCCGGCGACCGGCGGGCCGGCGCCCTGGACCGGATAGCGCGCACCGCCTGCGAACGGGCCGCGAAACTGGCGCCCGAGGACCCCACCCCCTGGGTCGCCCAGCTCGCCCTGGCCAGACTCGACCGCCCCCAGGACCCCGCTCCCCAGGGGCTGTTGACCTCGCCCGCCGGACCCTGGTACCTCTTCGCGCACATCCTCCGGCTCGACCCCTGGCACCGGGAGGCGCACCACCGCTTCCTGTCCTTCTTCTTCACCCGCCACGGCGGCTCGTCCAGCGCGAGTTGGGATGTCGCCGCCTTCCTCAGCCAGCGCGCGGCGGCCACCTCGCCGCTCCGACTGCTGCCCCTGGTGGCGCTCGTCGAGGACTACAACCCCGCCGCGCTGTTGGCCGACCGCACCTGGGAGCAGCCGCAGTGGATCACCGCCGCGACCGGCATCCACCGCAACTGGTTCCCGACCGTGGCCGGTTACCGCTTCACCCCGGTCGTGGACCTGGCGTATCTCGCCCATGCGCTTTTCATGGCGAAACACGAATTCGAGGCCCGCGAGGTCCTCACCGCCATGGGCCCCTATGCGTCCCGGATGCCCTGGAGTGCCTTCGGCGATCCCGAAGAGCAATTGACCAGGGCTCGAAGGGCGTGCGGACTCCCCGTTCCGCACGATCCGTGATGCGCCGAATAAATTCCCCACATACCCCACCGGACCGTTGACCCCCACCAACAGAAAGGTTTCGGTAGTGCCCGAGCGTACGTCCTCCCCGCCCCGCGTCACAAACCGCTCGAAAAACCAGGCCGGCGTGGACCCCGCCGCCCTCGACGATGACGCGACCCTGCACGCCATGGGCTATCCGCGGAAACTCACCCGAAGATTCCGCGCCTTTGACAACTTCGCCATTTCCTTCACCATCATCAACATCATCTCCGGCATCTTCTCGTCCTTCGGTTTCGGACTGAACGCCGGCGGCCCCCGCATCCTGATCTTCGGCTGGATCGGGGTCTCGGTCATGGTGCTGTTCGTCGGCGCCGCCATGGGCGAGATCGCCTCCGCGTACCCGACCAGCGGCGCGCTGTACTTCTCGGCGGGCAAGCTGGCCAAGCGCCACCAGGGCGCCTGGTCCTGGTACACCGGCTGGCTCAACTTCGTCGGCCAGGTCGGCGGCACCGCCGCCACCAACTTCGCCGCCGCCACCTTCATCCAGGCGTTCATCGCCATGCAATGGCCCGCCTATCAGCCCACCACCCCCCAGACGGTCGGCATCACCGCGGCCATTTTGCTGGTGCAAGCCCTCGCGAACACCTACACCGTGCGGCTGGTCGCGCTGCTCAACCGCATTTCCGTGTGGTGGCTGTTGATCGGCATGGTGGTCATCGTCGCCACCCTCGCGCTCATTCCCGCGCACCACCAAGCGCCGTCGTTCGCCACCCACTTCGCCAACAACACCGGCTTCACCAACGCCATTTACGGCGGAATGCTCGGACTGCTCGTCACCAGCTGGACGTTCACCGGCTTCGACGGCAGTTTCCACATGTCCGAGGAAACAGTGAAGGCGACGGTCAATGCCCCGCGCGGCATCATGCGGGCGATCGGCTACTCCGCGCTCGCCGGGCTGATCCTGATGCTCGCTCTGGTGTACGCCATCCGCGACTACGACCACGCCGCGCAGGCCGACGCCCCGCCGGTGCAGATCCTCATCGACGCGCTCGGCGTGCACACCGCCAAGTTCCTGCTGCTGATCGTCATCGGCGCCATGCTCTTCTGCGGGCTCGCCAACATGACCAGCAACACCCGGCAGATCTTCGCCTTCTCCCGCGACGGCGCGATGCCCGGCTCCCGTTGGTGGCACTCGGTCTCCGACCGCACCCGCACCCCCGTCAAGGCCGTCTGGCTCGCCGCCGTCTGCTCGCTGATCCTGGTCATCCCCGGCTGGTGGTCGCACACCGCCTTCACCGCCGTGGTCAGCATCAACGTCGTCGGCCTCTTCCTCTCCTACGGCGTGCCCATCTTCCTCAGGCTCCGGCTCGACGACTTCCAGGCCGGCCCCTGGAACCTCGGCCGTTACGGCAAACCCGTCGCCGCGATCGCCGTGCTCTGGATCGTCGTCAGCAACGTGCTGTTCATGCTGCCGCAGCAGTACCCGGTCACCCCGGAGTCCTTCAACTACGCGCCGATCGCGCTCGCGGTGGTCCTGGTGATCGCCACGGTCTGGTGGTTCGCCACCGCCCGCCGCCGCTTCCAGGGGCCGGTGAGCTACGGCAGCCCGGACGAGGTCGCGGCCATGGACCTCATCTGACCCACGCCCACGACAGAAAGGACCCGACCCCCGATGCGACCGACCACCACCGCCCCGACCGAGACCGCCGCCCCCGACGGCGAACTCACCGTCGCCGCCGCCCCGTTGGAGCGCTGGCACGAGGTCGTCGGCTGGACCGCCGAGGAGGGCTGGAACCCCGGCGACGACGACATCAGCAGCTTCCACGCCGCTGACCCCGACGGCTTCTTCCTCGGCCGCCGCGGCGGGCGCACCGTCTCGGCGCTCTCCCTCGTCAACTACTCGGAGGACTACGCCTTCCTGGGCTTCTACCTCGTCGCCCCCGGCCTCCGCGGCCAGGGCCTGGGCCTGGCCACCTGGCGCGCCGCCTTCCCGCACGTCGGCGCCCGGACCGTCGGCCTGGACGCGGTCCCCGCCCAGGAGGCCACCTACCGACGCGCGGGCTTCACCGCCGCGCACGACACCCTCCGCTACACCGGCCGCCCCACGCCCGGCGCCCGGCCCTCTCCGGACACCCACCCGGTGACCGCCGCCCACCACGACGCGATCGCCGCCTTCGACCGCCGCTGCTTCCCCGCCGACCGGCGGGAGTTCGTCACCCGCTGGTTGACCACCCCCGGCCGCACCGCCCGGGTCCGTCTGCGCGACGGCGAGGTCGTCGGGTACGGCGTGCTCCGCCCGGCCGAGTCCGGCTACCGCATCGGTCCGCTCTTCGCCGACACCCCGGAGACCGCCGAGGCCCTCTTCGACGCCCTCACCGCCCAACTCGACCCCGCCGACGAGGTCACCCTCGACGTCCCCGAACCCAACGCCGCCGCCCGCACGTTGGCCACCGCCCGCGGCCTCACGCCCCGTTCGCACACCATCCGGATGTACACCGGACCCGTCCCGCCGGTGGCCGCCGGGCGCACCTTCGGCGTGACCAGCCTCGAACTGGGCTGACCGCAACGGCCGTTCGGGCACCGGAGCGCCGCCCCGGCCACCGTCCCCTTGCGGGGCGCGGTGGTCAGGGCGGCATGGACGTGTTCACGCAGCAGATGCCGACGTATGAGGTGTGGCGTCGCGGATCGCCTCCCCTAGCGCGCCATCCAGGGGGCGAAAGCCTCGACCGTCAGATCGAGGGGGTCCGTGTGCGCACGGACTCCGCCCAGGTGGCGAGCAGTTGCTCGTACTGTTCCTGTTCCTCGGGCCATAGCGGCCGACCGGTACGGGCGGCCATGAATTCGCGTATCGCGCGGTTGGCCTCGGCGGTGGCGTCTGGGACGCATGCAGTCGCCATGCCGCAGATCATATGCGTTGGGATGGTCTAGGGCCATTACCGCTTTTGGATGATAGTGGCAACCTCTGCCCTTGATATCACTCTCGTGCCCGGCCCGAGGCGCCGCCCGCCCTCCGGCCGTTCGGGACCCGCACGACCGCGCCGCCCCAACGGTCCCGCGGCGGCGGGGAGATGACTGCCCCGCCGCCCCACGGACGACGCGCGGCCTCCCTCAGCGCAGCGAGGCGCCGTACACGTGATCCACCGGCATCGTCATCAGCACCCGCCGGTCGGAGACCATCACCGTGCGGTACTCGTCCCAGTCCGGGTGCTCGCCGGTGGCGCGACGGTAGTACTCCACCAGCGCCTCGACCTCGGGGGCCTGCGGGTCGGCGCCCGGCCCGACGAGCGTCGCGGTGCCCTCGGCGGTGGCCCAGGCCCGGCCGTCGGGGCTGGTGACCTCCAGCGCGGCCCGCGGATCCCGGCGCAGATTGGCCGTCTTGGCCCGCCCCTCGGTCATCGACACGTAGAGGACGTCGGCCGCCCGGTCGTAGAACGGCAGGACGGGGGAGAGCTGCGGGCGGCCGTCCGACTTGATCGTGGCCAGCACGCCGAGCCGGCTCTCCGCGAGCAGTGCGCGCGGGCCGAAAGGGGTAGCAGTCATGCCGTGCCAACGGGCCGCCCGGCACCGGCTATTCCCGGCCGTCTACGGTGGACGCCCCGGTGCCTTCGGGTGTCGCATGGTGAAGTGAGCTTCCGAGGGAGGTCGTTGGGCGTGGACGTCTACGAAGCGGTGCACAGTCGGCGGTCGGTGCGCGCCTTCACCGATCGGCCGGTGCCCCGGCAGGTGCTGGCGCGCGTGCTGTCCGCCGCGGCCCGCACGCCGTCCGGTGCCAACCTCCAGCCGTGGCACAGCTATGTGGTGACGGGCGCCCCGCTGGCCGCGCTCAAGAAGCGCACCGCCGAGCGGGTGGCCGCGGGGGACCCCGGCGATGCGCGCGAGTACGCGATGTACCCCGCCGAGCTCAAGTCCCCCTATGCGGAACGCCGATCGGCCGCCGCCGACCAGCGGTACGGCGCGCTCGGCATCCCTCGGGACGACGCGGCGGCCCGCAGGCGGGAGCGGGCCAGGAACTGGGACTGCTTCGGCGCCCCCGCCGCGCTGTTCTGTTACATCGACCGCGACCTGGGCGCGGCCCAGTGGGCCGACCTCGGCATGTACCTCCAGAGCGTGATGCTGCTGCTCCGCGCCGAGGGACTGCACAGCTGCCCGCAGGTGGCCTGGTCGGAGTACCGCACCTCGGTCGCCGAGGTCGTCTCGCCGCCGGACGGGCTGGTCCTGTTCTGCGGACTGTCGATCGGCTACGAGGATCCGACCGTGGGGTCCGTCCGCATCGACCGGGCGCCGCTCGCCGAGACGGTCACCTTCGTCGGGGACGAGGGGAACTGACGCCGGCGTGCGACGCGTTGAGGACTGGGAGCGCGAGGCGGAGTGGCGGCTGCCGGCCGCCGTGCTGACGTACTTCCGGCAGGGCGCCGGCGCCGGCCTGTCGGCCGCGGAGGCCGCGGCATGCTGGGACGCGCCGCGGCTGCTGCCCCACGTGCTGCGGGACGTCAGCGCCGTCGCCACCCGAACGTCCGTCCTGGGCACGGGCGTTGACACCCCAATCCTGGTCGCCCCGACGACGCTGCAACGCCAGGCGCACCCGGAGGGCGAGGCCGCCATGGTGCGCGGCGCGGCCGCCGCCGGCTCGTTGACCTGCGTCACCAGCAACGCGGGCGTGCCGTTCGCCGCCCTGGCGGGCCCCGCCCCGTGGTGGGTGCAGGCATACGTCCTCAAGGACCGGCGGCTGACGGCGGAACTGCTGGAGCGCGCCAAGGCGGCCGGGGCGCGGGCCGTGGTGCTGACCGCGGACACCCCCGTCATCGGGCAGAAGTTCGGCACCGGGCCGAGCGTTTGGGACACCGTCCCGCCGGAACACCTGCTGGCCAACATCGACCGGCGGGGGCTCGACGACTGGCGCTGGGACAAGGCGGCCGACCTGACGCCCGCCACCATCGACTGGCTGCGCACCACCACGGGACTCCCGGTGGTGGTCAAGGGGGTGCTGCGGCCCGACGACGCGCGCAGTTGCCTGGCGGCCGGCGCCGCCGCGATCTGGGTCTCCAACCACGGCGGGCGACAGTTGGACGGCGCCGTCCCCACCGCCCGGGCCCTGCGCCCGATCGCCGAGGCCCTGGCCGGCAGCGGCGCCGAACTCTACGTCGACGGCGGTCTCCGCACCGGCCGGCACGCGCTCCTCGCCCTCGCGCTCGGCGCCACCGCGGTCTTCGTCGGGCGGCCGGCCCTGTGGGCGCTGGCCGTCGACGGGGCGTTCGGCGTGCAACGGCTGCTCACCGACCTCACCGCCGAACTGGCCCACGCCATGGCCCTGGTGGGCGCCCCGGACCTCGCCGCCCTCACGCCCGACCTGGTCGCCGAGTGAAGGTGAGGGCCCGCCTCCTCAGCCCGGCCTCCCGGTAGGCGGCGGCATCTCCGGGCTCAGGGCGCGAAGACCGTGCTGGCGAGGGCGACATGGACGGCGGTGCCGCCGAGGATGCTCAACAGGGCGTTGCGGCGCCAGAGATGGAGGCCGATGGTGACCGCCAGGGCCGCCAGCGGGGCGAGCGCGCGCGGCTCGGTCACCGGGAGGTCGCGCAGCGCGTAGACGACCAGGATGACCATGACGCCGGCCGGCATCCGGCTGCTGAGGTACTGCACGGTCTTGCTCGCCCGCAGCGGGGCCAGGGCGGCGAACGGCAGGGCGCGCAGGGCCCAGGTGACCGCGGCGGAGACCACCACCGCGGCGATCAGGTACGGGGCGTCAGGCATGGGCGGGCTTCCTGTGGGCGACGAGGTGTCGGACCAGGAGGCCGACGGTGAACAGGACGAAGGCGGCCGGCAGCATCTGGTCCGGGAAGGCGAGGCGGGCGGCCAGCGCGCTGAGCAGGGCCAGGGCGGGCGTCGGCAGATCGCCGCGGCGGCCGCGGATGGCGTCCAGGGCCAGCACGGTGAACAGCGCGGTCAGCGAGAAGTCCAGGCCCCGCACGCCCTCGGGGATCAGCGAACCGAGCAGCGCGCCGACGGTGGCGCTGCCGGCCCAGTACACGTGCAGCAGGAACTGGAGCCAGAGGATCCGGCCGCTGGGCCAGGAGCGGGCCTGCTCGGTGGTGGTCAGCGCGTACGTCTCGTCGGTGAGGGCGAAGGTGCTGTAGGTCTTCGCCAGGCGGCCGCGTACCCGGTGCAGGGGGAACGACAGCGTGTAGAAGACGTGCCGGATGTTGACCAGGAAGGCGGTCAGCGCGACCGTCGCCAGCGGCGCGACGGCGGTGACCAGGCCGATGAGCAGGAACTCGAACGAGCCGGCGTAGATCAGGGTGGTGAACAGGGTCGCCCACCACCAGGCCAGCCCGGAGTGCGTGACGAGCACGCCGAAGGCGAGGCCGAGCGGCACCAGCGCCAGGCCCACGGACGCGGAGTCCCGGACGGCGGCCCGGAACGGCGCGGGTGTTGCGGGCGGGGGAGCGGGGGTTACGAGGGGATCGGTCCTGGGGGGACCGTCGACGGTGGCCGGGGGTATTGCCATGTCGCAATTTTAGATCGAATTCGATCTTATTTGGTTGCCGATTGTGGCCCTATGATCGCTCCATGGGTAATGGAATCGACCTGGATGCCATCGATCGCGAAATTTTGTTTCTGCTTCAGCAGGACGGGCGGCTCACCAACGTCGAGCTGGCCAAGCGGGTCGGGCTGACGCCGCCGCCCTGCCTGCGGCGGGTCAAGCGCCTGGAGGAGGCCGGCGTCATCGCCGGCTACCGGGCCGTCATCGACTCCGCGGCGGTCGGCCGCGGCCTGGAGGTCCTGGTCGACGTCGAGGTGTACGCCACCGACCGCAAGACGGTCGAGGAGTTCGAGAACACCGTGGCGTCCTACGAAGAAGTCGTCGAACTGCGCCGGTTCTTCGGCCGCCCCGACTACTTCCTGCGCGTCTCGGTCGCCGACCACGCCGCCTACGAGGAGTTCCTCACCCGCAAGCTCACCGGGCTGCGCGGCGTCCTGCGGGTGGAGTCCCATCTGACCATGAAGAAGATCAAGACGGAGGTGTGAGCGGTCTGCCGGGCCCGGGCCCAACGGGCGGCCCGGGCCCGGCAGTTCAGCGGCCCAGGTGGCCGCGGACCATGGCGAGCATCGCATCGAGCTCGGGTACCCGGAACAGCCGGGCCAGCAGCAGGAAACCGCCCACCAGCACGACGGCGCCGGCCAGCAGCGCGACCAGGGAGCCCAGGGCGTCGCTGCCCACCGCGTGGCGCAGCACGGCGGCCAGCGCGCCGGCGGCGAGCGCGGCCGGCGCGGACGCGGCGCACAGCCGGGCGTAGGTGCGCAGCACCCGGCGGCCGTCCAGGTCACCGCCGAGCCGGTTGCGCAACCGGCGCCAGGCGACGGCGATGCCCACGGCGAACCCCAACCCGTACGAGGCGGCGATGCCGGTGACCGCCCACTGCGCCGGGAGCAGGGCGGAACACAGCCAGGAGGCCGCGGCGTTGACGAAGGCGACGACGACGGTGTTGTAGAAGGGCGTGCGGGTGTCCTCGTAGGCGTAGAAGCCGCGCAGCACGACGTACTGCGCCGAGTACGGGATCAGGCCGAGGCCGAACGCCATCAGCGCATGGCCGATGCCCTGCGCGCCCTCGGTGCCGGAACCGGCGTAGAGCAGGCCGGCCATCGGGACGCCCAGGGCCAGGAAGGCGAAGGCGCAGGGCACGACGGCGACGGCGGAGGTCCGCAGGCCGTAGGAGAGGTCGTCGCGGACGGCGGCGGTGTCGTCCTCCTGTGCCGCGCGGGAGATCCGCGGCAGCACCGCGGTCATCACCGAGACGGTGATGATGGCCTGCGGCATCTGCCAGATCTGGTACGCGTAGTTGTAGGCGGTGATGCCGGCGCCGGTGTGGCCGGCCCGCTCGGCTGCGGCGCCCGCCTTGGTGGCGAGCTGGGTGACGACGGTCATGCCGATCTGGTTGGCGAGCACGAACAGCAGCGTCCACTTGGCCAACCCCATGGCCCTGCCCAGGCCCTGCCCGCGGAAGTCGAAGCGCGGGCGGAGCCGGACGCCGGCGTCCCGGAGATAGGGCAGCATCGCCAACGCCTGGACGACCAGGCCGAGCAGGGTGCCCAGGCCCAGCAGCCGGACGCCTTCGGGGGTGATGGTCGACGGGCTGACGCCGGAGTCGGTGAAGCCGCCGAACGCCCAGATGAAGGTGGCGAACGTGGCGATGGTGACGACGTTGTTGAGCACCGGCGTCCACATCATCGCGCCGAACCGGCCACGGGCGTTGAGGATCTGCCCCAGCACGACGTGGATGCCCATGAAGAACATGGTGGGCAGGCAGTACCGGGCGAAGGCGACGGTGAGCGCCATCCGCGACGGGTCGCCGGCGATGTCCGGCGACAGGACGCGCACCAGCAGCGGGGCGCCCAGCACACAGAGCACGGTGGCGCCGGCCAGGACCACGGTGACCAGCGTCAGCAGCCGGTTGGCATACGCCTCGCCGCCGTCCCCGTCCTTCTTCATCGCGCGCACCAACTGCGGTACGAACACGGCGTTCAGCGCCCCGCCGCCGACCAGCACGTAGATCATCGTCGGCAGGACGTTGGCGACCTGGTAGGAGTCGCTGAGCGTGCTGACGCCGATCGCGGCCGCCATGACCAGGGTGCGCAGGAAGCCGGTGATCCGGGACACGATGGTGCCGGCCGCCATCAGCGCGCTGGACTTGGCCAACCGGGCGGCGCCGCCGCCCTTCGGTTCCGGCTCGGCCTGCGCACGCGGCGGGGGAGCGTGCCGCTCGCCGTCGCCGGGCAGTACGGCCGCCGGGGTGCGCGGGGCGGACAGGCGCAGCGGCAGTGTGTCGTCCGGCAGCGGGTCGGGGGCTCGTCCCCGTCCGTCGGGCCGTTCACTCGGCGCAGCCATGCCTGTTCCTCCTCGTCACCACAGGCCCCGGCGGCCTGCCTTGGATCGAGGTGCCACGATCGCACCCTCCCCGGGGCGAGACGTCACGGGATGCCGCATGGGGGGACTTTTCCGTCATGATCGGCCGGAAGTTTGCCGTGCGGGCCCGGACGCGGGCGCCTCGGAGTTGTGGGGTTCCCACAACTCTCGTGCAGCCGGCCGCGGTTGGGTGTCCCGCGGCGAACGCGTCGCTCAGGGGCCGACGGTCCCGTCGATGCCCTCGCGGAGGAAGTCGGCGTGGCCGTTGTGGCGCGCGTACTCGTGGATCATGTGCAGCATGATCAGGCGGAGCGAGACGTCCTCGCCCCAACGGGGCTGGTGAACGGTCACGTCGAGCGACGCGGCGGCCGCCTCGATGCGCCGGGAGTGGGCCACCTCCGCCTGCCAGGCGGCGAAGGCCGCGGCCCCGGTGGCCTCCGCATCGTCGAACGCCGCCTGGAAGTCCATCTCTTGGGACCAGACCAGCGGCACGTCCTCACCACCCAGCGTCCGCCGGAACCAGGCCCGTTCCACCTCGGCCAGGTGCCGGACCAGGCCGAGCAGGGACAGCTTCGACGGCGGCATGGAGCGCCGCCGCAACTGGGCGTCGGTCAGGCCCTCGGTCTTTCGCGCGAGTGTGGCGCGGTGGTAGTCGAGATAGGCGCGCAGCGTCTCCCGCTCACCGGCGCGCCGGGGCGGGTCTATCCGCTCATCGATGGTCATGCGGGCAGAGGCTAGCGGCCGACCCTTCCCGCGGCACGCCGCGGCCCGGGCGTCGCCGCGCCCGGGCCCTAGTGACATCGTGGCGGAGGCCGCCGTTACGGCAGGTAGCGCTCGATGGCGGCCCGGCCCTTTTCCTCGATCAGGCGCCGGGCCCATTCCAGGCTCTGCGGGGTGGGCTCCCGTCCGGACGCCCTGACCAGGTCCTCCGCGTCGAAGGGCCGCTCGCTACCGGTGTACAGCTCCGACGGCCGCTGCTCGGCCGGGGTCTTCCTGCCATTGGTCGTCACAGGTCCTCCTCTGTCCGCGCCCGCCGAGTGCCGGGACCTCGCTGGTTTCCATCATGGGACCGGCCCCGGCGACCCGCACGGCGTACACCGGGGCGCCGCCTCAGCCCACCGGCCGCGGAGCCCCCGGGTAGTGCGGCGGGAACGCCTGCTCCGCCCAGATCGTCTTGCCGTACGGCGTGTAGCGCGTCCCCCAGCGCTGCACCAGCTGCGCGACGATGAACAGCCCCCGCCCGCCCTCGTCGTCGACCGCGCTGTGCCGCAGATGCGGGGAGGTGTGACCGGTGTCGGAGACCTCCGTGACCAGCGCCAGGTCCCGCAGCAGCCGCAGGTGCACCGGGCCGGCGGCGTGCCGCACCGCATTGGTGACCAGCTCGCTGACCACCAACTCGGTCGCGTACGACAGTTCCGCCAGGTCCCACTCCGCGAGCTGCCGGGTGGCCAGCTCCCGGGCGGTGCCGACCGCGGCGGGCTGCGCGGGAAGCTCCCAGGCGGCCACCTGCCGGGTGTCCAGCTCCCGGGTCCGCACCAGCAGCAGCGCCGCGTCGTCGGGCGCCGCACCGTCCGGCAGCAGCGCGGCCAGCGCCCGGTCGCACAGGTCGGAAAGCGGCCGGCGGTGCTCCCGCAGGACGTTGCCCAGGATCGACAGCCCGGCGTCGACGTCCCCGCTGCGGCCCTGGACCAGCCCGTTGGTGAACAGGGCCAGCAGGCTGCCCACCGGCAACTCGGTCTCCCACGACTCGAACGGCAGGCCGCCCAGCCCCAGTGGCGGCCCGGCCGGCAGGTCAGGGAACGACACCTCGCCCGTCGGGTACACGACGGCCGGCGGGGGATGCCCGGCCCGGGCCATCGTGCAGTGCCGCGACACCGGGTCGTACACCGCGTACAGGCAGGTCACCCCGGCGGCCACGTCGTCCGGGCCGGGCTCCGCGCCGGCCCCGGCCGCGCGCTCCTCGGGGGTCTGCCCCACCAGGTCGTCCAGCCTGCTCAGCAGCTCGTCGGGCGCCAGGTCCAGCCGCGCCAGCGCCCGCACCGTCGTCCGCAGCCGGCCCATGGTGGCCGCGGCCTGGAGACCGTGCCCGACGACGTCCCCCACCACCAGCCCGACCCGGGTGCCGGACAGCCCGATCACGTCGAACCAGTCGCCGCCCACCCCGGCCCGGTCGTCGCTGGGCAGATACCGGTAGGCCATGTCGACCGCGGACTGCGGCGGCAGGTTCTGGGGCAGCAGATCGCGCTGAAGGGTCAGCGCCGCGGCGTGTTCGCGGGTGAACCGGCGGGCGTTGTCCATCGCCACGGCGGCCCGGATCACCAACTCGTCGGCCAGGTCGATCTCGCCGCCGTCGAAGACCGCCGGGGAGTCCGCGCGGTCGAAGGTGACCAGCCCCATCGAGGCGCCGCCGGCCCGCAGCGGCATCACCATCGTCCGCTCCGCGCGGATCATCCCGCCCGACGACAGGCTCCGGTACTGGAGGGTGCCCGGCTCGTAGGAGATCGGGTACGGCGGGCGCGGCGGCCGGTCCGGCGGATCGTCCCAGCAGCGCTCGGCGACCCGGACCAGCTCCGGCACCCCGGGCGCGCCCGGCTCCGGATCGCCGCCCGCCAGCACCGACCCCAGCAGGTCGACGGTGACCGCGGCCGCGAAGTCCGGCACCGCGACCCCGGTGACCTCCCGGGCGGTGCCGACCATGTCCAACGTGGTGCCGATCTTCCGGCCGGCCTCCACCAGGAGTTTCAACCGGCGCTGCGCCTGATAGCGGTCGGTGATGTCGAAGGAGTCCTCGCACACCCCCAGCACCCGCCCGTCCGGGTCCTGCAACCGGTAGTACGAGCAGGACCAGACGTGCTCGGTGCCCGGGTCGGTGGGCTGTTCGCCGACGAAGTGCAGATCGAGGAACGGCTGCCCGGTCGCCAGCACATGACGCATCACCGAGTCCAGCGTCCGGGGATACCCCTCCGTCACGAACGTGCCCGGATACAGCTCGTCCGCCCGCTTGCCGATCAACTCCCGCAGCGGCAGCCCGATCTCCCGCCCGTACGAGGTGTTGAACCACGTCAGCCGGAGGTCGTCGTCGTAGATCGCCAGGCCCACCGGTGACTGGGTGGCCAGCCCGTGCAGCATCGCCTGCCGCGACTCCCACGCCCGCAGGTCGCCCAGCGCCGTGGCGACCAGCACCCGGGCCGGGCCGGGCGCGACGCCCGGCAGCGCATCGGCCAGCGGGCACATCGTGAGGGCGACCGGCAGCCGGTGGCCGTCCGCGTGCCGCGCGGACCACGTCGCGGTGGTGGCCGTCCCGGTGGTCGGGCGGTCGCCCGTCGGGGGCCGGTCCGGTTCCGGGAGGAAGGTGGCGGCCGGCCGGCCGATGATCTCCTCCGGTGCGTAGCCCAGCAGTTGGCGGGCCGCCGCGCTCCAGCCGATCACCAGCCCCCGGGCGTCCAGTACCGCCGTGGCCGCCCTGGTGACGTCGAGGGGCCCACGGAAGTCGGCGCTCGTCGCCGCCGTCCACGCGTTCATGGCATCAATCCAGCCCGGTTCGGTACCTCCAGGATCGAGCCCGGTCATCGGCAGCACAACCGACTCTGCCCCGAGCGGGCGACCTGCGGGGCCGGGCGGTCGCTGGCACAGTGGGGTGAGGGCGCCGAGGACCCGCCGCGATCCCCGCCGACCAGCGCGGGCTGATCCACGCTCACCCGTCGGACCGGCCCGAGCCACAGGAGGCAGATGCCGATGCCGTCCCCATGCCCGACCGCGCCGGTGCGCGGAGCGCCCTGCTGGGTCAGCCTGCTGACCGGCGACCTGCGGGCCGCGGAGAGCTTCTACGGCGCCGTGTTGGGCTGGCGGTTCCGGCCGGCCACGCTGGGCGAGGAGTTCGCCGTCGCGATGTTCGACGGGGAGCCGGTCGCCGGGATCGGGGCGCTGGTGCAGAGCCTTCAGGTGCCGGTGTCCTGGACCGCGTACTTCGCGGTGGAGAGCGCCGACGACACCGCGGGACGGATCCGGGAGCGCGGCGCCACCGTTGCCGTCGGGCCGCTCAAGCTCGGCCCCGGGCGGGCCGCGCTCGCCGCGGACCGGGACGGTGCCACCTTCGGCTTCTGGGAGGGGCAGACGGTGGCCTGGTCGGTGGGCACGGGCCATGCGCCGGCGATCCTGGAGCTGCGGACCAGGGACGCGTTCGACGCGGCCATCTTCTACGCCGAGGTCTTCGACTGGGCGACCGAGCGGCCCGGCGGGTGCCAGGTGACGTACGAGCACGACGAGGTCATCGTGCACGACGGGACGCATGTGGTGGCTGCGCTGCGCGGTGGCGCGGTGGAGGCCGCCCCGGACCCGCGGGTGCGGCCGCAGTGGCATGTGCACTTCCGCGTGGACGACGTGCGGCGGGCGACCGAGGCGGCGGTGGCGGCCGGCGGGACCGTCACCCCGGTGACCGCGACCCGGGACGGGTCGGGCAGCCAGGCGATGGTGCGCGATCCGGACGGCGGACTGTTCACGGTGACGGCACCGGGGGCGCCGGACTGAGGGCAAGTGCCGTGGGACGCGGGTGGGTTGGGGGGTGGTGGAGTGGCCCGGGTGGCCGAAACGCCTTGTGGGGGCCGGGACTTGCCGGGTGCGCGACGTTCCGGTGGCGGGTCGTGGCGACGGCCCGGAACCCCTGGCCATGGGTGGGCCTGAAGGGGAGCTGAGGGCGCGGTTAAGAAATCCTCGATGGACCGGACGGGCCGTCGTACGGAAGATTTCTGGCCAGAGGGCGGTGGGCCGGATCGGCCCGGTGAGGTCGCTCCAGTCACCTCTTTCTCACGGGAGTCGTTGCGGTGAAGGCACTGGTCAAGGAGAAGGCGGAGCCGGGACTCTGGCTGGTGGACGTGCCGGAGCCGGCGATCGGCCCCGGTGACGTGCTGATCAAGGTGTTGCGGACCGGTATCTGCGGCACCGATCTGCACATCCGAGCCTGGGACGGCTGGGCGCAGCAGGCCGTCAGCGCGCCGCTGACCGTCGGCCACGAGTTCGTCGGCGAGGTCGTGGAGACCGGCCGGGACGTGGCCGATATCAAGGCCGGCGATCTGGTCAGCGGCGAGGGCCATCTGGTCTGCGGCAGTTGTCGCAACTGCCTGGCCGGCCGCCGCCATCTGTGCCGCGCCACGGTCGGCCTGGGCGTCGGCCGCAACGGCGCGTTCGCCGAGTACGTGGCGCTGCCCGCGACCAACGTGTGGGTGCACCGGGTCCCGGTCGACCTCGATGTCGCCGCGGTCTTCGACCCGTTCGGCAACGCCGTGCACACCGCGCTCTCCTTCCCGTTGGTCGGCGAGGACGTGCTGATCACCGGGGCCGGGCCGATCGGCATCATGGCGGCGGCGGTCGCCCGGCACGCCGGCGCCCGCAACGTGGTGATCACCGACGTCAGCGAGCAGCGCCTGGAGCTCGCGCGCAAGGTCGGCGTGAGCCTCGCCCTCAACGTCGCCCGCAGCTCCATCGCGGACGGCCAGCGCGAACTGGGCCTGCGCGAGGGCTTCGACGTCGGCCTGGAGATGTCCGGCCGGCCCGAGGCCATGCGCGACATGATCGGCAACATGACGCACGGCGGCCGGATCGCCGTCCTCGGGCTGCCCTCCGAGGAGTTCGCCGTCGACTGGTCCCGGATCGTCACCTCGATGATCACGATCAAGGGCATCTACGGCCGGGAGATGTTCGAGACCTGGTACGCGATGTCCGTGCTGCTGGAGGGCGGCCTCGACCTCGCGCCCGTGATCACCGGCCGCTACCCGTACCAGGAGTTCGACGCCGCCTTCGCCGACGCGGCCAGCGGCCAGGGCGGCAAGGTCATCCTCGACTGGAGCGCCTGACCACCGCTCCCGGAATTTCCCGAGCGCCCGCCCGCACCCCAAAAGGAGACCCCTTTCATGTTCGACGCCGTACGCGATGACCTGCGCGTCACCCTCGACGAGATCCGCGCCGCCGGACTGCACAAGCCGGAGCGGGTGATCGGCACGCCGCAGTCCGCCACCGTGGGCGTCACCGCCGGCGGCCAGCCCGGCGAGGTCCTCAACTTCTGCGCCAACAACTACCTCGGCCTGGCCGACCACCCCGAGGTCATCGCCGCCGCCCACGAGGCCCTGGACCGCTGGGGCTACGGCCTGGCCTCGGTCCGCTTCATCTGCGGCACGCAGGAGGTGCACAAGGAACTGGAGCGCCGGATCGCCCACTTCCTCGGCCAGGAGGACACGATCCTCTACTCCTCCTGCTTCGACGCCAACGGCGGCGTCTTCGAGACCCTGCTCGGCCCGGAGGACGCGGTCATCTCCGACGCCCTCAACCACGCCTCCATCATCGACGGCATCCGGCTGAGCAAAGCCCGCCGCTTCCGCTACGCCAACCGCGATCTGGCCGACCTGGAGCGCCAGTTGAAGGAGGCGGAGGGCGCCCGCCGCACCCTCATCGTCACCGACGGCGTGTTCTCCATGGACGGCTACCTGGCGCCGCTGGCGGAGATCTGCGACCTGGCCGACCGCTACGGCGCGATGGTCATGGTCGACGACTCGCACGCGGTCGGCTTCGTCGGCCCCGGTGGCCGCGGCACCCCGGAGCTGTGCGGGGTCATGGACCGGGTCGACATCATCACCGGCACCCTGGGCAAGGCGCTGGGCGGCGCCTCCGGCGGCTATGTCGCGGCCCGCGCCGAGATCGTCGAGCTGCTGCGCCAGCGCTCCCGCCCCTACCTGTTCTCCAACTCGCTGGCCCCGGTGATCGCGGCCGCCTCCCTCAAGGTCCTCGACCTGCTGGAGTCCGCGGGCGACCTGCGCGAGCGGCTGCACGCCAACACCGCGCTGTTCCGCTCCCGGATGACCGAGGAGGGCTTCGCGATCCTGCCCGGCGAGCACCCCATCGCGCCGGTGATGATCGGCGACGCGGCCGAGGCGGGCCGGATGGCCGAGCTGCTGCTGGAGCGCGGGGTGTACGTGATCGGCTTCTCGTACCCGGTGGTTCCGCAGGGCCAGGCCCGGATCCGCGTCCAGCTCTCCGCCGCCCACTCCACCGAGGACGTGCACCGCGTCGTGGACGCCTTCGTGGCCGCCCGCGCGGCCCTGGCGAGCTGACCGGGCGGCCGCGGGGCACGATCCGGCCGTGCCCTGCGAAACTGGACCCATGATCGAAGCACGTCGGCTGCACATCCTGCGGGCGCTGGCCGACCACCGCACGGTGACCGCCGCGGCCGCCGCGCTCTACCTCACGCCGTCGGCGGTCTCCCAACAGCTCGCCGCGTTGGAGCAGGAGACCGGCCACCGGCTGGTCGAGCGCGGCGCCCGCGGGGTCCGGCTGACGCCGGCCGGCGACATCCTGCTCGCCCACGCCAACGCGGTGCTGGCCCAGTTGGAGCGCGCCGAGGCCGAGCTGGCCGCCTACGACAAGGGTGAGGGCGGCACGGTGACGGTCGCGGCGTTCGCGACCGTCATCGGGCTGGTGCTCGCGCCGGCCCTCGCCGAACTGGCCGCGTCCGCGCCCGGCATCCACGTCCGGGTGCGGGACGCGGAGGGCGACGCCAGCCTGCCGATGGTGCTGGACCGGCAGGTCGATGTGGCGGTGGCCGTCGAGTACCGGGGCGCGCCGGACGCGGACGACCCCCGGTTGACCCGCGTCCCGCTGTACGCGGAGCCGTTCGACGCGGTGCTGCCGCCCGGCCATGCGCTGGCCGAGGCGGCGGCAGTGCCGCTGTCCGCGCTGGCCAAGTCCCCCTGGATCGGCCCCTATTCGGGCAATCCGTGCCATGACGTGGTCGTCCTGGCCTGCGAGTACGCCGGGTTCCGGCCGCTGCTGACGCACTTCTCCGACGACTTCCGGGCGGTGGTGGCGCTGGCGTCGGCGGGCGCCGGGGTGGCACTGGTGCCGCGCTCGGCGCTGCGCGGGATGGACCTGGGGGGAGTGGTGGTCCGGCCGGTCGACGGGGTGGCGCCCACCCGCCGGGTGTTCGCGGCGGTGCGGCGCGGTGCGGAGGAGCATCCGTTGTTCCGGCCGGTGTTGGCGGCGCTACGGACGGCGGCCGCCGCGCAGGAGGGGTGAAGTCGGGCGGGTTCGGGGCGGGTTGACGCCCTTGGGCCGTTGCGTGGGGTGGGTTAGGGCGCCAGAAGCGCCCTAGGCGGCGGTCCGGCGCGGGGTGCGGCCGGTTGTGGTCCAGGTCGTCAGTTGGCGGGCCGTCCAGGTGGTCACGATGCGGCCGGCGGGGACGCCGCACTCCTCGGCGCGGGCGCAGCCGTAGATCTGCCAGTCGAGCTGGCCGGGGGCGTGCGCGTCGCTGTCGATCGCGAAGAGGGCGCCGGCGTCGAGGGCCTGGCGCAGCAGTCGACGGGGCGGATCCAGCCGGTCCGGGCGGCAGTTGATCTCCACCGCGGTGTGGTGCTCGGCGCAGGCCGCGAAGACCTCCGCGGCGTCGAACGCCGATTCCGGGCGGCCCCTGCCGGTGAGTTGCCGGCCGGTGCAGTGGCCGAGGACGTCCACCAGCGGATTGCGCACCGCGGTCAGCATCCGGCGGGTCATCGGGGCCCGTTCCATGCGGAGCTTGGAGTGGAGGGAGGCGACCACCACGTCGAGCCGGTCCAGGAGCTCCGGTTCCTGGTCGAGCGAGCCGTCGTCGAGAATGTCGCACTCGATCCCGGTGAGCAGTCGGAACGGTGCGAGTTCTTCGTTGAGCTCCGCGACCACGTCCAGTTGTCGGCGCAGCCGTTCGGCCGTCAGCCCGCGGGCGACGGTGAGCCGGGGGGAGTGGTCGGTCAGCGCGCACCAGGCGTGGCCGAGGTCGCGGGCGGCCCGGGCCATCGCGGCGATCGGGCTGCCGCCGTCCGACCAGTCCGAGTGCAGATGGCAGTCGCCGCGCAGCGCCCGCCGCAGTGCCCGGCCCCGCCCGCCCTCGACCAGCGGGCCGCCGGCCTCCTCCTCCAGCGCGGCGAGGTAGGCGGGGCGTTGCCCGGCGAGCGCCTCCTCGATGACCCGGGTCGTCTTGGGGCCGAGTCCCTTGAGGCGCCCCAGCGTTCCGCGCGCGGCGCGCTCGCGCAGGTCGTCCGGGGGAAGTTGGTCGAGCACGGCGGCCGCGGTGCGGAACGCCTGCACGCGGTAGGTCACCGCGCCCTGCCGTTCCAGCAGGAACGCGATCCGGTCCAGGGCCGCCACGGGATCCACCTCCCCACCGTGCACCGGGCGGGGGCCGGCTGCCACCGCGGTGCGGTGGTCGCACACCACCACCGCAGTTATGCGAATATGTCCGTTCTCTAGTGGTCGATCCGTTTCCATCGGAATGGCGGGGCGATAGCGGTGACGATTCCGGTCAATACCGCACGGGAAGTCACGGGCAATCATGTTCGGTTAAAAACCCCGTCACACCCGTGTCGTACTGCGGAAACGCGTGGTGGACTTCGCGGGGGCGTGGCGCGCTAGTCGGGCGTTAAGTTCGAGGGCCTTCAGGAAATCTGCACACCGAATGCGCAGCCGGCACACGCGCCGGTGTTTCGGGCCCGGGTGCGGTCCGGCCGATCGGTGGATGACTTCCGGAATGTCCCATTCCGCGCGTCTGGCAACGACGATTCCGCGGAAAGGAAACCGGAGGAGATGTGAAGATGCCTCGACCAAGCCATGGACGTACGTACACGTCCGGTAATTCCTTCGAGCAGTCGCGTCCGGATCGCCACTCATCCGATTAGCAGGGCAACCCGCCCGCATGCTTTGATCCATCGCACCACGGCAGTCGCCGGGGTTTCCCGAAATCGGGACCCCCACTACCGTGGCCGCGGCCGGGCCGGCCACCGGATGGCCCGTCGCAGTTTTTCTTGTATTGATCCGTCCGAAGGGAAACACCATGAACAACGCCCAGGTTCAGACCCAGGAAATCTCCGACGCCGACCTGGACAACGTGTCCGGTGGCCTCGTCGGCGGCGTCGTGGGCACCGTCACCGGCACCGTCAACTCCGTCGCCCCCGTCTCGGGCGTCCTCAACACCGCCACCGGCCTGGTCCAGCAGACCACCGGCCTGGACGTGCAGGGCATCGCCGGCGGCCTGACCAACGGCCTCTGATCTAGCGATCACGTGCCGCCCCGCGGCACGGCCGGCATCGAACGGCCATGACGGTAGTCGGCGCCCCCTCCCTGCCGATCTGCCGCACCGAGTGCCCCGGACAATCCGGCTCCGGCCGGATTCCGGGGCACCCGGCTGTCCACCGCCGGGGCCCGCCGCCGGACCGCCGCGTCGGCGGCGTACTCTCGTACGTCCGTACCAGCCCAGGCAGTTGAGGGAAGAGTGTCGTGCAGTTTCGCCAACAGGCCCTTTCCAAGCTGCAGTCGCCCGAGGAACTCGACCTGCCGGTGCGCTTCGCCCGCCCCCAGGGCTGGTTGGTGCTCACCGTCACCGTCCTCGTCATGATCGCCGCGACCGTCTGGGCGATCACCGGCACGGTCACCGCCACCCTCACCGCCCCCGGCATCCTCACCCACGGCCACGGCAGCTACGTCCTCCAGAGCCCGGTCGCCGGCCAGGTCACCACGGTCCTCGCCGAGGAGGGCAAACAGGTCGCGTCCGGCGTCCCGTTGGTCCGAATACGCACCGCGCAGGGCACCACCACCGTCGTCCGCGCGCTCGCCGCCGGCCGGCTGACCAGTTTGGACGCCAGCATCGGCGCGGTCGTCACCACGGGCGCCGACCTCGCCTCCGTAGAGCGGACCTCCGGTCCCCAAGACCCGCTGACGGCCACCCTGTACGTCCCGGCCGAGAGCGCCGCCACGCTCCCGGTCGGGGCCCCCGTCGACCTCACCGTCGCCTCCGCCCCCACCCAGCGCTACGGCGTGCTGCGCGGCCACGTCGCCGCCATCGGCCGCGCCGCCCAGCCCCGGCAACGGATCGCCGCGTTCCTCGGCAGCGACCAACTCGCCGAGCAGTTCTCCCGCGACGGCCAGCCCGTCGCCGTACGGGTCACCCTCGACACCGCGCACACCGCCTCCGGCTACGCCTGGTCCACCTCCACCGGGCCCCCCTTCGCGCTCGACTCGATGACCCCGGCCACCGCAGCCGTCCACCTGGCCGCGCAGCACCCGATCGATTGGCTGCTCTCGTGACCGCGCCCGACGCCTCCGCTGCCTCCGCGGCGCCCCCGCAGCACCTCCCGCCCGCCGGCCGTGGACGGCACCGTCCCGAGGGCGCGCCGCCCACCCGCCGTCGCAGGGCACCGGAGCGCGCCCCCAAGGCGAAGAAGTCGGTCCGCACCTCCACCGTCCTGCAGATGGAAGCCGTGGAGTGCGGCGCCGCCTCCCTGGCGATGGTGCTCGCCCACTACGGCCGGCACGTGCCGCTGGAGGAACTGCGGATCGCCTGCGGCGTCTCCCGCGACGGCTCCCGCGCCAGCAACCTCCTCAAGGCCGCCCGCAGTTACGGCCTCACGGCCAAGGGCATGCAGATGGAGCCGGCCGCGCTCGCCGAGGTCCAGGCGCCGGCCATCCTCTTCTGGGAGTTCAACCACTACGTCGTCTACGACGGCATGGGCCGCCGCCTCGGCCGCCGCGGCGTCCACCTCAACGACCCCGACAAGGGCCGCCGCTTCGTGCCCGTGGAGGACTTCGACACCAGCTTCACCGGCGTCGTGCTGGTCTTCGAACCCTCCGAGGCGTTCGAGAAGGGCGGCCGACGCCCCAGCGTCCTGCACGCCCTGCCGGCCCGGCTGCGCGGCACCACCGGCACCCTGCTGGCCGCCCTGCTCGCCAGCCTGCTGCTGGTCGGCGTCGGCGCCGCGGTGCCCGCGCTCAGCCGCACCTACATCGACATGTTCCTGATCGGCAACCAAACCTCGCTGCTGGGCCCGCTGTTCGCGGCGATGGCCGCGATGGTGGCGCTCACCGCCGTCCTCACCGGCCTGCAACAGGCCAACCTGCTCCGCGGCCGGATCATCTCCTCCACCCTCAGCAGCGCCCGCTTCCTGCGCCATCTGCTCCGGCTGCCGGTCACCTTCTTCGCCCAGCGCTCGCCCGCCGACCTCGTCCAACGTCTCCAGTCCAACGACGCGGTCGCCGAGACCCTCGCCCGCGACCTGGCCGCGGCCGCCGTCGACGGCGTGGTCGTCATCCTCTACGCGGTCCTGCTGTGGACCTACGACCCCCAACTCACCGTCATCGGCGTGCTGCTGGCCCTGCTCAACGTCGTCGCCATGCGCATCGTCGTCCGGCTGCGTGCCACCCACACCCAGAAGCTGCGCGCCGACACCGCACGCCTCACCAACACCTCCTACACCGGCCTCACCCTCATCGAGACCATGAAGGCCACCGGTGGCGAGAACGGTTACTTCCGCCGCTGGGCCGGCCAGCACGCCACCACCCTGGAGGTGCAGCAGCGGCTCGGCGTCCCCAGCGCCTGGCTCGCGATCGTCGCCCCCACCCTCGCCACCCTCAACAGCGCGCTGATCCTCTGGATCGGCGGCCTGCGCGCCGTCGAAGGCCATCTCTCCATCGGCCTGTTGGTCGCCTTCCAGGCCCTGGTGACCCGCTTCACCGCCCCCGTCACCCGCCTCAACGGCGTCGCCGGACGCATCCAGGACTTCGCCGCCGACGTCGCCCGCCTCAAGGACGTCGAGAGCTTCCCCGCCGACACCCTCTACTCCCGCCCGGACGCGGACGCCGGCACCCGCCGCCTCAAGGGCCATGTCACCCTCGACGACATCACCTTCGGCTACAGCCCGCTCGACGCCCCGCTGTTGACCGGCTTCTCGCTGTCCGTCGGCCCGGGGCAGCAGGTCGCCCTGGTCGGCGGCTCCGGCAGCGGCAAGTCCACCGTCTCCCGCCTGATCTCCGGCCTCTACGCGCCCTGGGAGGGCACCATCCGGATTGACGGACAGCGCCTCGCCGACATCCCGCGCAGCGCGCTGGCCGCCTCGGTCTCCTTCGTCGACCAGGACGTCTTCCTCTTCGAGGGCACCGTCCGGGACAACGTCGCCCTGTGGGACCCCTCCATACCGGACGACGCGGTGATCGCCGCCCTCCAGGACGCCGCCCTCTACGACGACGTCATCGCCCGCCGCCCCGACGGCATCCACAGCCGCGTCGAACAGGACGGCCGCAACTTCTCCGGTGGCCAGCGGCAGCGCCTGGAGATCGCCCGGGCGCTGGTCCGGCGCCCCAGCGTGCTCGTCCTCGACGAGGTCACCAGCGCCCTGGACGCCGGGACCGAGGCGGTCATCATGGACAACCTGCGGCGCCGCGGCTGCGCCTGCGTCATCATCGCCCACCGGCTGAGCACCGTCCGCGACAGCGACGAGATCGTGGTCCTGGACCACGGCACCATCGTCGAACGCGGCCGGCACGAGGAGTTGGTCGCCGCCGGGGGCGCCTACGCCCAGTTGGTCAAGGAGCACTGACGTGGCCTCCGCACACCCGTCCCCGGACGCCGGACCCGCCGTGCCGCCGCCCGCGGAACCGGCCGCCGCACCCGGCGCTGACGCCGTCACCCACGCCCTGGGCACCCTCGGCACCCCCGTCGACTGCACCGGGCTGCGCAACGTCCCGCTCGAAGGCCCGCACGTCCTGTGGCTGGTCACCGGCGGCACCCTTGACCTGTTCGCGGTCGACGCCGCCCAGGAGGGCCACTGGCACTTCCTCGGCCGCCTCGAAGCCGGCACCCTGCTGCTCGGCCCCGTCCAGGGCCCCCAACACACCCTCGTGGGCCGCCCGTCGGCCGACTGCGGCCTGCGCCGGATCGCGCTGCGCGAACTGCCCCGCGCCGACCACGGCGGCGACCCCCACACCTACGGATACGACGACCCCTACGGGACGCCGGTCGCCACCCCTGTGGAACACGCCTTCGCGCTCGGCACCGCCCGTGGGCTGGGCGTGCTGTTCGAGGCCCCGTTGGACGGCCGGCCCAGCGACGAGGCGGTGGCCGACGACGACGTGCTGTGGATGCCGGTGCCGCCCGGCAGCGTCCAATACGGCGCCTCCTACAGCGCCGAGGCCGCCGCCGATCTGCTCGTCGACGCCGCGCTGTGGCAGCGCATGGTCAACCAGCAGTACCGGCTGCTGTCCGCCGTCGACCGCTGGATCGAGCAGGAGGAGCGGGCCCACGAGGACCGCGCGGCCGCCGGCATCAAGGCCGGCGAGGCCGTCCGCGAGCGCGCCGACCAGGCGCTGTTGGCCTCCATCGGCAAGGAGCGCGGCGCTCGCGCCACCGCCGCGCGCGACCGCGCCGGCGACGACCTGACCTTCGCGGTCTGCCAACAGGTCGCCGGAGCCGCCGGAATCACCCTCACCGAACCGCCCAAGGGCGCCGCCGCCGGCGACCGGGTCAGCCCCGTCGAGCGGATCGCCCTCGCCTCCCGGATACGCACCCGCGCCGTCCGCCTCGACGGCCGCTGGTGGCGCACCGACGCCGGCCCCCTGGTCGGCCACCGCGCCAAGTCCGGCGCCCCCGTGGCGCTGCTGTGGCGGCGCGGCCGCTACGAAGCGGTCAACCCGACCTCCGGGCTGCGCATCCGGATCGGCAAGGACAACGCCGACGAGTTCGAGCCGCAGGCCGTGATGTTCTACCGGCCGCTGCCCGAGGGGCGGTTGACGCTGTGGCGGCTGATGCGCTTCAGCCTCCGCGGCACCCGCACCGACCTGCGCAACCTCGCCCTGGCCGGGCTGGTCACGGTCGCCCTCGGTGCCCTCGTGCCGATCGCCACCGGCAAGGTCCTCGGCGTCTACGTACCGGCGGCCCAGCGCGACCTGATCGTCCAGATCGCGCTCGCCGTCATCGTCTCCAGCGTTGTCGCGGCGGCCTTCACCCTGCTCCAGAACCTCACCGTGCTGCGCGTCGAGGGCCGGATCGAGTCCATCCTCCAACCCGCCGTCTGGGACCGGCTGTTGCGGCTGCCCACCCAGTTCTTCGCCGCCCGCTCCACCGGCGAACTGGCCAGCGCCGCCATGGGGATCAGCGCCATCCGCCGGGTGCTGGCCGGCGTCGGACCGGTCGCCGTCCAGGCCGGCACGGTCGGCGCGATCAACCTCGTGCTGCTGCTCCTCTACAGCGTCCCGCTGGCGCTCGCCGCGCTCGCCGTGCTGCTCGTCATCGGCGCGGTCTTCCTCGTCCTCGGCCTGTGGGAACTGCGCTGGCAGCGCCGCCTGATCGTGCTCGGCAACAAGCTCAACAACCGGGCCTTCCAGACCCTGCGTGGCCTGCCCAAGCTGCGGGTCGCGGCCGCGGAGTCCTTCGCCTACGCCGCCTGGGCGCGGGAGTTCGCCCGCTCCCGGGAGCTCCAGCAGCGGGCCGGCCGGATCAAGAACCTCACCACCGTCCTCAACGCCGTCTACCTACCGGTCTGTTCCCTGGCGCTGTTCATGCTGCTGGCCGGCCCGGCCCGCGGCACCCTGTCCGCCGGCGCCTTCCTGACCTTCAACACCTCGGTGACCATGCTGCTCACCTCGGTCACCCAGATCACCGGCGCGCTCATCCAGGCCGCCGCGGCGTTGCCGATGTTCGAGCAGATCAAGCCGGTGCTGGACGAGGCCCCCGAGGTCCGCGGCGGCAGCTCCCAACCGGGCGCGCTCTTTGGCGCCCTGGAGACCCGCCGGCTCTCCTTCCGCTACCGCGAGGACGGCCCGCTGGTCCTCGACGACGTCTCCTTCCAGGTGCGGCCCGGCGAGTTCGTCGCCATCGTCGGCCCGAGCGGCTGCGGCAAGTCGACCCTGCTGCGCCTGCTGATCGGCTTCGACCGGCCCTCCTCCGGCAGTGTCCTCTACGACGGCCAGGACCTCGGCGCGCTCGACCAGGCCGCCGTCCGCCGCCAGTGCGGGGTGGTCCTGCAAAACGCCCAGCCGCTCACCGGCTCCATCCTGGACTGCATCAGCGGCGCCGAGTCGTTCACCCAGGAAGAGGTCTGGGCGGCCGCGGAGATGGCCGGGTTGGCCGAGGACATCAAGCGGATGCCGATGGGCCTGCACACCATGATCTCCGGCGGCGGCGCCATCTCCGGCGGCCAGCGGCAGCGGCTGATGATCGCCCAGGCGCTGGTCCGCCGCCCCCGCATCCTCTTCTTCGACGAGGCCACCAGCGCCCTGGACAACGAGACCCAGCGGATCGTCATCGACAGCACCCGCGCGCTGAGCGCCTCCCGCGTGGTCATCGCGCACCGCCTCTCCACCGTGCTGGACGCCGACCGGGTCCTGGTCATGGCCGACGGCCGGATCGTCGAACAGGGCACCCCCGCCGAGCTCCTCGCCAACACCGGCGGCCGGCTGCACGACCTGGTACGCCGTCAGATGGCCTGAGGGCGTATGCCCGGGCGCGCTGGTTGCCGCGTTCCGGGCCGGCCATTCCCGGCATCCGTCGCATCCTCCGCATATCGTGCAGAACGCTCTGAAGTTAGCCCACAGTGATCCCACATGGTGGATGGAGGGCGAGATGCCCAAGGTGAAGCACCTGTTCGACGCGATGCCGCCCGACCGGCGCCGACGGCTGACCGAGGTCGCCCGGCTCGTGTCGCTGCCCCGCGGCACCCGCGTCTTCGAGGAGGGCCGCCGGGCCGAGCGGTTCTGGATCATCCGCTCCGGCCGGGTCGCGCTCGACCAGCGCGTCCCCGGCCGCCGCGCCGCCGTCGTCGAAACCCTCGGCCGGGACGAACTCCTCGGCTGGTCCTGGCTGTTCCCGCCCTACCTCTGGCACCTGGGCGCCGAGACCCTCGGCCCCGTCGAGGCGCTCGAATTCGACGCGGCCGTCGTCCGCGGCCTCTGCGCGGACGACGCCGTCCTGGGCCGCGCCGTCTACCGCTACGTCGCCGAGACCGTCGCCGAACGTCTCCACGGCACCCGCACCCGACTCCTGGAGCTCTACGGCCCCCAAGGGAGCGGCGAAGAGGGACCCTGAGCGCCGACGGCCGGCAGTCCACCGCGTGTCACCGGTGCCGCCGGACCCACCGCCGGCGGTGCTCCTCCTCTTCCTCCGCCCGCCGCCGACGCCGGGATTGCTCGTCGTCGCCGGCCTGTTGATCGCTCCCGAAGGCCGGCAGGTCGTTGGTCATGTGGGGGGTGGGGTGGGGTGCTGTGGAGTGGGACGCGGCGGAGTGGTGGGGCGCGTGCGAGGACGAGTAGCCGCTCGACGCGTGGGAGCCGGACCAGCCGTGGTGCGACGAATCGTGGTGCGAAGAGCTGTGGTGCGAGGAGTCGTGGTGCGAAGAGCTGTGGTGCGAGGAGTCGTGGTGCGAGGAGTCGTTGCTCGATGAGCTGTGGCTGTCGTGGCCGTAGCTGTCGTGGTTGCCGTGACTCGAAGTGTCCCAGCCGGATGACGAGTCGTAGCTTGACGTGTCGTGGCTCATGGCGGGTTCCGTTTCCCCGTTGGTCGGTGTGCCGTTCGCTCAGGATGACGCGGCGCTCGACATGAACGCCAGGGGCCGGGAACCGGAGGCGGTGCCTCCCCGACTACCTGTGCCGGGCCACGAGGGTGGCCCGCGGCCGGTGGACCGGCCGGAGCGTCACAGCGGTAGGGGAGAAGGCCCATGCGCCTAGGAAAGTGGTGCGGACTCGCGGTGGTTGTCGCGCTGGCCGCCACGGCGTGCGGTTCAGGCGGCGGGACACGCGCTACGGGGGCGGACGGCGGTCCACCGGGCCGCGACGGCTTCCCCGTACGGGTCGCCGACTGCAAGGGCGTGGAGACCACGTTCACCGCCCCGCCCCGGAAGATCGTCACCAGCAACGCCGCCGCCCTGGAGATGCTGCTGCGGCTCGGCGCCGGCGACCGGGTCATCGGCACCGGATTCCCGCCCGGCAAGGGGACGTTGCCCGGCGAACTCGGCGCCCGGGCCGCCAAGGTGCCGGTCCTCGGCAAGGCCGTCATCCCGAAGGAGAAGCTGCTGGGCTCCGGTGCCGACCTCTACATCGACACCTTCGCCGCCATGGGCGGCATGGGCGGCATGGGCGGCGCCGGGGACGCCCCGTCCGACGAGGAGTTCAAGGCGGCCGGCATCCGCCACGTCTACCTGGCCTCCACCGCCTGCGCCCCGATGGCCAAGGGCCCGCAGCGCGACCTGTCCGGCGTCGAGGGCGACCTGACCCGGCTCGGCGCCGTCACCGGCACCGCGCCGCGGGCCCGGGAACTGGTCGCCGGCATGCGCGCCAAGGTCGCCGCCGTCCACCAGGCCGTCGCCGACGTCCCCGAGGCCGAGCGGCCCCGCTACTTCTTCTTCGACTTCGACGCCGGCACCAAGCAGCCGATGGCCGTCTGCGGCAAGCAGGTCGCCAACGCCGTGATCAGCCAGGCCGGCGCCCGCAACGTCTTCGGCGACTGTGACGGGGACTTCAAGCCGGTCTCCTGGGAGGACGTGGTCGCCAAGAACCCCGACTGGATCCAACTGGCCGTCCGCGACCGCGGCGACGCGGTCGCCAACGCCGAGGCGTTCGACCAGGCCGCGCAGTTCCTCAAGACTTTCCCCGCCACCAAGGGCCTGGCCGCGGTCCGCAACGAGCGGTTCCTGCGGATCGGTTCGGAGCCCACCACCATCGCCGGCACCCGCAACGCCGACACCGTCGAGCAGATCGCGCGCACCCTGTACCCGACGCGGTTCAAGGCGGCCCGGTAGTGGGGGCGCAGCCGCTCGCCCCGGTACGCGAACGGACGCACCCGCCGCGCACCGGGCCGCTCGCCCTCGTCCTCGCCGTGGCGCTGGTCGGGGCGCTGACCGCCGCGGTGTCGCTGGGCGCCACCGACCTGCCGCCCGGACACGTCTGGTCGGTGGTGCTGCGCCGGCTCGGCGGGGCCGCGCCGCAACCCGGCACGGACGAGCTGATCGTGTGGCAACTCCGGGTCCCCAGAGCCCTGTTGGCCGCCTGCGTCGGCGCCGGCCTCGGGCTGGTCGGCACCGCGACCCAGGCCCTGGTGCGCAACCCGCTCGCCGACCCGTACCTCCTCGGCATCTCCAACGGGGCCTCGCTCGGCGCGGTCGCCGCCATCGTGCTGGGCGCCGGCGCCGGCGGAGCGCTCGGGCTCGGCATGTCGGCGGCCGCCTTCGCCGGGGCGCTCGCCGCGTTCGCGCTGGTGTGGGCGATGGCGCGGCGCGGCGGCGGATTCTCGCCGCTGCGGCTGGTGTTGGCGGGCGTGGGCATCGGTCAGTTCCTGTCCGGCTTCACCAGTTACCTCGTCCTCCAGGCCGGCGACGAACAGCAGACCCGCGGGGTGCTGTTCTGGCTGATGGGCAGCCTGAGCGGGGCCACTTGGGGCGCACTGTGGCTGCCGGCGCTCGCGGTCGCCGCCGGCCTGCTGGCACTCCAGGCCAGGGCCCGCGCGATGAACGCCCTGCTGATGGGCGATGAGACGGCGGCCGGGCTCGGCGTGGACGTGACCCGGCTGCGCCGCGA
Source organism: Streptomyces sp. NPDC057743 (assembly GCF_042798755.1). Taxonomy (NCBI): domain Bacteria; kingdom Bacillati; phylum Actinomycetota; class Actinomycetes; order Kitasatosporales; family Streptomycetaceae; genus Streptomyces; species Streptomyces sp. NPDC057743. The sequence continues at coordinate 67,875 of NZ_JBHVJX010000007.1, forward strand.
ACTGTTCGTGGTGACCAGCCTGTTGACCGGCGTCCTGGTCGCGGTCTCCGGAGCCATCGCCTTCGTCGGCCTGATGGTGCCGCACCTGTGCCGGCTGGTCGTCGGCGGTGACCACCGCCGGCTGCTGCCGCTGTCCGCCCTCACCGGGGCGCTGCTGCTGGTGGTGGTCGACGTCGTCTGCCGAACGGCCCTGGACGGTCAGGAGCTCCCGGTCGGGGTCGTCACGGCGATGATCGGCGCGCCGGCCCTGTTGTTCGTGCTGGACCGGCGGTTGGGGGGCGAGCGATGAGGATCGACATCGAGGAGCTGCGGGTCAGCTACTCCGGACGGGACGTCGTCGCCGGGGTGCATCTGATGGCGGCCTCCGGCGAGATCGTCGGGCTGGTCGGCCCCAACGGCAGCGGCAAGTCCACCGTGCTGCGGACCGTCTACCGGCATCTGCGCCCCACCGCCGGCCGCGTCCTGCTCTGCGGAACCGACCTCGCCACGCTGTCCCCCGGGCGCGCCGCCCGCCACATCGCGGCCCTGCCGCAAGAGCGGGCCGCCGACTTCGAGTTGACGGTGCGCGAGGTGGTGGCGATGGGGCGGACGCCCTACAAGCGGGCCTTCGCCGGCGAGGACGACACCGACCGCTCGGCGGTGGCCGACGCGCTCGCCGCCGTCGGTATGGCCGGCGCGGAGGCCCGCCGGTTCACCGCGCTCTCCGGCGGCGAGCGGCAACGCGTGCTGCTGGCCCGGGCGTTCGCCCAGGACACGGACGTGCTGGTGCTGGACGAACCCACTAACCACCTCGACGTCCGCCACCAGGTCGAGCTGCTGACCCTGCTCCGCGACCGGGCCCGCACCACCCTGATCTCCCTGCACGACCTGAACGCCGCGGCATCGCTCTGCGACCGCCTGCACGTCCTGCACGACGGCCGACTGGTGGCCTCCGGACCGCCCCGGACGGTACTGACGCCAGAACTGCTGGCGGAGGTCTTCGGGGTGCGGGCGGCGGTGACGGAACATCCGCTGACGGGCGATCCGTTGATTGCGTTTGATCACCGGGGTGGGTAGGGGGTGCCCGCAGTCCTCGGGGGAGTGGGGGCTGCGGGCACGGGGGTGGTTATGGGGTTGGGGGGTGCGTGTCTGGTGCTGGTGTCGGTGCTGGTGCTGGTGCTGGTGCTGGTGCTGGTGCTGGCGCTGGTGCCGTTGTCGCTGTCGGCGCTGCTGTCGCTCCCGTCGCCCCCGTCGCCCCCGTCTCCTGTGTCGCCGCCATCGTCGCTGTCGTCGTGAAGTGGCTGGGCCGCCCGTGCCGCAGGATCAGACGGCCCCGGCGCTCGGCGTCCGCCCGGCGCAGCAACTCCCGCCTCCCATCGTCGTGTTCCAGCACGCACGCGTGCCACGGCGTCGTCCACACATCCGGCGCGTCCAGCAGCCGGATCCCGAACTTGGCCGAACCCCGCGGCTGCGGGTGGATCGACAGCCGCACCGCCCCCGGGTGGTACCCGGCGATCAACTCGCCCCAGGCCCGGCTCCGCCGGATCACCCCGTAGGCGCGCGCCCGGCACTCCCGCTGCAACGCCGAACGGGTGCCGGGGTAGGCGCCGAGGTCGGTGTCCTCGAAGAGGAACCGGGTGATGCCCAAGTACAGCCGCCGGGCGGCCTCGTCGGCCCGCGTCTCGCCCCGTAGCGCCGCCAGCGAGGGCGCGTGCTCCGCCTCGATCCGGGCCCGTTTGGCGTCGTAGGGCAGGTCCCCGTATGCGGCACGCAGATCGAAGACGCTCAACCGGGGCGCCAGCCCCTCCTCTTGGAGCAGCGCCCGCAGCCCGTCCCCGTAGGCGTCGATGTCGGCGTCCGGTACCCGGATGAGGTCGCTGAAGACGTGTCCGTCCGAGCAGATCACCATCCGGGCGCCCGGTGGGTACACGGCCGCAATACGGGCGCACAGCCCGTCCAGGAAGCGCAGCGCGAGCCGCTCGCCCTCGTCGGGGAGCGGGCCGAGCACCTTCGCGGGGTTGGGGGACTTGCAGGGGAAGCCCGGCAGGGTGAAGGGGATCGGCCGCCCCGCCGCGACCCAGGGGGCCAACTGGCGCAGTTGGACGGGAAACGCGTCCGGGGTGTCGCCGTCGGTGGCGTCGTCCAGGGTGCGCCGGTAGGGGAGGAGGACGCGGAGTATCGCCTTGCAGGTGGAGACCGTGGAGGCCGTGGAGGTGATGGAGGTCGGGTGGTCGGTGCAAGGGGTTTCGAGGGCGTTCGGGATCAGCATGCGTTGTCCCGGGGGTGGGAGTCCGTTGCGCTAGCGGGGCGGGGCGCGGGGCGGGGCGTGGTCATCGGGCAGCCGGTGGCGGGTGTGCCTGGACCGGGGGCCTGGCCAGGGGACCGCTCCGGTTCGCTTCCGTACGTCACCGGGAGGTGGTTGACCCCGCGGGCCAGGACTGCCGGGATCCACGGCAGTTGGTCCTCCGGAACGGCCAGGCGGAGGCCCGGCAGCCGACGGAGCAGGGTGCCCAGCGCGATCTGCAACTCGGCGCGGGCGAGCGCGGCCCCCGGGCAGAAGTGGCTGCCGTGGCCGAAGGCGAGGTGTGGGTTGGGCGAGCGGTCGAAGTCGAGGGCGTCGGGGTCGGCGAAGCGCCGCGGGTCGCGGTTGGCCGCGCACAGCGAGACGATCACCGAGTCGCCGGCCGGAATACGGGTCCCGTGCAACTCGCTGTCCTCGGCGAAGAACCGCCAGGTCGTCAGCTCGAACGCGCCGTCATGGCGCAGCAGTTCCTCGACCGCCCAGGGCAACAGCTCGGGCCGGGCGGCCAGCGTGGCGAGGTCTTCGGGGTGGCGGAGCAGGGCGATCAGTGCGGTGGTGATCTGGTTGGTGACCGGTTCCTGGCCCGCGACCAGCAACTGGAAGACCATCGAGTCCAGTTCCTCCTGGGTCAGCTCATCCGCGTCGCGGCAGGCCACCAGACGGGACAGCAGGTCCGCCCCCGGTACGCGCCGCTTGTGCCCGACCAGATCGGCGATGTACTGCTGGAGCCCGCGCAGCCGCGCCTCGTACGCGGGTCGGCCCGGGTCCGTGGGCCCGACCGGCTGCACCACCTTCCCCCAGTCTCGGTCGAAGCGCACCACGAACTCCCGGGGAAGGCCGATCACCTCGGCCAGCACCCGGAACGGGAAGTGCGCCGCGAACTCCGCGACCAGGTCCGCCCGGCCCACGCCCGCGAACCGGTCCAGCAACTCGTCGGCAAACTCCTGGAAGCGCGGACGGAGCGCTGCCACCCGCTGTGGGGCGAACGCATCGGTGATCATCCGGCGCATCGCGGTGTGTCGGGGTGGGTCCTGGTGCAGCAGATGCACCTGGAGTTGCGAGTGCTGCGGCTCCGGCATGATCGAGGCGCGCGCCCGCCAGGCCGCGTTGCCGCGTGAGTGGTGCTTGCCCAACCGCGGGTCGGTCAGCGCCCGTTGGGCCGCCTCGTACCCGGTGACGAGCCAGGCGCACACCCCACTGGGGAAGCGGACGCGGTGAACGGGGCCGCGGTCCCGCAACTCGGCGTAGAGGGGATAGGGGTCACGCTTGTAGGCGGGACCGTAGAGCTCTACCGGCCCTCTTGGCTCTACGAGCCCGCTCGTCTCTGCCAGCGCTCTCGGATCTACCGGCCCTCTCGGCTCTGCCGGCTCTGTGGGGGTGGTGGGGGCTGGGGTGTGTATCCGGGCTGCGGTGTCTGGTGAGTTGGAGTCGGTCGGTTTCATCTGGATCTTCCTCTGGTCTTCCTCTGGTGTTCCTCTGGGCTTCCGGTGAAGGGAGAGGGTGGGAGGGCGGGTCTCTGTAGGTGGGGCAGGGCAGGGCGAGGGCCGGCGGACGCCATCGGCCCGGGCGGGGCATCGGCCCGCGCGGGGCGTTCGGGTGGCTCACACGGCGAGCTCCGGCCGGTAGAGGTCGAGCCACAGCGCGAGGTCCACCACCCGCTCCAGTCGCAGTCGATGCCCCCACTCCAGCCGTTCCGGCGCGGTCGTCAGGTTGGCGGCGATGACCCGCTCGTCGACCAGGTCGCGCACCCGCCCGCCGGCCGCGTCCAACGCCTCGCGGGCGAGCCGCTGAAGCCCGCGGTTGTAGTCGGGGTGGTGGGTGGCCGGATAGTGGTTCTTGGCCCGCCACAGCACGGACCGCGGGGCCAGCCCGGTGCCCACGGAGCGCAGCAGGCTCTTCTCCCGGCCGTCGTGCCGGTGCAGCTCCCAGGGCGCGTTGAAGGCGTACTCGACCAGCCGGTGGTCGCAGTACGGCACCCGCACCTCCAGGCCCCGCGCCATGCTGAGTCGGTCCTTGCGGTGCAGGAGCTGGCGCAGCCAACGGGTCAGTGACACGTGCTGGAGCTCGCGCTGTCGGCGTTGCGCCGCGCTCTCGCCGTCGAGGTGCGGCACCGCCGCCAGCGCCGCGCGGTAGGTGTCGCGCTGGAACTCCCCGATGCGCAACTCCCGGGCCAGGTCCGGGTGGAGCGGCATCGCCGCCTCGTCGCTGGTGACCCGCAGCCACGGGAAGGTGGGCGCGGCCAGCGCCGCCGGATCGTGGAACCACGGGTAGCCGCCGAACACCTCGTCCGCGGCCTCACCGGACAACGCCACCGTCGAGTGCTCGGCGATCCGGCCGAAGAGCAGGTACAGCGAGGTGTCCATGTCGCCGACGCCGATCGGCGAATCGCGGGCCGCGACCACGGCCGCGCGGTGCCCGGGATCCAGCAGTGCCTGCGGGTCCAGCACGACGGTCTGGTGCTCGGTCCCGATGAACGCGCCCGCCTCGACGGCGTACGGCGCATCGTGCCCGGTGCGCAACACATCGCCGGTGAAGCGCTCCGCCTGGTCGCTGTAGTCGACGGCGTACGTGCGCAACCGCGCCTCCGGGCCCTCGCGGAGCCGCAGTTCGTCGGCGAGCAGCGCCGTGACGACCGTCGAGTCCAGCCCGCCGGACAGCAGACTGCACCGCGGCACATCGGCCTCCCACTGGGAGCGCACCGCGTGCTCCAGACGGTCGCGGACCCCGGCGGTGGTGGCCGCGAGGTCCGGGTCACCGTGCGGCCGCGCGGTCAACTGCCAGTAGAGCCGCTCGGTCAGCTCGTCGCGGTCGAACGCCACCAGGCCGCCGGGCGGCACCTCCCGCACCTCCGCCCACAGCGTCGCCCCCGTCCCGAACACCAGGCCGTACGCCTCCCGTAGCCCCTGCGCATCAACCCGCGGTACGCAATCGGGGTGCGCGAACAGCGACTTGGGCTCGGAGCCGAAGACCAGGCCGCCGTCGGGCGTCCGGGCGTAGTACAGCGGCTTGACGCCCATCCGGTCCCGCACCAGCAACAGTCGGCCGGCCGCCGCGTCCCACACGGCGAACGCGTACATGCCCACCAGCCGCTCGGCCAGCCCTGCGCCCCACTCCTGGTAGCCGCGCAACACCACCTCGGTATCGCTCCGCGTCGCGAACTCCCGCCCGGCGGAGCGGAGTTTGCGGCGCAGCTCGTGGTGGTTGTAGACCTCGCCGCTGTAGCTGAGGACGACCGTGTCGGGGGAGGGGCTCCCGCCGGCCTGTGGGGCGCCGGTGGCGCTCGCCGTCATGGGCTGCGCGCCGCCCTCGATGTCGAGCACGGCCAGCCTCCGGTGCCCGAGTGCGGCATGCGGACCGACCCAGATACCCGAACCGTCGGGCCCACGGGGAGCGAGCGTCGCGGTCATCCGCTCGATGACGCGGGGCCGCCGCCCGGGCTCTTCGCCGAACGAAACCCAACCGGTAATGCCGCACATGGGGTGCCTTTCTTTGGGGTGGGGTGGGGGAGGAGAGGAGAGGGGACGTGGAGTGGGGAGAGGGTGAGGGGTGGGGCGTGTGGTGCGCGGTGGGGGGTGGGGACGGGGTGGTTGGTTGGTGGGGTGGTGGTTGGCCGCGGGAGTGTGCGGGCTGGGCGGGGAGGGGGAGGGCGGAGTTGGGGCCTGCGGTGGCATCTGGGCTCGGGGGCGTGGAGTCTGGGCGTTTGGTGCCATCGGCGTCGCCCGGTTCGGGGTGGGGCCACCGCAGTTCGGGGCACCGGAGTTGGGGGCGACGGCTGATCGCGGGCGGCTGATGGCTGACGGCGTATGGCGTGAGGTGCGGGGACGTGAGGAGTGGTGTATGGGGCGTGAGGCGCGGCCCGGGGTCCGCGGTCCGGAGTCCGAAGCCCGGGACTACGGCGGAGGCGCGGGGCCCGAGTCCACCGGTGCGGCCGTCGTGGCGCGTCTCGCCGGCCTTGCCAGCAGCGTCGCTGCCAACAGCGCCACCGCCGTGGCCAGTACCGGACCGGTGCGCGGCCCGGTCAGGCTTCCCAAGGCGGTGGCCGCCGCCGGGCCCAGTGCGAAGCCCGCGCTACGGGCGAGTTGGACGGTCGAACCGGCCGTGGCCATCCGCTCCGGCCCCGCCGCATCGAGCACCATCAACTGGGCCGGCCCGCCGTACAGCCCCATGCCGAACCCCGCCACCGCCAGCCGCCAGCCCACCTGGAGCGGCGGCCAGTCCCCGGCCACAGCGAGCAGGCCGAACCCGGCGGCGACCAGCGCCGCCCCGGTCACCGCCACCGGCCGGGCCCCGTAACGGTCCGCGAGCCGACCTCCCACCGGCCCCGCCACCGCCATCGCGGCCGGGAACGCGAGCAGCGTCAGACCGGTGCCGAACGCCGAGACGCCTTCTACGCGTTGGAGGTGCACCGCCAGCAGGAAGTGCACCGCCGCGAAGGCCACCGCGAGGGCCAGCACGGCACCGTGGATCCCGCCCGTACGGGCCGCCCGCAGCGCACCGCGCACGCGTCGCCCGCCGTCACCCCGGGCCCACAGCACCCCCGGCACCAGCGCGAACCCGCACAGCGCCGGCCCGACCCACCCCTCGGTGAACGTCAGCCCGAGCAGCAGCGCCCCGACGGCGGTGCCGGCCAGCGAGGCGTCCCGGCACTCGGCCCGCCGGGGCGCGGCCGGCCGCCCGCCCGGTGGGAGCCCGCGGCGGGCCACCCACCAGGCGAGCGCACACAGCGGCAACTTCACCAGCAGGACGGCGCGCCAACCCCAATGGTCCAGCAACACCCCGCCCAACGCCGGCCCGACGACGGCCCCGAGCGGTCCGAGCGTGGCCGGCACGCTCATCGCCCGCCCGCGCAGCTCCGGCCGTACCGCGCGGACCGCCAACAGCGGCATCAGCACGAACAACACCGCCCCACACGCCCCTTGGAGCAGCCGCGCCCCGATCAGCACCGCGGCGGCCGGCGCGGCGGCCGCCGTCGCGCCGCACAACCCGAAGCCGGCCAGTGCGCCCAGCGCCACGGGCCGCAACGGCGCCCGATCGAGCCACCGTCCGGCCGGCAACAGCAGTGCGACCACCGGGAGTTGGTAACCCAGAACGGCCCATTGGGCGACGGCGACCGGGACGTCGAAGCCGCCCGCGAGGTCCGGCACCGCCACCGTCATCACGCCCATGTCGAACATGGCCAGGAACGAGCAGATCCCGGCGACGGCGACCAGCCCCCACCGCTCCTCCTGCGCCCCCGCCGCGTCCTGTGGGTCCCGTGGCATCGGCCCGTCCTCTCGTCGACTCACGCACCGGTCACCGAACCGGTTCTCCGCACCAGTTCTCCGCACCGGTTCGCCGCGCCGGTTCGGCGCGGCGTCTGAGAGGTCGGGCGCGGACCGCTCCCAGTTCCCGCCACAACGCGGGCAATTGCGGAACCAGGCCATCGAAATGGGGGGCGGGCAAACTCAGTTAGTCGGCCCGGAACGGCCCCGAGTTCCGCCCCACGGACGGGACAAACCTCACGCGTCGAACGGCCCCTGATCGCCCCTCCGCCCCCCTTCCCAACTGCCACGATGACGCGATGACCACCCCAGTACTCGGGGCCTTGGCACCCGACTCCCCACCCCCCAACCGCGCCCGGCGACCCCGGCCTTCGCCTCGCCCCCTCCCCTTCCGGCGACTGCTGCCGGCCCCCGCGGTGCTCGGCTTCGTCGCGCTCCTGGCGCTGCTGGGCGCCCTCTCGTACGCGGTGGGCAGTGCCGCCGGACCGGTGGCCCCCGGCCTCCACCCGGCCGACCGCACACGCCCGGGCCCCACCGGCCCCTCCGGTGGCGGAGCCCCCGACGGAAGTCCCAACATGCCGGGGATGCACGGGATGTCAGCGATGAGCGCCGAGGGAACACGCGGCGCACGGGACCCACTGGGCGCCGCACCGACCACACGGGATGCGCCGGGCGAAGGCGCTGCACCGGCTACACGGGAGACACTGACCAGGCAGGATGCACCGGTCCCGCGGGATGTACTGTCCACACGGGATGTACTGTCCACACGGGGCGTACTGGCTGCACGGGGCGTACTGGCCACACGGGATGTCGTGGGTGCACGAGGCGTTTCGGACGCACGAGGTGTAGGGGACGCCCGGGGCGTATTGGCCACCCGGGGCGTACTTGACGCACGAGGCGCCCTACGGGCGGTGCCGCCGACGGCAGTCAACGCAATCACGGCATCCGCATCCCGTCCCGCCCCGACCTGCACGGCACGGGGAGCACAGCGATGAGCCCGCAACCCCTCCCGAGGCCCCACCTCCCGAGGCCCCGCCCGACCGCGCCCGGCAACGCTGCCGCCTCCGCCCAACCCCCTACCCAAGACCCCGTCGGGGCCCCGGCGACGGACCCCAGCCGCACCACCACCCTCGCTATCGGCGGGATGACCTGCGCCGCCTGTGTGGGCCGAGTTGAGCGGAAACTGGGCCGGCTGGACGGCGTCACCGCCACCGTGAACCTGGCCACCGAACGGGCCCACGTCAGCCACCCCGCATCGGTCTCCGCTGACGTACTCATCGCCACCATCGAGGCCGCCGGCTTCACCGCCCACCTCCTGGCCCCCACCCCCGCCCCGCCCGCCCCACCCACCCCCCTCTCGGGCACACTGCCCCCGTCACCCGTCGCGCACGACCCTGACGCCTCCTCCCGCGGCAGCACCTCCCAAGACAGCGCCGCCTGCCACGGCACCGCCCGCCATGACCCTCCCCAGGGCAGCGCCGCCCACGGGGCCGTCTCCCACGGCAGCGCGTCCCCCAGCAATGCCCCCACCCCGCAAGGCGACCAAGGCCCCCACGACGACCCGGCCCACCAAGCCGCTCACGAGAACGCCCGCCATCACCACGCCCGAAAACAGAATGACCGTCGCATCCACGACCAGCCCAACCATCCCCGCCGCAACGACGATTGCCCCGGTGTTGACCGCCACGGCAGCGACCGCCGCAACGACGATGGCTCCGGCACCAGTCGCCGCAACGAAGACGACCCCGGCGGCCAGCCCCACACAGATGCCCGCGCCGCCATCGACGTGGTCACCGATGCGGGCACCGACGCGGAGCCTCGCACCATTGCCGGGACTCACGTCAACGTCAATGCCGACGTCAATGCCGACGCCGATGCCGACGTTGATGCCGCAGCTGCCGCCCGTGTCGCCCTCCGCGCCGAGCGTCGCCGGTTGTTGGTGACCGCCCTCCTCTCGCTCCCCGTTCTGTTCCTGTCGATGGTGCCCGGTTGGCAGTTCCGGAACTGGCAATGGCTCTGCTTCATGCTGGCTGCCCCCGTTGCCGTGTGGGGCGCGGCTCCCTTCCACGTGCGTGCGCTGCGCGGCCTTCGGCACGGTGCCGCGACCATGGACACCCTGGTGTCCCTAGGCGTCGCCGCGTCGTTCGGCTGGTCCACCTACGCACTGTTCCTCGGCGGCGCCGGTGAGCCGGGGATGACCATGCCGTTCAGCCTGCTGCCCACGGCGGGCGATGGCACCGCCCATCTCTATCTGGAAGCCGCCGTCGGCGTCCCGTTGTTCGTGTTGGCCGGGCGGCGGATGGAGGCCCGGGCCCGCCGCGGTACCGGCGCCGCGCTCCGCTCCCTGGCGGAACTGGCCGCCAAGGAGATATCGGTACGCGGGGCCGATGGCTCCGAACGCCGAGTCCCCATCGAGGTGTTGCGCGTCGGTGACCGGTTCCTGGTCCGACCGGGCGAGCGGGTAGCCACCGACGGCACCGTCGTCAGTGGTAGTTCGGCCCTGGATCTCTCCCTGATCAGTGGTGAGAGCCATCCCGTCGAGGTCGGACCGGGCGCGGAGGTGGTCGGTGGTGCGGTCAACTCCGGTGGTCTGCTGGAGGTACGGGCCGAAGCCGTGGGTGGCGACACCCAACTGGCCCGGATCACCCGGCTTGTCGAGGACGCCCAGACCGGCAAGACCCAGGCCCAGCGGCTCGCGGACGCGGTGGCCGCGGTCTTCGTCCCCGCCGTGCTGACCATCGCGGTCACCGTCCTGGGATTCTGGCTCGGCGCGGGCGCCGACGCCCAGGCAGCGGTCACCGCCGCGGTCGCCGTGCTCGTCGTCGCGTGCCCGTGCGCTCTGGGGTTGGCGACCCCGACCGCGCTGCTGGCCGCCACCGGCCGGGGTGCCCAACTCGGCATCCTGGTCAGTGGTCCGGCAGCGCTGGAACGCCTGCGCCGCATTGACACCGTCGTCCTCGACAAGACCGGCACCCTCACCACGGGCCGGATGACCGTCAGCCACTTCACGCCGCGGGCCGATGGACTCGACCCGGATGACGTGCTGTGGTTTGCCGCCACCGTGGAGCAGGGTTCCGAGCACCCCGTGGCTCGCGCCGTCATCGCGCACGCCCGCGAGCACCTCGGGACCGAGCGCCCGCTCGAACCGGCCGCCGCCGTCCGCGACTTCACCGCTACGCCCGGATACGGGGTCCGCGGCGTGATCGATGGGCGCATGGTGACCGTCGTCCGACCGCCGGACGACCTCACCCGACTCCCGACCCCGCTACCGGAAGCGGTCCGCGCCGCCGAATCCGCCGGACACACCGCGGTTCTCGTCACCGTCGAGGACACCCCGGAGGCCGTCCTCACCCTCGGCGACTCGCTCCGCCCCGACGGATACCGCGCCGTCGACCACCTGCGGCGACTGGGCCTGCGGCCGGTGCTGGCCACCGGGGACCGCGCGGCCACCGCCCATGCGATCGCCAGGCAACTCGCCATCACCGAGGTCCACGCCGAGGCCCGGCCCCACGACAAGGCCGCGCTGGTCACGACCCTGAAGGAACAGGGGGGTCGGGTCGCCGTCGTGGGCGATGGAGTCAATGACGCGGCGGCTCTCGCCCTCGCCGATCTCGGCATCGCCATGGGCAGCGGCACCGACGCCGCGATCGGGGCCGCCGATGTCACCCTCGTCCGCGAGGACCTCCAGGCCATCGCCGACGCCGTGCGCCTCGCGCGCCGCACACTCGCCACCATCCGTATCAACCTCCTCTGGGCGTTCGGATACAACCTCGTCACCGTGCCGCTCGCCGCCGTCGGGCTGCTCAACCCGATGCTTGCGGCGGCCGCCATGTCCGCCAGCTCCCTTCTCGTCGTCGGCAACAGCCTGCGCCTCCGTGCCTGGCAGCCATCTGCCGCTGCGCGCAAGGCCCGTCGCCGACCCGCGCACTCGGACTCAGCCCGTCACCTCGCCACCCCCTCTTCGGGCGGCGACCCCAGCAACACGCCCCGCAGGAGGGGTACTTGGGAGACCGTATGAACCGCTCTCACCTCGCCGCCGTCGCCGTGCCGGTCGTCACCTGCCTGGCGACCCTGGGCACTCTCACTGCCTGGGCCGTCACCGGGAACGCGGGTTCCCCTGCTCGTCTGACGGCTGCCGAGGGCCGCGTCCTGATTCCCGCCGGGAACGATGCCACCGCTGCCTTCTTCACCCTGCGCAACACCGGCGCCGCAGACGACGTCCTCACCGCTGTCACCGGACCGCCTGGTCACCGCGCCATGCTCAGCCGGGACGTCGCCGTGGGGCGTAACGCCCGGTCCATGGCGATGGTTCAGGGCGCCACCGTCCCGGCCGGGGGCTCACTGGTCATGACGCCCATCACCCTCGACATCATGATCAGTCCGCCGCCCCGGCTCGCCCCCGGAGACCGTCTCACCTTCACCCTGCACTTCCGCGACAGCCCACCCCTCACCGTCCGCGCCCGAGCGGTGCGCCCCGGCCAAGAGCGGTCGGAGGGCGCGGCGGGGTAATGCGTGGTGGAGTGAGTGACGGGGGGAGGGGGTGGGGTGAAAGCGGGGCTGGGGGAGGTGAATCAGGCGGCCGAGGGTATGGAGCGCGCGGCCGTCGGGAGGGACGGATCGGCGGAGGCGGGCCGGCTGACAGGGGCCCGCCGCCGGTCTGCCCCGGCGGGAGCGTTCTGGGTGCGGGTGTCTCGGTTCATGACTCAACCGTACGGAGAACGGCGGCCGTTGGGGATCGGGGAAATCCCGGAAAACGAGATCAGGGAACCCTGATGCCGTCGTCGGGGCTCAGGGGCGGCTTGAGCCCCGCCCCTGAGCCCCCGTAGCTTGCCCTGCCCGACTCGTCAGGCCAGGGCGGCGGCAAGCCGGCGCGGTTGCCGGTCACCCGGCAGCGGTCTCCGCTGCGTAGCCCCGGCCGACGCGGAAGCAATAACGGAGGCGACGGATGGGACGACAGGGGCAGCAGAGGTAGCAGGGCCAGCAGAGGCAGTAGAGGTAGTAGAGGCAGCAGCGACAACAGGGGTGGCTGCGGCCCCCGTTCTGCCCCTATCCGCGGCCGTGCGCCCAGCTCCAGCCCTAGCCCGAGCTCCAGCCCTAGCCCCAGTGCCAGCCGCCATCTCCGCCCCCGCCCCTGCGTCCGCCTTTGCCTCCGTATCCGTCTCTGCCTCCGCCAAGAGCGCGATCAGCGTTTCCCGGGCGCGGGCCACCCGTGAGCGCACCGTCCCCACCGGGCAGCCCATCACCCCGGCCGCCGCCGCGTACGGCAGTCCGAGCAACTGCGTCAGCACGAACGCCTCCCGCCGCTGCGCCGTCAGCGCCGTCAACAACTCGGCCAGCGCGATGCCCTCTTCGAAGCCCGGCACGCCGCGCGGCTGGACCCGCTCGGCGGCGGACTGCCAGTCGTCGGTCGCCGACAGCCGCGGCCGCACCGCATGGGTGCGGATCCGGTCCGCCACCACCCGTCGGGCGATCGTCAGCAGCCAAGTCCGGGCCGACGAGCGGCCCTCGAACCGGGGCAGGCCGCGCAGCGCCCGCACATAGGTGTCCTGCACCAGGTCGTCGGCGGCCTGCGGCTCCCCGCTGAGGTGCGTGACATAGCGCCGCACATCGAGCTGGGTGGCCCGCACGAACTGCTCGACGGCGTGCTCGTTGCCGTCCCGGGCGGCCAGCGCCCAGCCCGTCACCGTCTCGTCGTCACGCATGCCGCAACCGCCCCTCGCCGGTCCGGACCAATTCGGGGAGGATGGGGGCATGCTCTGCTCGCGCATCCGTACGGCACTGTCGGCCCGCCTCGACGGCGAGGCGCTGCCCCCGGGGCTCACCACCCGCCGTCTCGACGACCACCTGGCGAGCTGCCGGGACTGCCGCCAATGGGACGCCCGCGCGCGAGCGCTCACCGTGGCCATCGGCAGTGTTGCCGCGCAGGATGCCCAGTCCGAGTCCGAGTCCGAGTCCGAGGTCGAGTCCGAGGTCGAGATGGCCGCACGGTCGGCCGCCGGCGGCCGACCGACCCAGGCGTCCTTCGAACCGCCCCCGGAGCCCTTCGAGCCGACGTCGGAGTCCGTCGAGACGCTGCTCGCCCGCCTCCGTTCGGTACGACGGGCGGGCTGAGTATCGGGGGAGTGTCGGCGGCTGGGGCGAGGAACCCGGGAGCGCCGGGCGTTGTGCTGAGCAACCGGGGAGCGCTGGCCGCCGGGTTGAGCAACCGTCGAGCGCCGGGCGTCGTGCTGAGCAACCCGGGAGCGTCGGCCGTCGGATTGAGTAACCGGGGAGCGCCAGGCGCTGAGTTGAGTAACCAGGGAGTGCCGGGCGCCGGGCTGGGCGGCCGGGGAGCGCCGGGCGCTCGCCGCGGCCCTGCTGCTCGCGCTGACCGGGGGCGGGCGCAAGCGGCCGTGCCACCACCGGCGTTCGGACAGGAATCATCATGTGGAGTCCTCTGGGTCCTTCGCGTGATCCGGGCGGCCGCGCGACGGCGCGGGCGACCGTTGAAGTCGGAGCCGGAACGCCGGGCGCGGGGCAGTGGCCCCGTACGCTCCGGTGGCAGTCCGGCTCGGGAATTCGACCGTGCTGTCAGACGACAGCCGGCTCACGCGGGGGACCCCGCAGGGACATGGCGTGCGCCAGCAGCAACTGCCGCGCCGCACACCGCGGCTCCTGACGGGCGGGGCGCGGGACCGGGCGGCCCTCCGGGAGCACCGTCCGCAGTACCAGCAACAGGGGCGCGAACAACCAGGCGGACACGCTCCGCACGAGCCGGAACGCCGCCCGCTCCCCGCCCCACAGCCACCACGCGCTGAGCAGGGCGACGAGCAGGTGCGCGGCGAGCATCCCAAGCGCGCTGCCGTGCATGCCCATAGAGGACATGCCAGTGGAGGACATGTCCATAGCGGACGCGCTCAGAGAGGACGTGCCCATGTGTGCCATGCCCGAGTCGGACATGTTCATCGCGCCCGGGCCCGTCTGCCCCATGGGGGACAGGGCCCGCGCCGCTTCCAGGTCCGCGAGCGACAGCCCTTGAGCACCGCACAGCCAGGTACGGGCCCACTCGCGGGTGAGGGCGGCCTGGTCCGCGCCGGCGCCGGCGACCGCCTGCCCAAAGGAGAACGCGCTGTGCAGCGCGGCCTGGGTGCCGATGGTCAGCAACCCGACCAATACGGGACCGCGTTCGCGCGCGGCGAAGCACCAGGCCCCGGCCGCGGTCGCCAGACCGGCCGCGAGCAGCATCCAGCCGGGCACCGCGGCATCCGACATCACCGCGTGCCCGAGCGCAGCCAGGAGCACGCAGACCGCCGCGAACACCGCGGCGCGCAGCCCCCTGAGAACGTGCCCCGCATCCATGACAGGCCCCATCGTCGCACCTCGCCCCCGGAAGGGAACCGGGAGGGGCACAAGAGTCGCCGGACCGGGGCGGTGAGTCGCTGACGGCGGGAGCGACGGGGCGGCCACCGCGCGCGAGCCACCGGGGAGTTGGCGGCGAGTTCCGCCGTCACCCGGTACCAAGCGCCCGCCGCCCGGTACCAAGCCCCCCACCGCCGGGTAGCAGGACTCGCCGCTACCCGGCCAGTTCACCGCCCAGCGCTCGCCCGGCCCCCGGCAGCCGAGGACATGCCGCGTGTACGGGGCATGGGCATACCGGGGGTACGGCAGTCGTATGCGGGTATCCGGGCGGCGCCGTGGTGGTGCGGGCCGGGCGGCCCGGGGGGCC
Organism: Streptomyces sp. NPDC057743; assembly: GCF_042798755.1. NCBI lineage: Bacteria > Bacillati > Actinomycetota > Actinomycetes > Kitasatosporales > Streptomycetaceae > Streptomyces > Streptomyces sp. NPDC057743. The sequence goes on from NZ_JBHVJX010000007.1 coordinate 83,122, forward strand.
CGGTCAGGACTCCCCGGCCAGGCCCTCCCAGTGGTCGGCCAGGGACGTCAGCAACCGCATGACGTCGCCGCGCTGTGCGGCGTCGTACGGCGCCAGCAGCCGGTCGTCCAACTGCCGGGCCCGGTCGCGGGCGGCCCGCAGCGTCTGCTGGCCCTCCTCGGTCAGGAACAGCAGCTTGCGGCGCCCGTCGGCGGCGTCGGCGCGGCGGACTATCAGGCCCCGGCCCTCCAGCCGCCGGGCCACGTCCGCCATCGTGGAGGTGTCCAGGGCCACCGCCGAGGCCATCGACCGCTGGTCCCGTCCCGGCGTCGCCTCCACCGCGGTGAGGACGGCGAACTGCGGCCCGGTGAGCGTCGGATCGACCGCCCGCACCCACACGGCCAGGTACGCCTGGTAGAGCCGGCGCACCTGGTAGCCGGGCGCGGCTGTCAGGGCCGCTGGGATCGCCGTCCCGGTGTCGGCAGTCGGGGGTGCCGCGGGGGAATCAGGTGTGGAGGTCGTGGTCTCGTCAGCCATGAGCCCACTCAATCACGGTGCGCAGGGGTGGCCGTCGCGGACCGTCATGATGCTCACACCACTCACACCAGCATCGAACGCAGCGCCGCGCGCAGGGCGTCCAGGGCCGCCGACGGGTTGTCCCAGAAGATCATGTGGCCCGCGCCCGGCACCGCAAAGACCGCGGCCGACGGCAGCAACGCCCGCGCCTCCGCGGCCCCCGCCGCCGTGACCACCGGGCTCTCCGCGCCGTACAGCAGCGTCGTGGGGCCGGTGACCGCGGGCCACCAGTCGAAGAAGTCCTCGGTTTCGAAGCCGCGGTGGGTGGCGACGACGGCCGCACGGTCGCAACTGGACAGCCAACGCGCCCGCAACTCCCGTTCCCGACGCGGCCATCGGGGCCACGACCGGCCCACCTCCTCGGCGTCGGTACCGCGTTCGGCCTCGGCCAACTGCCCGAGGAACGCCTCCAACGTGGTGGGATACGGGCCGCGCCCCGGCCCGCTCATCGGCGGATCGGCCAGCACGCTGCCGCCGATCGCCACCTTGCCGCGGGCCGCGACCGCCGCCGCGATCCGCGCGCCCATGGAATGCCCGAAAAGCAACGGCCCCTCCAGGCCGAGCCCTTCGATCACCGCCTCGGTGTCCGCGGCGTACGCCTCCAGCCCGTAGGGGCCAACGGCCCCGTCGCCGCCCCCGGGGCCGTCCGATCCGCCGCCGTCCCCCGGGGCGCCCGACGCACCATCCGGGCCGCTGTCCGACAGCCCGCGGCCGCGCACGTCGACCACCACCGGACGTACCAGGTCGGTGAGTTCACGGGCGACGAAGTCCATGGTGACGGCCGGGCTGGTGATCCCCGGCAGCACCACCAACGCGGGCCCGCCGCCCCCGTAGTCCAGGACGTGCAACCGGGTCGGCCCCGAACGCACCCACCGGCTGGTGGCGGGCAGCTCGGCCAGATCCGCGAGGGCGGACTGGAGGACGGACCGGGAAGCCGCGTCGCGCCGCGGGCTCTCCAACATGGCGGAGTCCTTCCGGAGGAGGAGCGGGAGGGAGACGAGAAGGGAGATGAGAAGGGAGATCGGGAGGGAGATGAGGACGGAAATGGGGTCGGATAAGGGCCGGATTATGGCGGTGCGATGTGGGCGTCGTGGCCCAAGTCGCCCGCCAGGCCGCCCAGATAGCCGACCGCGTCAGCCACTCCCACCACATCGCCGTACTTGGCCTGGAGGTCGAAGAGGGCCGCGGCGTGTGGGCCCGCCGCTCGGTCGCCGACGCACTCCCGGGGGATCAGTACCGGGAAGCCGGACTGCACCGCGTCGACCGCCGTGGCGCGCACGCAGCCGCTGGTGGTCGCGCCGCACACCACCGCGGTGTCGCAGCCCAGCGCGGTCAGGGTGGCGGCCAACGAGGTGCCGAAGAAGGCCGATGCACCCTTCTTCACCACCAACGTGTCGGTCTCCCGCCGCGGCAGCCGGGGATCGAGCGCGACCGCCTCGCTGCCCTCCAACAGGGCGCTCAACCCAGGCGCCTTGCGTAGCCAGGCGATCCGGTCGCCGGACACCTCGGCGGGCGCGTAGGCGATCGCGGTGAAGACCACCGGCACGCCTGCCGGGCGGCCCGCCTCGATCAGTCGAGCGGTGGCCGCCACCACCTCGCTCAGATCGGCCCCGGTCGGAAAGCAGTCCTCGGTGAACCCCCGGGTCAGATCGACGACGACGAGCGCGGGCCGCCGACCGCGGCACACCGGCGCGCCGAACCCGGCGCGCGCATACGTACGGTCGATGGCCGTCCCGTAGTGGCTCATGCGCGTCCCCGCCGCGGTGCCCCGGACCTGCGCAGCGTCTTGAGCTCCCGTCGCATTCCCGCGAGCCGCCCCAACAACCAGCCCTCGAACACCCCGACGGTGAACGCGGCGGCCAGCGGCCCGTACTTGGTCAGCAACGGCCCGGCAGTGGGCCCGAGCAGCGCCGACAAGCCGTCGAGCTCACCGTCGAGCCCGCCACCACCGGCGGCAACGGGAGTTCCACCGACACCCGCCGCCCCACCCGACGCACCCGACGCACCCGAGGGCGCCACAGTGGCCCGGCCGGCCCCACCAGCCAGATCGGTCGCACGCCCGCCCCCGCTCCCGCCTCCATGCTCCCCCGCCAACAACCCGCCCAAATTACGGGCGAATTGCTCCAGGATTCGCGTCGAGACCGTCCCGATCGCGCCCTTCCCGAACTGGGCCAGCTTGCCGCGGATCACCAGGTCCGTGACCAGCTCCAGCCGCGCGCCCTCCGGTGCCTCGGCGACGGTCAGTGTCACCTCCGCCTCCGCGTCCCCGTTGCCGTGGGCGTCCGCACCGCGCGCCTGCACCCGTAGCCGCCGGCGGTCGGCGTCGGTCTCCAGGAACCGCACCGTGCCCGCGTACGCGGCGGTGATCGGCCCGACCTTCACCCGGACCCGGCCCTGCCAGGCGTCGCCGTCCCGGCCGTCGAGCACCGCCCCCGGCATGCAGGACGCCACCCGCTCCACGTCGTTGACCAGCGCGAACACCGCATCGGGCGCCGCATTCACCGGCACCGTGTTGCTGAGCTGCATCACTTCTCCTTGCGGGGTTCGGGACGGATGGTCGCGCGGGCGGCGCGCCGGGCCGCGGCGCAGTCCTCGATCGCCTCGACGATGGGTTGGTAGCCGGTGCACCGGCACAGGTTGGCGGCCACCACCTCGCGGATCTCCGCGCGGGACGGGTCCGGCCGCTCGGCGAGGAACCCCTCGGCCAGCATCAGGAATCCGGGCGTGCAGAAGCCGCACTGAAGGGCATGCCGCTCCCGGAACGCGCGTTGCAGATCACTGAGTTGACCCCATGGATCCGACGCCCCGCCTTCCGGATCGACATCCTCCGCCGGGGCGCCCGCACCCCCCGACCGCCCAGGAGAACCGCCCGCCCCCACCGACTCCACCGTCCGGATCCGTGCCCCCTCCGCCTGTGCAGCGAAGATCAGGCAGGCCCGCACCGGGCGGTCGTCGAGCAACACCGTGCAGGCGCCGCAGATGCCGTGCTCGCAGCCGACGTGGGTGCCGGTCAGCCGCAGGTCGTGGCGGAGCACGTCGACGAGCGTGCGGCGCGGCTCGGTGATCACCTCGTGGCGGACCCCGTTCACGTCGAGGACCATGAGCTGGAGCTCCCGCTCGGCGAGCGGCGAGGTGTCGGGTGGCGCGGCGGCGTCCGGCGTTGTGGTGCCGGGTAGTTGTGGGGGCGTGGTCATCGGGTGCTCTCCTGGTAGTGCTCGCGGTGCAGGGCGCGGTGCACCGTCTCGGGGGTGATCGGGGTGTCGTCCAGTTCCACGCCGGTGGGGCGCAGGGCGTCGTTGACGGCGTTGAGCACCGCGGCGGGCGCGCCGATCGTGCCGCCCTCGCCCGCGCCCTTGGCGCCGGTCTCGGTGAAGGCGCACGGTGTTTCCAGGTGATGGATCGCCACATCGGGAATTTCGTGCGCGGTGGGCACCTTGTAGTCCATGAAGCTGGTCGCGGACGGCTCGCCCTGCGCGTCGTAGGTGACCTGCTCGAACAGCGCCCCGGCGATGCCCTGGGCGATCCCGCCCCGGCACTGGCCGTCCACCACCTGCGGGTTGATGGCCACCCCGCAGTCCTCGACGCAGACGTAGCGCAGGATCTCCACCCGGCCGGTGTCGGGGGCGAGTTCGACGACGGTGCCGTGGGTGGCGTTGGAGAAGGTCCCGTCGTTGAAGACGTCGAAGGAGGCGGTCGCGGTCAGGCCCGGCTCGGTGCCCTTGGGGAGCAGGTCGGCGCGTAGATGGGCGATTTCGGCGAGTTGGGGGTAGCCGAGCGCGGTGTCGGGGTCGTCGCGGCGGAGCACCTTGCCGGGGCCGAGGACGGTGTCCTCCACGGGGACGTCCCAGCGGGCCGCCGCGAGCGCGCGCAGTTTCTCGCCGAGCCGCCCGGCGGCCAGCCGTACGGCGCTGCCGCCGACCGCGATCGACCGGCTGGCGAAGGTCCCCCAGCCGTAGGCGACCCGGTCCGTGTCCCCTTGGCGGAGCTTCACCTGGCCCAGTTCCAGGCCGAGTTCGTCGGCGACGATCTGGGCCATGGTCGTCTCGTGGCTCTGCCCGTGGCTCATCGTCCCGGTGGTGACGGTCACCGCCCCGCCGGGGTCCATCCGGACCTCGGAGAGGTCGTAGCCGGGGACGACGGCCATCTTGCGCTGGGCGAACGCGGTGGTGCCGTAGCCGGTGCGTTCGCTGAAGCAGGAGTAGCCGATGCCCAGGTACCGGCCCTCGGCGCGAGCCGCGCGGGCCCGCTCGTACCAGCCCTCGGCGCGCAGCGTCCGCTCGCACAGGTCCAGCGATTCGCGGTAGGAACCGGGGTCGTAGGTGATGCCGTTGACGCCGGTATACGGGAAGTCGGTGATCAGGTTGCGGCGGCGGACCTCCAGCGGGTCGAGGTCCAGCTCGCGGGCGGCGCGCTCGAACAGCCGCTCCATGACCATCACGTACTGCGGGCGACTGACCCCGCGGTACGGGGCGGAGGGCGCCTTGTTGGTGGCGATCGCCCGGCCGCGCACCCGGTAGGCGGGCACCTTGTAGACGCCGGGCATCTCGGCCGCCGCCATCAGCGGCTCGATGCCGGCGGTGAACGGATAGCAGGAGTAGGCGCCCATGTCGCAGACCACGTCGGCGTCGAGCGCCAGGATGTGGCCGGTCGCGTCGAACGCGGCCCGTACGTCGTAGTGTTGCTCGCGGGCCAGGAAGGACGCGGTCAGGGCGTCCTTGCGGTCCTCGATCCACTTCACCGGGCGGCGCAGCCGGAGCGCGGCCGCCGCCGCGGCGATCTCCTCCCGCCCCACCACGCACTTGAGCCCGAACCCGCCGCCCATGTCGGGCACCACCACCCGCACCGACCGCTCGGCCAGCCCCAGGCAGCGCGCGGCCACCGTCCGCACCTGGTGCGGGACTTGGCTGCACGTCTGGAGGACGAGCTGCTCCTCCCGGTCGTCCCAGTGGGCCACCGCGCCCCGGGTCTCCAACGGGAGCGCGTTCTGCCGGCCGGTGTGGGCGTCGATCCGGACGACGCGGTCGGCGGTGGCGAACACCTCGTCGATGCCGTCGGTGGCGAACAGTTCGACGTCCACCAGGGTGTTGCGGGCCGCCTCGGCGTGCAGCAGCGGCGCGCCGTCGGCGAGGGCCGCCGCCTCGCCGGTGATCGGCGGGTGGACGGCGTAGTGGACCCGGGCGGCCTCCAGCCCGTCCTCGGCGGCGTAGGCGTTCTCGGCGACGACGATGGCGAGCGGCTCGCCGACGTAGCGGACCCGGTCGCGGGCCAGCACCGGCATCGCGGTCGGCACGTACTCGGAGCGCGGGCGGTCGAGTTCGGCGGTGATGTCGCCCAGGCCGAGGTCGTCGGCGGTGTACGCGGCGAGCACGCCCGGCACCGCCCGGACCGCGTCCAGGTCGAGCGCGGTGATCTCGCCGTGCGCGACGGTGCTGCGGACGAACTGGGCGTGCAGCATGCCCGGCAGCGCGATGTCGTCGACGAACCGGCCGCGTCCGGTCAGCAGTCGGGGGTCCTCGCGGCGCGGCACCGACCGCCCGACGAGCCGCCCGTCGCCCCGCGGACCGTTCCCGGCGCCGTGCTCCGCGTCGTTCTCCGTGCTCCTCACTGGGGCCCCGCCTCCCTCGTTTGGGTAGTGGACAGGGCCTGCGTCGCGGCCCGTTCGACCAAGGCGCGGACGAGCCGCCGGCGGTAGGCCGCGCTGCCGCCCGCGTCGTCCGGTGGATCGACGGCCGCGGCCGCGACGTCGGCGCACTCGGCGAACGAGCCGCCGCCGGCCAGCACCGCCTCCGCCTCCGGCACCCGCACCGGCACCGGCGCCACCCCGCCGAGCCCGACCCGGCCGCCGCGCACCCGCCCGTCCTCGACATCGAGGTCCACCACCGCCGAGACGAGCGCGAAGTCGCCCCTGCGCTCGGCGAATTCGGTGAGCGCGGCGTGCGGTGCGGGCCGCGGGAAGACCACCTCGGTGAGCAGCTCGTCCGGTTCCAGCAGGCTGGTGTACGGGCCGAGGAAGAACTCGGCGGCGGGCATGCGGCGGCCGCCCCGCGGGCCGGTGGCGTGCAGCTCGGCGCCGAGGGTGTGGGCGAGCAGGCACCACTCGGCGGAGGCGTCGGCGTGCGCGAGGCTGCCGCCGACGGTGCCCCGGGTCCGGATCGGCAGGTGGCCGATCCACTCCATGGCCCGGCGCAGCACCGCGAACCCCGGCCCCAACGCCTCGGCGGGCGCGACCTCGACGGTGTGATGGGTGGTCAGTGCCCCGATGTGCAGGGCGCCGTCGGGCCGGACGCCCAGGTGGTCGAGTTCGCGCAGGGCGCCGATGTCGACCAGGTGGCCGGGCCGGGCGAGTCGGAAGTTCATCATCGCGACCAGGCTCTGGCCGCCGGCGATGATCTTGGCGTCGTCGCCCTGGTCACCCAGCTCGGCGAGTAAGGCGGTGGTGCCCTCGATGTCGCGGGCCCGGTGGTAGCGGAAGGGGGCGGGTTTCATGCGGTTCCTGTTCGTTTCTCCGGTGGTGGGGCGGGCGGGCCGAGGCGCTCGGCGCTCAGCGCGCGAACGGATAGGAGAACGCGACCTGATCCGGGTCGTTGAGCGGCGTCCCCCGCCACAGCCACTCGTAGGACAGGTCCGACTCCCCGTCGAAGCGGCGCAGTTGCTCGTCGCGGGCCCGCTGCTCGGGCCCGTCGGGGTAGTGGTAGAAGGTCTTGTTCTGCCAGGACGCTTCCTGCACCATCCCCGCGTGCTTGGCCCGCCGGTCGACGTACCGGCGCAGCGCCTGTGGCACCTCCGCCACGGTCACCGCCCCCAACTCCTCGGCCAGCACCGCGGCGTCCTCCATGGCCTGCGAGGCACCCTGGGCCTGGTAGGGCAGCATGGCGTGGCAGGCGTCGCCGAGCAGTGCCACGTTGCCGTCCGTCCAGATCGGGTCGCGGCGCCGGTGGTAGAGGGCGAAGCAACTGACGTTCTCCTTCGCCTTGGAGAGCATCGCCGGCACCCGGTCGTCCCAGCCGGGGAAGGCGTCCGCCAGGTCCTGCGGGGTGGCGGTCACCGTCCACTTCTCGGCGACCTCGTCGGTGCACGGGACGCACGCCACCACGTTCAGGTACGCGCCGCCGCGGATCAGATAGTGCACGAGGTGCCGCCCCGGCCCGTACCAGATGGTGCTCTGGAAGCGGTCCACCAGCCACCGGGTGGCCGGGTCGGCCGCGATCAACTCGCCCGGGATAAGCGCCCGGTAGGCCATCTCGCCGGAGAACAGCAGGGTGTCGGGCGCGCCCATCAGCTCCCGCACCCGCGAGCGGACGCCGTCGGCGCCGAGGAGTACATCGCCGGCGAAGCGCCGCCCGTCGTCGAGGAGTGCCACCGGCCGCTCGGGCCGGGTGCGGTCCAGTGCGACGACCCGACTCGCGGTGTGGAGCGCCACCACCGGCCCCGGGCCGTGCGGGTCGAGGCAGGCGTCCATCAGCACGCGGTGCAGATCGGCCCGGTGGTAGTGCCAATAGGGGGCGTTGAAGCGGTCCTTGCAGTATTGGCCGAGCGGGGTGAGCGCGACCACGCTGCCGTCCTGCCAGCGTCGCCGCACCTGGTCGAGCGGTTCGGTGCGGATGGCTTCGAGCTGGCGGCGCAGGCCGAGCCCGAGCAGGACCCGGCTGGCGTTGGGCGCGGTCTGGATGCCGGCGCCGATCTCGCCGAGCTGGGGCGCCTGTTCCAGCACGGTGACCCGTAGTCCGCGCTGGCGCAGGGCCAGGGCGGCGGTCAGGCCGCCGAGGCCGCCGCCGACGATGGTGACTTCGTAGCACTGACTGGGCGTCACTCTTCCTCCAGGGGTTCCGCTCGCTCACGACGGGACGGGGGCGAGGCGGTCGCTCAGTCGTCGGCGCACCGCCCGTCCTCGACGAGCCGGCCGTCCGCGACCACCGTCGTCGAGTCGACCGTCACCGAGCAGCCGCGCATCGCGATGTCGAGATGGGCGTAGGACTCGCGGCCCAACACCGGGTGCGGGCCGGTGGACCACAGGAAGTTGCCGGCGAACGCCCGGGCGTCCATGCCCATCAGCTGGTCCTTGCCGTACATCGCGGTGGCGAACCAGTCGGCGGTCCGCATCAGCCCCCAGCCCATGTGCGACAGGCTGCGCGCCCAGGTGTCCCGGGAGTCCTCGAAGAACGTGCTGAGCAGGTCGGCCTCGGCGCCGCCGCTGACCTTCTCGATGTGCCCGCCGGCGATCTGGAGGGTCACCGGCTCCCGCACGTACTCCTTGAACGGCAGCAGGATGTCGCCCGGCGCCAGCACGATCTGCCCGTCGGAGAGCTCCGGCCAGCACAGCACCATGGTGCTCGGCCAGTGGTCCCAGCGCCCAGGGTCGTCGGCGAAACCGCACTGGAACTCCGGTTTGGAACCGCTCAGTTGGACGGTCAGGTCGGTGCCGGCGGCGGAGCTGACCCGCATCTGCGAGGACCGCTTGAGCAGTTTGACGCCGCGCAGCACCTCGGCCTTGTCCTGCTCCTTGGGGAGGTTGCGGATCAGCACCTCGGGCGCGTCGCAGACGAAGAGGATGCGGGTGCCGGCGCGCAGGACGTCCTGTTGGACCGGGGCGTGGATGAAGCCCTCGCGGGTCAGATCCACCACCAGATCGGCGGACTTGAGCAGGTCCTGGGCGCAGGTGTCGTTGAGGACGGAGGTCAGGCCGGGGCCGGCGCCGGTGTGGGTGCTGGGCATCGGCGCGGGGGTGCCGCCGGGGACGGTCGCCGCGATGACGTGCGCGCCGCACGCCTTGGCGGCGCCGAACGCGGCCGCGACGTAGTCGCCGCGGCTGTCCGGCTCGGCGAGCACCACCACGTGCTCGTCGCGGCGCAGTTTGCACAACCGCAGCTCGCGGGTGAAGGCATCGAGCAGATCGACGGACGAGAGAGCGAACACGGGGACCCTCCAGGAACGAGTCTGGGGCTGGGTGGTCGGTGTCGGTGCGGCACCCGGCGGGGGAGTGGCCGCTCCCCGTGCCCGGCGGGGCGCTGCGGCCCCTCGCCGAGGGCCTTGCGGACAGGTGTTGAGCTGCGGTGATGCGGTGGCGCCCCGGGCATCCCCGCAGAGATAATCCGAACACGTACGATCTTGGCTTGGCAAGAGGCGCGCGCCGAGTTGGCCGAGCTCTTCCCTGATCGACCCGCAACGCGCCCGCCCGCACCGCCGAATGGCGCCCGGGCGCACGCAACGGGGCGCGGCCCCTCCGGCCACGCCCCGTCAACTGCCCGCGTACTCCTACGGTCGGGGCCCGATCACCTGCCCGGAACCGTCCCGCACCGTGATCGCCATCGCCGGACACACATCGGCCGCGTCCAGCGCCCGCTCGTCCTCCGCGACCTCGTCCCGCACCGCTCTGGCGTGCGGCCCGTCCAGGACGAACAGGTCCGGGGCGATCGCCGGGCAGGAGCCGGAGGCGATGCACAGCCCCGGATCGATCTCCACCTTCCACGCCACCGCGGTCACCACCCCACCGGCAGGACCCGGGGTCCGCGCACCAGCATCTGGGTCTTCCACTCCACGTCCCCGGCCACGTGCAGCCCCGGGAACCGGGTGATCAGCGCCGAGATCGCCTCCTGGAGCTCCAATCGGGCCAGCGGCGCACCCAGGCAGTGGTGGACACCATGGCCGAAACCGAGGTGTTGGTTCCCGGTGCGCCGGATGTCCAACTTCCCCGGCGCGTCGAACCGCAGCGCATCGCGGTTGGCCGAGCCCACCGCCACCAGGACCGGCTCGCCGGCCCGCACCAGCGTGCCCCCGACCTCGATGTCCTCCAGCGCGTAACGGGGCTGCCCCGCCCCACTGCCCAACGGGACGAACCGCAGCAGCTCCTCGACGGCGCCGCCGACCAGCTCCGGCTGCTCCCGCAACAGGGCCAGTTGCTCGGGGTGGTCCAGCAGCGCCAGCACGAAGTTGGGGATCTGGGTGGCGGTGGTCTCGTGCCCGGCGACCAGGATGCCCACGCACAGATCGATCAGTTCCAGCTCGGAGAGCCGGTCGTTGACGTCCCGCGCGTCGATCAGCGCGGTCATGAGGTCGTCCTGCGGTTCCTTCCGGTGCTGCTCGATCAACTTGCGCATGTACGCGCGGAGTTCCTCGCGGTTGGCCTCGAACTCCTCGGCGGTCAGCGAACTCGTCGACAGCGCGGCGTCGCTCCACACCCGGAACTGCGGCCGGTCCTCGGTCGGCACCCCGAGCAGCCGGCAGATGACGGCCACCGGGATCGGCAGCGCGTACCGGTCGACGAGGTCCACCGGCGGCCCCGCGGCCTCCAACTCGTCGAGCAGTTCCCGGGTTAACTCCTTGATCTGCGGCCGGAGTTTCTCCACCTGGCGGACGGTGAACGCCTTCGCCACCAGGGTCCGCAGCCGGGTGTGGTCCGGCGGGTCCATGCTCAGGATCCCGCCGTTGCGGGTCCCCTCGGACTGCCGGGGCTCGTCGTGCCGTTCGCTCTCGGCCCGACTGAACCGCTGGTCGCCCAGGACGAACCGGGCCTCGGCGTACCGCGTGACGAGCCAGGCCGGCTCGCCGTACGCCAACTGGACCTTCAGTAGGCCCTCGCGGTTGCGCGCGTGTTCGTATTCCGCCGAAAGATCAAGGCTCTCGGCGATGTTGAAGGGGTAGGCAAGGGGTGCTGTGTCGGCTGTGGTCATGGTGACCTCCCTCGTGTAAGCACCTGCTTACATACCGTAGGACGCGCGCTCGGGGTGGTCAACGATGAATTACGCACGGCATCTTGGCCCGTCGCGGCGGACCGCGGCGATCAACTGGCAGACCGACGGAAAGGGGAGCGTCCGTGAAGGAGGCCACGCACGAAGAGACGGTGCAGGAGGCCGGGGGGAGCCCACCGAGTCCGGGCCCCGCCGAACCCCGCCGCAGCGCCCGGGACACCCGGCTACTGCTGCTCGACGCCGCCTCGCAACTCTTCGCCGAACGCGGCTACGAACGCGCCACGGTGCGCGACATCGCCTCCCGCGCCGGCGTCAACCAAGCCCTGTTGTTCCGCTACTTCGGTTCCAAGAAGGCCCTGTTCGGCGAGGTGATGGCGCGCGGCGGCCATGAGCAACTGCGCACCACCCCCGCGGAGCGGCTCTTCGAGGTCGCGCTGCGCGGCATGCTCGCCGAGGGTGGCGGCCCGGGCAACGACCGCTCGCTGGAGGTCTGTCTGCGCTCCATCGGCGGGAGCGACGAGATCGCCGAGGCGCTCCGCGGGCTCGGCGACGAGTACGCCGACGCGCTCGCCACGCTCTCCCGCGCCGGCGACGGCGCGCTGCGCGGCGATCTGGCGCTGTCCTGGCTGCTGGGCATCGGCCTGATGCGGGTGGTGGTCGGCAAGGAGCCGCTGGCCAGCGCCGACCCGGATGCCGTCGTCCACCTCGTGGGGCGGGCGCTGGGGACCCTGATGGAGGACCTGCCGCAGGCCGAGTGAGACCGGACGGCCACCACCGCGCGGGGCGCGCCCGGGCCCGTGCTGCGTTCCGGTGACCCTCCGGCGGGTCGCCACGTGCAGTCCGATAAACCAATTAACGTCGCGCTTGCAGGAGAATGTCTCTTTTCTGCCCAGCCGAGCAAAGGTGGAACAATGCATCGTTCGATTCCTCGCGGGCTCGCGGTGGCCGGCCTCGCCGCGGCGGCCCTCATGGTCCCGACGGCGGGCGCGGCCACCGCGGCCCCCAGCAACGCGCAGTCCGCCCTGTGCACCGCGCACAGCCGGTGCCACGCTTCTCACGGCCGCGAAGGCCAGCACGGGCACGCCCGCTACGACGACGGCTTCGGCCGAGGCGACGACGGCTTCGGCCGCCGTGGTGACGACTTCGGTCGCCGTGGTGAGGGCCTCGGTCGTGGGGAGGACGGGCTCGGCCGCCACTCCGACGGCCTGGGCCGCGGCGGCCTCCTCGGCCTCGGTCTCCTCGGGATCCTCTGACCGTCGCGCCGCGTCGCCACCTGCGTGGGCCCGGGTCCCGTACCCGGGCCCACGCGCGTGTGCGGGGGAGGGGCGGACCGTCAGGGGCGGGCGACGGGTCTCAACGACCCGTGTGCCGACGTCAGTTCGCGGCCGTAGCCGCCGGGCGGAACGGGCAGGGGGCGGCGCGACGGCAGCACGTCCGGCGCCCGGTGCGGCCGCAGCGCATTGAGCGCGATCTCGGTCTCCTCCATCAGCGCCCGGTAGGACACCAGCCGCTGCCACTCCGGGTCGGCGACGCCGGGTACCGTCGCGGACCGCTCCAACCAGGTCTTCAACAACGCCGCGTACACCGGCGTCTGCCGGATGACTTCGGCGTTGATCCGCGGCGATGCGCGCACCGCCTCCGTGGTGGGGGGAGCGGGCTGGGCCACCGCGGGGCGGGGGACGAACGAGGTCCGGCCGTGGCCGGCGACGGTGACGGAAGACGGAGCACTCATGGCCGTTGAAACGATGCGTCCCGTTGAACGGTCACTGCACGCACCCCCGTTCGGCCCTCGTGCTTCCTCTCATAACATCCCAAAGCGCTGCGTGCGGTGCAGGGAATATCACCTCTTACAGTGATCTCCCGTGGGGAACCGGTCCAAGAACGTCCAAAAAGCGTTGTCGCAGACATGGAACCGAGGGAGTTGTGGGAGCGCCACGCGGTACTCGCCCAGGCGTTTTGCATCAGCGATGACGAGGTCCGCCGGACGCAGGGACTCCTCGACGAGGCCGAGGCCCGCCGCTCGCGGACGCTGGCGGCCTTCGCGGTGACCGTGGGCAGCGACGAGGTGGTCGCCGACCTGCTCGGGCTCGATACCCGCGAGGTGCGCCTGGCCCGCCGCACGGTCGGCAAGGAGGACGCCCGGGCGGTGGCCAAGAGCCTGCTCGACGAGTCCGCCCGGGAACGCCGCGCCGCGGGCCCGCCCACCGCCCCGGAACGGCCCGAACCGGTCCGCCCCGCCCCACCACCCGCGGCCGGCATCCCGACCCCACCGAGCCGTCCCCGCGCCGCCGCTCCCGCGCCCCCACCCGCCGCCCCGGCACCCCCGCCCGAACCCGCCGTCACCCGCGTCCCACCCCGACCGGCCCCGCCACCCCACCCCGCGCCCGCACCGGCCGGCACACCCGTCAGCGAACCCGGCTGGTCGCCGGCGCTGGACGCGGTCCTGGTGCACAGCCACCACACCGGCGCCGACTTGACCGCGCTCGCCGGCGAACTGGGCCTGGACGTCACCATCCTGAACGCCCGGGCCCACCAACTCGCCGCGGAATCCAGCACCTCCCGTTCCTCGCCCACCGACCGCATCGGTCGGCACCGCCGGATGACCGACGGCCAACCCGCCGCCCCCACCGATCCCGGCCACTTCCCCCGCGTCGAGTCCCAGATGCCCCCGCCGCCCTACGAGCCGCAGTCCACCTGGGCGTCCACCGCCCACCCCGCCCCATGGGCCGCCACGCAGGACGCCTACGCCTCATGGTCCCCACCCGACGCCGCCACCTGGTCACCCCCACCGGGAATCGCCTCCGCCCCCACCTGGGATCCCAGCGCCGTGACCGTTGCCCAGCACGACTGGGACGGCATCCTCAGCCAATGGGAGGCCGCCACCGCGCCGTACACCTCCAGTCCCGGCCAACAATCCCCATGACCGCGGTGGCCCGCACCACCCATGGGCCCCTCCGGGCCATCGCCTAGAGTGGGGCGCGAGCCGTGACTGGCGCTTGGGTGGAGTACCACCGGGGAGCGGCTCGGCCTGACCGGCCAATGCCGTGCGCCTGGGCGATCCCGTACGACGTACGACGCTCAGGAGGCGCCATGTCGCAGACCACGTCCCCCACCGCCCGCCTGATGGACGGCAGCGCACTCGCCCGCCGCATGGTCGAGGAGGCCGGGGCCCGCGCCGCGGAACTCACCGCGGGCACCGGCCAAGCCCCTTGCCTGGCCACCGTCCTGGTGGGCGACGACCCCGCATCGGTCACCTACGTCCGGATGAAGCGCAACCGCTGCGCCAAGGCCGGCATCGAGTCGCGGCACGTCGCGCTGCCCGCCGACACCACCACGGCCGCGCTCGTCGACACCCTCGGCGAGCTCTCCGCCGACCCCGGCGTGCACGGCATCCTGCTCCAGCACCCGGTCGGCCACCACATCGACGAGCGCGCCGCCTTCGAGGCCATCGCCCCCGAGAAGGACGTCGACGGCGTCACAGCCCACTCCTTCGCCGCGATGAGCCTCGGCATGGACGGCTTCGCCTCCTGCACGCCCGGCGGCATTGTCCGCCTGCTGGACCACTACGGCGTCGAACTGGCCGGCAAGCACGCCGTGGTCGTCGGCCGCAGCGCCATCCTGGGCAAGCCGGTCGGCATGCTGCTGCTCGGTCGCAACGCCACCGTCACCTATTGCCACTCCCGCACCGCCGACCTCACCGCCCACACCGGGGAGGCCGATGTGCTGATCGCCGCGGTGGGCCGGGCCCAATTCCTGCGCGGCGACCAGCTCAAGCCCGGGGCCGTCGTCATCGACGCCGGCTACAACCCCGGCAACGTCGGCGACGTCGACTTCGCATCGGCCGCCGCCGTCGCCGACCTGATCACCCCCGTGCCCGGCGGCGTCGGCCCGATGACCATCGCCACCCTCCTCACCCAGACCGTGGACGCGGCGACCCGCCAAGTGGCCACGAGGTAGGGCCCGGCCCATCGGGACATGGCCAAGTCCCCTTGTTCTGAGGTCCGTTGACCTGAGATCCGTTCACAGTGCCCGGACCGTGGCCCGCCACGGCAGTACCACGTGCGGGCAGAGGTGGCCGGGGGAGGCGTGACAGGTCCGCTGGGCGGTGACGGCGGCGGTGCCCCGCCCGGCCGCGACGAACCGCGCGGCGGCACCACCGGTCGGGGTCGTGCCCGCCGCCGTCCGCTTGAGCACGGCGGCGGCGCTCGAAGCGGGCGCGCTCCAGGTGAACGTGGTGCCGGGCCCGCGTTCGCCGGTGAGCCGGACCTCGACCACGTCCCCGGAACGCACGGTCAGCGTCCGGCCGTTGTCCCGGCCCGTGAGCACGACGCTGTGGGTCGCCGAGGCCGCACCCGGGCCGACCGGAGCCGCGACCGAAACCGCGCCGGCCCCCAGCGCCGCACCCGCGACCCCCAACGCGGCCAGATACCTCATCGCCCTCATGGCTCTCCAAAGTCCCGGAAAAGACTGCGGGTTGACTGGCGGCCCCGCCGCGACCCGGCCGCTCGCACCGCGGCGCGGTCATGCTCCCATCGGGGATCGGGCGGCGGTATCAGCAGATCGAGTGAACGGGAGGTTCGGGGGAGCTGACCGGGGTGGTGCCCGGCGCGTGGGCCGTGTGCGCAGGTCACGGGGGTGGTGGGTAGCATTCCCAGCCGCGGCTGCCTGCCCATGCTCATGCCACACGGGGGTATTTCTCACATGTTCGGAATCGTCAGGCCCTGCGCGCATCGACTCTCCCAAGGACTGAAAACGGAGTGGATGGCCCATCTCTGCGGCCTCTGCCTGGCGTTGCGCGCCGATCACGGGCAATTCGCCCGGGTCGTCACCAATTACGACGGACTGATCGTGTCGGTACTCACCGACGCCCAGTCCGGGCGGGCGGACCTCCGGCGGCGCACCGCCGGCCCCTGTCCGTTGCGCGGCATGCGCACCGCCTCGGTCGCCCAGGGGGAGGGCGCGCGGCTCGCGGCGTCGGTCTCCCTCGTCCTCGCCTCGGCGAAGATCCGTGACCATGTCGCCGACGGGAACGGGGTGTTGCGCCGCCGCCCGATGGCCGCCGCGGCCCGCCGGGTCGCCGCGGGGTGGGACCGCGCCGGCGCGCGCACCGGCGCGACGCTCGGTTTCGACACCGCCGTGCTCGTCGACGCGGTCGACCGCCAGGTGGGCATCGAGCAGTTGGCCGGGCCCGGCACGCCGCTGACAGCGATCACCGAACCGACCGAGACCGCCACCGCCGCGGCCTTCGCGCACACCGCGGTGTTGGCCGGGCGGCCTGGGAACGCCGCGCCGCTGGCCGAGGCCGGCCGGCTCTTCGGCCGACTCGCCCACCTCCTCGACGCGGTGGAGGACCGGGCCGCGGACGCCGCCGAGGGCGCCTGGAACCCGATCACCGCCACCGGCGCCGGACTGACCGAGGCCCGCCGCCTGTGTGACGACGCGCTGCACGGCATCCGACTCGCCCTGCGCGACGTGGAGTTCACCGACTCGACCCTGGTGCATGTGCTGCTGGCGCACGAGCTGCGGCGCTCGGTGGACCGCGCCTTCGGCAGCTCCACCTGCTCCCATCAGGGGCACGGGCAGGGGGCGCCGGGCCCGTACGACGGCCAGGGCGGGAGCCCGTACGGCAACAACCCGTACGGCAATGATCCGTATGGCAACAGCCCGTATGGCAACGGCTCGTATGGCAGTAGTTCGTACGGCCAGGGCCCTTACGGGAGCGGGGGTCAGCAGAACCTGAACTACCCGCAGGCGCCGGCCGGTGGGGGGCCCGTCCCGCCCGGTGGGCATGGCGGTGGCTACGGGGGCGGTTCGGGGGGCCCGGGCGGCGGTGGGGGCTGGCAGCCGCCGCACGTTCCGCAGGGGCCGAAGAAGCCCCGGGGCTTCTGGGCCGGCTGTGCGCTCGCCATCGGGCTGTGCTGCACCTGCAAGGCGTGCTGCGCCTCGGAGTTCGAGGGGCCCTGGTCGGGCAAGAAGCGCGAGGGCTGCGTCCACGCCTGCGACTGTTGTGACTGCAGCAACGCCGACTGCAGCGGTTGCGGCGACTGTTGCAGCTGCTGTGATGGTTGCGATTGTTGCGACGGCTGCGATTGCTGCGACTGTGGTTGCTGAGCGAGGGTTCTCGCTGTACCCCCGGCTCCCCGCATTCACACGAGAACGGAACCCCATGAGCACCACCTGGACCACCCGCCCCGAGCGGCCCGAGGACATCGCCGCGGTCCGCGGAATCAACCTTGCCGCGTTCCCCACCGCCGAGGAAGCGGACCTGGTCGACGCCCTGCGTGCGGATCGCGATGCCTGGATCGACGGCCTCTCGTGGGTTTCCCAGGCGCCCGACGGCAGCCTCGCCGGGCACGCCCTGCTCACCCGTTGCCACATCGACGACCGGCCGGCCCTGGCCCTGGCCCCGTGCGCGGTGCTGCCGGCGCATCAGCGGCGGGGTACCGGGACGGCGGCCATCCGGGCCGCGCTCGATGCCGCCCGGGACAAGGGCGAGCACCTGGTGGTGGTCCTCGGCCATCCCGACTACTACCCCCGGTTCGGCTTCGTTCCCGCCTCGCGCTTCGGCATCCGGGCCCCGTTCGAGGTCCCCGACGAGGCGCTGATGGCCCTCGCCCTGGACGCGTCCCGCCCCGCGCCGAGCGGGGTGATCCGCTATGCGGCGCCCTTCGGCATCTGAGGGCGTTGATGAGGGCGACGACGAAGGCGTTGAGGAAGGCGTTTCTGCGGGGCTGCGGGCGTTTTCTGAGGACGTTTGATGGGACGTCTGGCCGCCAACGGGCGCCTGGCGGGCCCGTGGTGTGCCCCCGCCCGTAGGGCTGCGGTGGGCACACCCGGTATCCGGGGGCCGGGCGGGGCTACGCCGCGTCCCAGGTGACGGGGAGGCGCTGCACCCCGTGCATGGTCGGGTCCGTGCGCAGCGGTACCTCCTCCGGCGGGACGGCCAGGCGCAGCGCCGGGAAGCGGGTGAGGAGCGCCGGGAAGGCCGCCCGCATCTCCACACGGGCCAGTTGCTGGCCCAGGCACTGGTGGATGCCGTGGCCGAAGGAGAGTTGGCCGGTGGCCTTGCGGCGGAGGTCGAGGCGGTCGGGGTCGGGGAAGCGGGCCGGGTCGCGGTTGGCGGCCTGGAGCGAGACGGTGACCGACTCCCCGGCCCTGATCAACTGCCCGTCCAACTCGACGTCTTCCAGGGCCGCCCGCACCCCGGTGTGGGCGATGGTGAGGTACCGCATCAGCTCCTCCACCGCCTGGTCGGCGAGGCCCGGTTCGGCGCGTAGGGCGGCGGCCTGCTCCGGGTGGGTCAGCAGGGCGAACGTGCCCAGCGCGATCATGTTCGAGGTGGTGTCCAGTCCCGCGGCCAGGAGGAAGGTGCCCACGCCGGACAGTTCCTCGTCGGTGAGATCGCTGCTGGTCAGGTCGCTGAGCAGGTCGTCGGTGGGGCGGGCGCGCTTGGCCAGGACCAGTTCCCGGATGAACTCCTGAAGCGCGTTCCAGGCGTCGAACCGGTCCGCCATCGTCACCTCCGTGTCGGACAAGGTCGTGACGTGCCGTTGGAAGAGGGCGCGCTGGGCGTAGGGCACCCCGAGCAACTCGCAGATCATCAGCGCCGGGAGGGGGTGGGCGAACGCCGTGACCAGGTCCACCGTCGGGCCCTGGCGCTCCATGGCGTCGAGGTGCTCGGTGGTGATCTGCTCCATGCGCGCGGTCAGTTCGCGCATCCGGCGGACCGTGAACTTGCCCATGAGGATGCGGCGGTAGCGGGTGTGGTGGGGCGGGTCGATGCCGGTGAGGTCGCCGACCGGGGCCGGCGGCAGGGCGAGGTCCTCCGTGCCCGGGAAGGGGGTGTGCATCAACTCGTAGCGCGAGCTGAAGCGGGTGTCGGCGGCGACCGCGCGGGCGACGGAGTAGCCGGTGGCCAGCCAGCCGACATGGCCGTCGGGGTAACGCATCCGGCGCAGCGGTTGTTCCGCGCGCAGCTCCGCCAGTTCGGCGGGCGGGTCGAAGGGGCGCCCCTTGGGGCGGGTGACCGGCAGTCCGGCGAGCGGCTCCGGTTCGGGGCGCGCGGACCCGACGGCCGGCGGTGCGGCGGGTGTTGAGGGCGGGGTGGGTGAGCTGGGTGGGGTGGGCGTGGCGGATGTGTTCTGCATGGGATGCGTAAGTCCTTTGATTTGTAGGGCTGTTGGACTGTTGGGATGTTGGGCTGATGAGGGCGTTCGGGGGGGTGAGGTTGTTGGGTTGGGCGTGAAAGGTGCGTTGGAGGGTGTCGTTGGGGTCAGTGCTGGGTGGCGTGGCGGCGGAAGATCGCGCGGGCCCAGAGGTAGCCGGCCAGGGCGAGGCCGACGCACCAGACGGCGGCCGCCAGCGCGCTGTTGCCGATCGGCGTGCCCATCAGCAGGCCCCGCAGCGTCTCGTTGATCGGCGTGAAGGGCTGGTACTCGGCGAACCAGCGGATGCCGACCGGCATCGACTCCGGCGGGACGAACGCGCTGCCCAGGAAGGGCAGGAGGGTGAGCGGCATCGGCGCGTTGCTCGCCGATTCGACGGTCTTGGCGACCAGGCCCATCGCGGCCGACAGCCAGGTGAGGCCGAAGGCGAGCAGGGCGAGCAGGCCGATCGCGGCGACCCAGCCGAGGAGGGTGGCGTGCGGCCGGAAGCCGACCGCCAGCGCGACCCCGATGACCAGGGCGAGGCTGACCATGGTCTGGATGACGCTGCCGACCACATGTCCGGTGAGTATCGAGCCGCGGGAGATCGCCATGGTGCGGAAGCGGTTGATGATCCCCTCGGTCATGTCGGTGCACACGGACACCGCGGTGGCAACGGCACCGG
Source organism: Streptomyces sp. NPDC057743 (assembly GCF_042798755.1). Lineage (NCBI taxonomy): Bacteria > Bacillati > Actinomycetota > Actinomycetes > Kitasatosporales > Streptomycetaceae > Streptomyces > Streptomyces sp. NPDC057743. The sequence continues at coordinate 103,191 of NZ_JBHVJX010000007.1, forward strand.
AGGTCGCGGCCATCAGGATGATCCCCGGGGCGACGTAATTGACGTAGCCCGCACGGCCGTTGGTCAGGCCCGGTACGCCGATGCCGTGGCCGAGCGCCCCGCCGAGGACGTAGACGAAGAGCAGCAGCATCAGGATCGGCATGGCGACGACCGAGATCGTCATGGCCGGGTAGCGCCGCGCGTGCTTGAGGTTGCGCCGCAGCATCGTCATCGAGTCGCGCAGCGCGTAGGCGGGGGTGCTCATCGGGCGTTCTCCATCGGGGCGTTGGGCGACTGGGGCGAGTGAGACGAGTGCGGTGAGCGTGGCGACCGTTGTCCGTGCTGGGGGCGGCCGGTGAGGGCGAGGAAGACGTCGTCGAGATCCGGGGTGTGCACGGTGAGGGCCTCGGCCGTGACCGAGGCGGCGTCCAGGGCGTCGAGGACGGCGCGCACGGCGGGGAGGCTGTCGTCGCCGGGGATCTGGAGGGTGAGCGCGTCATGGTCCGGTGTGACGGCGTCGAAGAGGGCGGCGGCCGATTCCAGGGCCCGCGCGTCGGCGAACCGGAGGCGGATGTGGCCGCCGGGAATGCGGCGCTTGAGGGCGTCCGCGGTGCCTTCCGCGACCAGCCTGCCCTGGTCCAGGACGGCGATCCGGTCGGCGAGTTGGTCGGCCTCCTCCAGGTATTGCGTGGTCAGAAAGATGGTGACGCCGTCGTCGGCGACCAGGCTGCGGATGATCTCCCACATCGTGCGCCGGCTGCGCGGATCGAGTCCGGTGGTCGGCTCGTCGAGGAAGATGATGCGCGGAGTGCCGACCAGGGTCATCGCGAGGTCCAACTTGCGCCGCATACCGCCCGAGTAGGTGGCGACGGGCTTGGTGGCCGCGTCGGTGAGGTCGAAGCGGCGCAACAGTTCGGTGGCGCGCCGGCGGCCCTCGCGGCGGTCGAGGTGGTGCAGGTCCGCCATCAGGAGGAGGTTCTCCCGGGCGTTGAGGAGGTTGTCCAGCGCGGCGAACTGGCCGGTGACGCCGATCGCGGTGCGCACGGCATCGGGGTCGCGGGTCACGTCGTGGCCCGCCACGCGCACCTGGCCGGCGGAGGCGGGGATGAGGGTGGAGAGGATCTGGACGGTGGTGGTCTTGCCGGCGCCGTTGGGGCCGAGCAGGGCGAAGACCGTGCCCTCGGGGATGTCCAGGTCGATGCCGTCGAGGACCAGTTTGTCCCCGTAGGACTTGGTCAGTCCGGTGGCCGAGATCGCCGTGGGGCAGGGAGCCGTGGGGCGGGGAGGAGCGGCTGGGGTCGCGGTGAGGGCGGCGCTCGCCCTGGTCGCCCCGTTCCTACGAGTCATAACGGCAGGTCCGTTCTCGGGTGGGTGTGTGGAGGGGTGTGCGTTGGTGCGTGGGGTGGTGCTTGTGAAGTGCTGGTGCTGCTAAGGAAGTTGGCGGGGTGCGGGCGGCGTGGTGAATGCCGATGCCGTTGGCCCCCGCGAAGTCCGTGGCGCCATGATGGCACATGTTTGGCGCCATGAGGAAGTGGGTGGCGTTATGCGTGTGTCATGGTGGCGTCGTTCGGGGGTGCGGAGTGGGTTCCGTGGCAGGTGGGGCGGGTGTTGGGCGGGCTTCGGTGGCGCGGTGGGGCCGTTGTGCTGCGGCTCATTGATGCCGGCAAGGGTGGTAGTGGCTGTGGCGCCAGCGATGGCGTCAGTGGTGGTGCCATGTCGTGCGGATGTCGCGTTCGCGGGGGCCGCGGGCGCTCCGGGTGGCTACAGGTGGTCACAACGGCGCCGCCGCCCGAGCGGCGGGGCTCGGGCGGCGGCTGGCGGGTGCCTGGGGGTGCCGTGCGGCGGGTGCGCTATCCCTCCGGGTAGAAGACGAACAGCGTGCAGCCCGTCGTCGTCTGCGGGATGTGCGAGGAGCCGGCGGGGGCGTGGATGAACGAGCCGGCCGGGTAGTCCCGTTCGCCGTCGTTGAAGACGCCGGAGACCACGTACACCTCCTCGGGGCCCGGCTCGTGGACGTCTATGCCCTTCCAGCGCGACCCCGGGTCCATCTCCAGGACGTGGGCCGTGGCGCCGTTCTCCCCGCTCCACAGCGAGCGCAGCCGGATGCCGGGGAACAGTTCGCGGACCGGCGCGTCCGCCGCGGCCGCCCACACGTAACCGGCCACCTGGCCACCGGCGTTCCCGTTCACTGTCGTGTCATTCGACGCCCTCTTCTTCGCGGTCATTCCCTGGTCAGGCAGTTCTTGCGTGGTGTCGTTCGTCGTCATGAGGACAGCCTCGCGAGGCGGAGTTGATCAGCCGAGTGTCAGAAAAGACATCCTGCGGTACTTTTCTGTCATGACTGTCGTGCACCGTGTCATCGCGCTCGTCCACCCGCCCCAGTCGACCTTCGAACTGAGCTGTGTGGCCGAGGTCTTCGGGATCGAGCGGCGCGGGGTCGCGGTGCGCTACGCCTTCGAGGTGTGCGCGGAGGAGCCGGGGCCGGTGCCCACGCTCGCCGGGTACGACATGGTCGTGACGGACGGGTTGGCCGCGCTCGACCGGGCGGACACCGTCGTCATCCCGGGTTGGCTGCCGCCCGAAGTGGCGCCCTCGGAGGCCGTCGTGCGCGCGCTGCGCCGGGCGCATGCGCGCGGGGCGCGGATGGTCAGCATCTGCTCTGGCTCGTTCGCGCTGGCGCACGCCGGGCTGTTGGACGGGCGCAGGGCGACCACTCACTGGGCGAGCGCCGGCCAACTCGCCGCTCTCTTCCCGGCCGTTCAGGTCGACCCGGACGTGCTCTACGTGGACCACGGGGACATCGCCACCAGCGCCGGCTCCGGTGCCGGCATCGACCTCTGCCTCCACCTGGTCCGCACCGATCACGGTGCCGGCTACGCCGCGCAGGTCGCCCGGAGCATGGTCATGCCGCCGCATCGCGAGGGCGGCCAGCTCCAGTTCACGGCGCCGCCGCACCCGGTCCAGCTGGACGGCTCGTTGGCGCCCCTCCTGGAGTGGGCCACCGCGCGGCTCGACGCCTCCCTCACGGTCGACGAACTGGCCGCGCACGAGGGCGTGTCGGCCCGTACGCTCGCCCGTCGGTTCGCCGACCAACTGGGCGCGAGCCCCGGGCAGTGGTTGCTCGCCCAGCGGATCGCCGCCTCCCGGGAGTTGCTGGAATCCACCGACCTCCCCTTGGAGGCCATCGCCCGCCGGGTCGGCCTCTCGTCCGCGACCAACCTCCGCAGGCGCTTCCTGCGGGCGCTGGGCACGACACCGGGCGCCTACCGGCGGGCATTTCGCGCGGGGGCGTGAGCTCGGGCGTGAGGCGGGGAACCGTAACGGCCACGACCCCCGACGCGGCCGTCCGCCGCTTCAGTGGGTGCGTCCAACCTCCGTGTGCGTGAGCACCATCCGGAACCGGGCCGTCCCGGCGAGCATCTTGCCGTACGCCTCGTTGGCGTGGTCCAGCGGCATCGTCTCGATCATCGGGCGGATGCCCTGGAGGGCGCAGAACTCCATGGTGTCCTGGACGTCCTGGGCGGTGCCCGAGGGGTGGCCGCGGACGACCCTGGCCTGCATGAGGAGTTGGGTCGGGGTGAGGGTCAGCGGTTCGACGTCCGCGCCGATGACCACCAGTTCGCCGCGGTGCGCCAGGCCGTCCACGGTCGCGGAGATGGCGGCGGAGTTGGCGGCCGTGGCCAGCACCACCCGGGCGCCGCCGAGGGATTGCAGCGCCTCCGCGACCGGGGTGCCGGCGGTGCTGTCGACGTAGTGGTGCGCGCCGAGCTGCTTGGCGAAGTCCGCCTTGTCGGGGCCGCGGGCGATCGCCACCGTCTCGAAGCCCATCGCGGCCGCGAACCGCACGCCGAGGTGCCCCAGGCCGCCGAGGCCCAGCACGGCGACCAGATCGCCGGGCCGGGCCGCGCTGCGCCGCAGCCCGTTGTACGTGGTCACGCCCGCGCAGGCCATCGGCCCGGCATCGGCCGCCGCCAGCCCGTCGGGTATCCGGGCCAGCGCGTCGGCCGGCGCGATCACCGTCTCGCCGAACCCGCCGTCGTAGGCCCAGCCCGGCACCTTCAGCTGCTCGCACACGATGAAGTCGCCCTCCCGGCAGGGCGTGCAGTGGTGGCAACTACCGCCGAACCAGCCCACCGCGACCCGGTCGCCGACCTTCCACCGGCTGTCCGTGCGCTCGCCGACCTCCGCGATCCGTCCGGCGATCTCATGGCCGGTGACCAGTGGGAACCGGACACCCGGCAGCGCGCCGCCGACGAACATCGCATCGCTGTGACAGATGCCGCAGGCGTCCACGTCGATCCGGACGTGCCCCGGTCCCGGCCGCGGCACCTCACGCTCGACGATCTCGAAGGGCGCGCCGACGGCGCCGACCTGCGCGACTCGGTAGCTGCTCATCTGGATCTCTCCCACCTGCCCACTGCCGGCGCGGGCGCGCCGCGCGCCGGATCCCGCGTGCCGAGGACCCGCGCCGCGCGTCGCCGCGCCCCGTTTTGGCCGTTCTCGCTCCGGGCGGTGCCGTCCCGGCTTCCCTGTGTGGCTGCCGCGTGCTGTCGGCCCGGCCACCCGCCGGCCCTGCTGCGCGCTGGGGCAACGGTGCAACGGCCTCCTTCCACCAGCACAACAGCTCCGGGCCGATCACGCGCGCCGAGCGGGGGAGTTGGGCTCGGGGGTGCGATTCCGGTCCGTAGGGAGGCAGTTACGGCAGGTGTGGGCGGGCCCGTATCCACCCAGAACGCCGCACCCGTCCGGAAGCGCTCCCCCCGTGCGCCCCGATATCGCAACCCCCACGCCCCGGCACAGAGACAGCCGTTAACCTGGCCGCCGCGCGGAACGGCCCGGCCGGGCGGGAGGGTCGACCGGACCGTCCGCCGCACGGTCCGGCACGTACCAGAGAAGGACACGCTCCATGCCACTGAAGCGCCCGCACCAGCACCGTGACGCCAGCCGCAACCTCACCGTCAACCCGGTCTTCAGCCGGGAACCGCTCCACGTCCCCCGGTTCGAGCTGCCGGCCGACGGCATGGAGCCGGACACCGCGTACCAGATCGTCCACGACGAGTTGATGCTGGACGGCAATGCCCGGCTGAACCTCGCCACGTTCGTCAGCACCTGGGCCGAGCCGCAGGCCCAGCGGCTGATGGCGGAGTGCGCCGAGAAGAACATGATCGACAAGGACGAGTACCCGCAGACCGCCGAGATCGAGTCGCGCTGCGTGCACATGCTCGCCGACCTGTGGCACACCCCCGACTCCCATGCCGCGGTGGGCTGTTCCACCACCGGTTCCAGTGAGGCGGCGATGCTCGCCGGGATGGCGCTCAAGCGCCGCTGGCAGCAGCGCCGGCGCGCCGAGGGCAAGTCCACCGAGCGCCCCAACATGGTCATGGGCATCAACGTCCAGATCTGCTGGGAGAAGTTCGCCAACTACTGGGAGGTCGAGCCGCGCTACGTCCCCATGGAGGGCGACCGCTTCATCATCTCCCCGGAGGAGGCCGTCAAGCTCTGCGACGAGAACACCATCGGCGTCGTCGCGGTCCTCGGCTCCACCTTCGACGGCGCCTACGAGCCGGTCGCCGAACTCGTCGCGGCCCTCGACGACTTCCAGGAGCGCACCGGCATCGACGTGCCGGTACACGTGGACGGCGCCTCCGGCGCGATGATCGCCCCGTTCCTCGACCCCGAGCTGGTCTGGGACTTCCGGCTCCCGCGGGTCGCCTCCATCAACACCTCCGGCCACAAGTACGGCCTGGTGATGCCCGGTGTCGGCTGGGCGCTGTGGCGGGACGCCGACGCCCTCCCCGAGGACCTGATCTTCCACGTCAACTACCTCGGCGGCGACATGCCGACCTTCGCGCTGAACTTCTCCCGGCCCGGCGCCCAAGTCATCGCCCAGTACTACAACTTCCTGCGCCTGGGCTTCGAGGGCTACCGCGCCGTCCAGCAGACCAGCCGCGACGTGGCCACCCGGGTCGCCGCCGAGATCGCCGAGATGGGACCGTTCACCCTCCTCACCGACGGCAGCCAACTCCCCGTCTTCGCCTTCCGGGTCAGCGACGACGTCACCAACTTCACCGTCTTCGACGTCTCCGCGGCCCTCCGGGAACGCGGCTGGCAGGTGCCCGCCTACACCTTCCCCGCCAACCGCACCGACCTGGCCGCCCTGCGCGTCGTCGTCCGCAACGGCTTCGGGCACGACCTCGGAGACCTGTTCCTCGAAGACCTCCGCCGGGTCCTGCCGCGCCTCCAGGCCCAGCAGCGCCCGCACCGCGACGCCGATGACGCCGGCGGCTTCGCCCACGGCGCGGAGCCCAAGCAGCCCTCCCGCCCGGCCATCCCGGGGCAGTCGGTCCGCGGCTGACCTTCGGGGCGCGCCCCGGGGCCGTCGTGATGGTCCGGGGCGCGGCCGGGCGCGCCCGCCGTCCGCGCCTGGCTGCCGAAGGGCCTGTCCAAACGGGCCGGGAGCGGTCACGCTGGAGGGGAGGGGCGCCCCCTCGGGAGCCCTCCGGCTGTGCCGGGCACCGTGACGGAAGGGACGCACGGTCATGGCGACGATGGCCGCGGAGTACCGTCCGGTCCGCGTGGAGGCGGAGCTGGACGAACCGCTGTCGCGCTGGCTCTGGGCGGTGAAATGGCTGCTCCTGGCGCCGCACCACCTCCTGCTGACCGCCCTGGCCCTCGGCTTCCTGCTCGCCACCGCCCTGGCGCTGCCGGTGCTGCTCGTCACCGGGCGCTATCCGCGCGTGCTGTTCGCCTTCACCACCGGCGTGCTCCGCTGGGCCTGGCGGGTGGCCTTCTACTCCTACGGGGCGCTGGCCACCGACCGCTATCCGCCGTTCAGCCTCGGGGCCGTGCCCGACTACCCGGCACGCCTCCACATCGACCGCCCGGAACGGCTGCCCCGCGGGCCGGCGCTCCTGGTCTCACGGCTGCGCGCGCTCCCGCAAGTCCTCGGGCTGGTGCTCTTCGGCCTCGCGTTCCGGCTGGTGTGGTGGGTCGGCGGACTGTCGGCCTTCCTGGCCCTGGTCGCCGTGGTGGTCCTGGTCCTCACCTCGCCCGCCGCCGGGCTGCTGCGGACCGGGCACTACCCGCGGCGCCAGTTCACCGCGTTGATCGCGTTCGACCGCTGGCTACTCCAGGTCCTGGCCTACGTGTTCTTCCTGACCGACGCCTGCCCACCGCTGAAGCCGGCTCCGGCACCGCTCGCACCGTGGCCCCACCCCGGCGGCCACCGCCCACTGAGCGGGCGGCGACCGCCTCACGGGCGGGTGGTCAGCGGCCGATGAGCCGGGCGGCCACGCAGGGGTCCTCGTTGCGGTAGCCGAGGCGGGTGTAGAGCCGCTCGGCGGGGGCGTTGTCGGCCAGCTGCCACAGGGTGCAGAAGCCGTAGCGGCGGACCGCGTACCGGGTCAGCCACGAGGTCAGGGCCGCGCCGAGCCCCTGGCCGCGCTCCGCCGCGTCGGTGGCGACCGACGCCATCAGCGGGGCGCCGTTGTCCCGCAGGCTGCTCAGCGCGCCGCAGGCCACCAGGCGCCCGTCCGCGCCGCGGATCCCGACCCACAGGCTGACGTCCGCGGAGCCGGGCCCCGTCGAGTGGTCCGGGCTGTGCACGTTGAGGAAGGCGAGCAGCTCCTCGTGGTGCGTCTCGTCGAGCATCACCACCCGCTCCTCCGTCGGGTGGACCGGCGGCTCGTCGAGCGTCCACCGGAAGACCCAGGGGATCCGGTCGGTCACCGGCAGATGCCGGCCGAGCAACTCCTCGACGCCCCGCGGTCCGGTGAACTCCCGCACGGTGTCGGGGAGTTGATGGGCCGCGCGAAGGACGAGGCCGGCCGCCGCGGCCGGTTCGCCGACGCTCCACACATGACCGCGCGGCTCGTCGAGCCACGCCACCGCACCGTCACCGGACCAATGGATCCGACCGGCCGGCCGCGGCCGCGCGGCGCCGAAGCGCAGCAGCGCGGAGCCGGACTGCCGCTCCAGGCCCTGGGTGAACAGATCCGAGTTCCGGGGAAGAAGGGTCGTCGCCTGCATCGCTCTCTGGGAAGGAATCGCTTGGGGGGAGGACGGATGGGCAGGTTGGCGGACCGGATGCGCGCAGGGCACATGCCGGAGCCGTCGTTCTGGGATGGGGGATATCGAGAAATCCGGCGACCGTCGCCGCCCATGGCGAAACGCCCGGTCGACCGGAAGGGCCAACTGTCGCACACCGCCCCCGGCCCGGGGCAAATCTGCTCCCCGAAACCGCCTCGGAACGGCCCGGAACATGCCCCCACCAGGCCGTTCGTGCCCGTCTGCGGCCCCGTTCCACAGCGCCGAACGGCACCGGACGAGGTGCCGAAAGTCCCGGGCGGGGAAGGACGATCGACCCGGTCCGGTGCGGGGCGGTCGACCGCGATCCGGTACGAACCGCGGTCGTAGGGCCGGCGGATGGCGTCCGAGCCCTCCTCGGCCCCTAGGAGGTAACCCCGAGACGCCACGGGGGTGCCCGTACGGGATGGCCCTCACCGGGCCCTGAGACAACGGGGGTTGGGAGTCGTCCGAGCGGTCGATGAATGCGCGGCGAGGCGCCGAGATGCTGGTGGGGACCGATCGGCGGGGCGTGGTCGCCCCGCCGAGGAAGCAGAAGGGACGACCCTCATGAACGCCCGGAGCCCGCGCCCCGCCGCGGTTCCCGCCGAAGCACTGCGGGATCCACGCAGCCGCAAGGCCCTGCACGGAATGAAGCTGCTGGTCGGCGGATACCTCGCAATCAGCGTGCTCACCCTCGCGGCCCTCTTCGTGCTCCGCGGCGACGCGACCGTCGTCAACGACGCGGTCTGGGTCCGGGTCAGCATCGTCGTCGCCAGCGCCCTGCTGTCGTTCGCCTTCGCCGTCCGGGCCGCCCGCGGTTCCCGGGGCGCCTACCGCAGACTGCGGATCGTCTCCGCGGTGATGGTGGTGGCGATAGCCGTCATCGTCGCGGTCCCCGGTCCCTTCCCGCTGTGGCTGAAGCTGGAGCAGGGCGTCTGCGGGCTCGCGCTGCTCGGCGTCCTCGTGGTCGCCAACGGCAGCCATCTGCGGGCCCTGTTCGCGGCCGAGTAGCCGCCCGCCGCGGGGGAGCGGGCGGCACGGGTCGGCCCCGGCGGGTGCCACACCCGCCGGGGCCGTGGCGCCGCGGCCGCGCCGGCTCAGGGCCCGCCCGACGGGGACGGGTGACGGGTCAGGTTCGGACAGACCCTAGGCCGACATCACCCGCTGTGCCTTTATCGACTGCAACAGCCCGATCGCGACCCAGCCCGCGAACATCGACGATCCGCCGTAGCTGACGAAGGGCAGTGGCAGCCCGGTGACCGGCATGATGCCGAGGTTCATCCCGATGTTCTCGAACGCCTGGAAGGCCAACCAGCCCACGATGCCGGTGGCGACGACCGTGCCGTAGAGGTCGGGGCACTGGCGCGCGATGCGGCAGGCCCGCCACAGCACCACCCCGATGAGGGCGATGATCAGGCTCGCGCCGATGAAGCCCAGTTCCTCACCGGCGACCGAGAAGACGAAGTCGGTCTGCTGCTCGGGCACGAACTGGCCGTTGGTCTGGGCCCCGCGGAAGAGCCCGGAGCCGGTCAGCCCGCCCGCGCCGATCGCGATCCGCGCCTGGCTGGTGTTGTAGCCGACGCCCGAGGGGTCGAGCGCGGGATCAGCGAACGCGGCGAACCGGTTGATCTGGTACTGGTCCAGCAGATGGAACTGCCAGACCGCCAGGCAGCCGACCACGCCGATCCCCAGCAGGCCCACCACCCACCGCTTCGGCGCGCCCGCGGCCATCAGCATGCACAGCACGATCGCCGCGATGCCCAGTACCTGCCCCAGGTCCGGGGTGAGCATGATCAACGCTGCCGGGACCCCGCCCAGGGCGAGGGCCCGGACGATGCCCCGTTGGTCCGGCTGGGAGAGGTCGCCGGCATCCACCCGCGAGGTGAGCGCCACCGCCATCGCGATGATGATCGCGACCTTGACGAACTCGGCGGGTTGGATGGACATCCCGCCACCGATCACGATCCACCGCCGGGAGCCGTTGATGGTCGCCCCGACGGGCGTCAGCACCAGCGCCACCAGCAGCACCGTCACCACGTAGAGGATGGCCGCGGTGTCCCGGAGGCGGCGGTGGCCGTACCAGAGGGTCAGCGCCCCCAGGGCGAGGCCGATGCCGGTGTTGATGAGGTGCCGCAGCACGAAGAAGTACGGGTCGCCCTGGTTGAGTTCCATCCGGCCGCGGGTCGCGGAGAAGACCAGCAGCGCGCCGATCGCGGAGAGCGCGAACGCCGCGCCGAACAGCATCCAGTCGAGCCGGCGGACCAGGGACCCCCGGCCGAGGATTCTGCCCCAGGCCGACTTGGCGCGGGTGGTCCCGCGCACGGGAAAGCTGATGGCACTCAACCTTGGCCTCCTGTCCGGACGCAGCCACGACAGCCAGACACTACTCCGCTTATTTGCGCAACTACGAAAGCATGCGGTGTGTCGGTGCATTCGGCGGCGGACGGCCGCGTCGTGCGCTCCCTGGAGGAGCGGAAAGAGGGGCGCGATGGGGGGCAAGTCCTGGCAGATGGCGCGGTGTTGGGAGCCTCGCGCTGGGCACGGCTACGGTGCGACGTCCCGGCGGAAGAGGGCCGTCCAGAGGAACGGCTCCCCGAAGTGGGGGGATTCCGGCGGCTCGTCGTGCATCCGGCGGAGTTCGACCTCGGTCAGGTCGGCGAAGAGCGTGCGCAGCGAGTCGGGGGTGTACGCGAGTCCGCCGTGCAGGCCGGCCCCGCGGTAGAAGTCGGCGTCCGCGAGCTCGGAGCCCATCGCGCCGGCCGCGAAGCAGCTCAGGCCGAAGTGACCGCCGGGGGCCAGCGCCCGGTCCAGGAGGGCGAGATAGCTGATGCGGCGGTGCGGCGGCAGGTGGTGGAAACAGCCGGAGTCGTAGATCAGGTCGTAGGGGCCGACGAGTTCGCCGGCCGAGGTGCCGTCCGGGGCAGTGGGCTTAGCGAAGGCGTCCCCGCAGTGGAAGCGGACCGCGACGCCGGTCGTGCGGGCGCGCTCCTCGGCCCAGGCGAGGGCGGCCGGCGAGAGGTCCACGGCGTCCACCTCGAAGCCCAACGAGGCCAGGTGCAGCGCATTCCGGCCCGGCCCGCAGCCCAGGTCCAGGGCCCGGCCGCCGGAGAGCAACCCGCGGTCGAGGTACGAGACGAGGTTCTCGTCCGGCTTCGCCACGAAGAACGGCACCGACCGGTCGCGGTCCGCGTAGAAGCCGTCCCACCAGGAGGCGCCGCCCGCCGTCCAGCGGTCCGCCTCCGGCGCGAACAGGCCGTCGAGCAGCCCGAGTACGTCCTCCACGGTGCGGATGTTGCGCTCTACCCCGTCTACCTCGTTTACCCGGTCTAGCCGGTCCACGTGGTCCGTCCTCCTCACCTGCCGCTCCAACTGGGCGTGCCGTCCCCGCTCCTCGGACCCGTCCGCAGTGCCCATCCGCCCTCCCGGTCTCGTACCGTGCCCGGTCCCGTCCCGTGCCCGTGGCTGTGCCCGTCCTCGTGCCCGGGTCCGGGCACGTCCTCGTGCCTGAGCCCGCCCTCGTCCCGGTACCTGCCTGGTCGTTGCCGGTGACGATAGGGGAGGGCGGGGCGGGCGCCCAGGTCGTCCACGTGGCGCGCAACGGATCACCGGCCGTCTGGCGGCCGGAGCCGGGGGTGCCGGCCGCCCCGGTCCGCCGCCACCGGGGGCGCCAGGTACGCTCCCCGCTCCGCCCCGCTACGGGCCCAACTCGGGGCGGGGTACGGGCACTTTCTGAGCGCGTGGCGAACGGCGGCGGAAGCCGGTCGTCCGGTCGCGGCTCACGGTGTTCACGTCCCGGTCACGACCTCCACCGAGCCGATGTACTCCCGCGTCTCCTCGTCCGGCAGTCGCACCGCCTGCGCCCAGTAGTAGATGACGAGGCTGAACGCGGCGATGAGGGCGATGTCCCACCACAGGGGAAGGGCGTCGGTCGCGCCGCAGGAGACCTTGGACGCCGGGCCGGTGCTGCAGAAGCCGCCCTGCCAGGAGATCACGCCCATGCCCAGCAGATACACCGGCAGCCACTGCGCGTGCTTCCAGTCCAGGTGCGGGACCTTGGGGTTGAGGCGGAGCAGCGCCGAGCCGCCGAGCAGCAGATAGCCCAGGACGATCGCCACGCCCAGCCGCCACAGGGTGTCCCAACCCGCCCAATAGATGATCAAGTTGGCGACGACGAAGGCCACCGGGGCCCAGAAGAGGCCGCCGGGCAGCCGGTAGGGGCGCGGCCGGTCCGGGTCCTGCTTGCGCAGGCAGCCGAAGGCGAGCGGGGCACCGGCGTACATCAGCACGCTCGCGGAGGTCACGAAGCCCACCAGCTTCTGCCAGGTGGGGAACGGCAGGAAGACCACGAGCCCGATGACGAAGGCGACCAGCAGCCCGAACCACGGCACACCGCGCCTGGTGGTGCGCTCGAAGACCGCCGGGACATAGCCGTTGCGGGACAGCCCGTAGGAGACGCGGGAGGTGGCCGTCACATAGATGAGGCCGGTCCCGGACGGCGAGACGACCGCGTCGATGTAGAGGAGCGTGGCCAGCCAACCCAGGCCGACGGTGGTGGCGAGGCCGGCGAACGGGCCGGCCTTGCCGCTGAACGAGAGGTTGGCCCAGCCGCCGTGCGCGAACGCGGTGTGCGGCAGTGCCCCGATGAACACCGCCTGTAGCGCGACGTACACCAGCACGCCGATGAGGATCGAGCCGAGGACCGCGCGCGGGATGTCCCGGGCCGGATCGCGGCTCTCGCCCGCCAACTGGTCGGCCTGCTCGAAGCCGAGGAGGGCGAAGATGATGCCGCTGGTGCTGATCGCGGAGAGCATGCCGCGGACGCCGAACGGCGCGAAGCCCTGGTAGCCGAAGTTGTCCTGATGGAAGACGGCGGAGCCCATCACCACGATGGTGAGCACCGGGACGGCCAGCTTCCACCAGGTTGCCACGCTGTTGGTGTGGGCCAGCCATCGGATGCCGAAGAAGTTGACGACGATGAAGAACGCCATGAAGGCGACGGCGAGTCCGTAGCCGGCCGGGGTCAGATGGTTCTTGCCGGTCTGGACCCAGGGGGCGTGCACGCTGAGGTAGTTCAGCGACGCCATGACCTCGATCGGCGCCACGGTGACCGCTTGCAGCCAGGAGAACCAGCCGAAGGACGCGCCGGCGGCGCTGCCGAACGCGTAGTGCGGGAAGCGCGCGGTGCCGCCCGCGACCGGGTACATGGCGCCCAGCTCGGCGTGGACGAACGCCAGGATGACGATGGCGACGGCCCCGATGCCCCAGGAGGCCAGCGCCGCGGTGCCCGCCGCCTGTGCCGCGAGCAGCGCCCCGAACAGCCATCCGGACCCGATGATCGACCCCTCCGAGGTCCAGATCAGCCCGATGAGCCCGATGTCGCGTCTCAGTCCGGGGTTCTTGGGGGCGGCGGGTTCGGTCGGCTTGTGCATCTCCATGGGGCGTGCCCTCGTTCTGCTGCGATGGGTGCGGCGGCTGACGGCGGGCCCGATGACCTGTGCGGGCCTACGTACCTTTTGCCCCAATAGTTCAGGACGGGTGCGGGCAGAACAGTACGCCGCGCCGGGGCGCCGCGACCGCGTACCACGACGGCGTCAACTGCCGCGGGCGGCGCGCCGGGTGCGTCATATGCCGGGTGTGTCGTATGCCGTGTGAGGACGCGCGTCACTGGCCGATGCCGAGTGAGGGTGTGCGTGAGGGGCCGTGCGGACGGTGCGTCACATGCCGTGTGAGGCAGAGCTGATGGCGTGCGGGCCCGGCGCGAGGGGGAGGGCGGGCGGAGCGGGGGAGCCTGCCGGGTGGTGGGTGTCGGCGCTGGGCGGTGCCACTTCTACGCCGGTCTCGTCGAGGTCGACCGCCCAGGTGATGCCGGCGATGCTGACGATGAACGCGAGGGCCAGGCCGATCGCCCCGAACGGGATGCGCCGATGCCACCGCTGCGGGCCGTCGCTGTCCTGCATGCCCGTTTCGCCCTCCCTCGCGTGACTGCGGTGCGCGGTGCGGGCGCGCTCGACCGCCCGGCCCGGCGCGCGACACGACGGGTGCAGGGCTCCACACCACGCGGGTCGTGCCCGGTGTCGCGCGCACCCCATCTTCCTTGAAAACGCGGCCAGTTGACCATCACCCATAAGGGGACACTGGCACCGGGAGCGCGTACCGTCACTTCACGGCTTCACGGCTTCACGGCTTCACGGCTTCACGGCGTGCAGCATGCGCAGGCCCTCCAGCCCGCGGCCGGGACGGAGAGGGGCGCGCCGTGGCTAGTCCTGGAGTCCCAGGACGACCCCGCGTCCGGCATACACGCGGTCCAGCGTCTGCCAGTCGACGGGGGCGAACTCCTGTGAACTGCCGGGGAACCCGGAGGGGTTGTGGATCACCACGTGGTTCGGGGTGACGCCGATAGCCAGGACCAGGTGGCCGCCCCGGTGCGGCGGTTCGGGGTCGGCGTCCCGGATGGCGGGGTGGACGGAGAGCAGTACCAGCCGGCCGGCGCCGATCAGGGCGGGGAGTTCCTCCCGGGGGAGCTGGGGGCGGGACTGCGCCAACAGGCCCCAGCGGCGCTCCACATAGGAGGCGAACGGCGCGTAGATCAAGCCGCGCAGGCCGTCCTCGTGGCGCACGTAGGCGCCGGCGTCCAGGCATGCGGTGGCGAGGCCCATGGCGGTGGGGACCGGGTGTCGCCAGAAGGCGAGCGCCATCCGTAGGCAGGCCATCCCGCACAACCGCCAGGACCACCAGGCGTATTCCTCGGGGCTGTTGGCCCCGTATTCCGGCCAGCGAGGGTCCTCGGTGGCCGGGACGGTGCCGGCGATGATCGCGGGGACGAGTTCCGGGGAGGCCCACTGGGAGTAGTAGGGGACGGGGTGGATGAGGGTGCCGTGGGTGGGGTGGTGGGGAGGGGCGGGATCGGTGGGGCCCATGGGGCCGGTGGGGCCGGTGAGGTGGGTGGCGTTGGTGGGCATGGTGCAGGGTATCGACGGCGGCGGGGAATGGGGCGGCCCGACGGTGGGGCTGGAGCGGGAGGGGCGCCTCCCGGCGCCGGGCCGGTGGCCGTCTGCGGTTGTCCGTGATGGCTGTGATGGCTGTGATGGCTGTGATGGTCCGTGGTCACACGGTGCGCGGTGGCTCCCAGACCGAGGCGTCGTGGGCGAAGTACACCCGACGCGGATCGAACGCGGCGAGCCGGTCGAGCCAGGGGTGGTAGGCGGGGAGCGGCGGCGCCACGCCGTCGCGGGCCGCCCGGCGGGCCAGGTCGGCGCTGGCGTAGTGCGAGGCGAAGTCGTGTGCCTGGCCGGCCAGTACGACCGTGCCGCCGGGGCCGCGGAGGACCAGCGACTGGTGCCCGTCGGTGTGGCCGGGCGTCGGCACGACCCGGACGCCCGGCCAGATCTCGGCCTCGCCGGCGACCTCCTCGTAGCGCGCACCGGGGAAGTCGATCAACGCGTCGATCGTGTAGTCGCCGCGGCGCGCGGTGGCCAGCTCCACCTCCTGCACCACGATGGGCTTTCCGGCCAGCAGTGGGTTGCCGCCGCAGTGGTCGAAGTGCAGATGACAGTTGACGACGAGGGAGACCTCGGCGAGCGACGCGCCGATGGTGGCCAACGCGGCCTGGAGCGGGCGGCGTTGGGGACGGTAGTGGGCCTCGGTCTCCGGGTCCGCGGCGCCGATGCCGGTGTCGAAGAGGAGCAGGCCCCGCTCGTGCTCCACCAGGTAGGCCAGGGCCGGCTCCACGCGGGGCTCCGGGCCGCCGGTCTCCACCGCCGGCCGGACGAAGTACCCCAGGTCGAGGCGGTGCACCGCCAGGTGCGTTGAGGTCGTCTGCATGTCCCCATGATTCACGGGCCGTTCGGGCGCCGCAGCCGTTTTCCGACCGTGGCCCGGCGGGCGCCCGCACCACCGATCCCCCGGTGGTGCGGGCGGGGGAGGGCCCGCTGCCGGCCCGGGACGGCCTGGTCCTCGGCTTACGGGACCCCGCCGAGAATCAGGGCCGCTCCGCTGCCCGTCAGGTCATCCCGACGCTCAGTACGTCGAGGCGGTGCGCCGCGGGGGCGTCGATCGCCAACTCCGGCCGCCATACGGCGAGTACCTGTGCCGACGGCGTGAACAGCGGGCCGGGTAGCGCGGTGGGGGAGTGCCACTCCCACGCGCTGACCAACTCCGGCTCCGCCGCGTACGGCGTCCCCTCGTAGCGGGTGACGAGCGCCGCCATCGTGATGCGGCGCAGACCGTGGAAGTCGTCGTGCAGCATCGTGAAGACCCGGACGTCGTCCGGCTCGGCGTGCAGCCCGGTCTCCTCGCGCAGTTCGCGGGCCGCGGCGGACCGTACGCCCTCGCCCGGGTCGACCTTGCCGCCGGGCAGTTCCCACGTCCCCGCCCGGTGCCGGCCGAGCAGGACCCGTCCGTCCGCGTCCAGCACGATCACGCCGACCCCGAACACGGCCTGCGCCTGCGGCGGTTGGTCACCGCGCTGCCGGCTGGTCACCGCGCCCGTGCCCACGCCCGTCCCGCTGTCCATCCCGTCCCTCTTTCGACTCCGTGAAGCGGCCCACCCCGGACCGGGCCGGGAACCATCTTCCCCACCTTCGCCCATAACCGCTGGTCACCTCCACCGATCCGGCCGAACTCGGTCGGTGGAGGTTGCCGAACCGGCGCGGAACCGGTCGGCTTGGATGGCTGACCGTGCCGACAACGGCCAGTCCGGGGCAGCACGTCCGGCGATCACGCCCGACCGTCCGGCAACCACGTTCAGCTCCAGCTCCACGTCCAGCTCCGGCTCCACATCCAGATCCAGTTCCAGTTTCAGTTCGAGGGTCAGATCCAGCGATCATGTCCGGAAATCGCCTGCGAGGGAGAGGCGGACGGACGCGAAGCGGCCCGCCGGCTGCGGGTCGGCCGTTCGGCTGAGCCGTTGCGGGCCGTCGCTTCCGTAACCTGCCGGAGTGGAACCTCACGCACCCCTTCCGCGCCGCGCCCGGTGGACGGCCACCGGCGCGCTGTCCCTGTTGCTCGTCCTGTGCTGGCTCGTCGACTGGGCGAGCGTCCAACCGCTGACCGGATACCGGCACACCATCGCGGACTTCGTCCCGCTCGCCACCGCGCCGTTCTTCATGGCGCTGTTGTTGGTGCCGCACCCGTGGCTGACGGTGTCGCGCCGCGCCGCGTTCGCGGCGGCCGGCTCATGGGCGGTGACCCTCGCACTCGTCGGCCTGCCCACCCGGAGCGCGGCCGGGTCGTGGGGCCTGCCGGAGACCGTGGCGCTGCTGGGCATCCTCCTGGCCACCGCCCGGCGGGCCGCACCGCCGCGCACCGCCGTCGTCCTGTGCGTCGCGCTCGGCACCGCCGTCGTCGCGGCCCCGCTGCGGATGCGGCACTACGAGGACCTCGTCAACTACGCCTTCGTCCTCACCCTCGCCGTCGGCGCCGTGCTCGGCCTGGGCGTCTACCTGCGCGCCCTGGACGCCCGCCGCGCCCGCGCCGTCGCCGCCGTCCGCCAGGGCGAACGGCTGGAACTCGCCCGCGATCTGCACGACTTCGTGGCCCACCACGTGACCGGCATCGTCGTCCAGGCCCAGGCCGCCCGGACGATCCGCGCCACCGCCCCCGAGCGGGCCGACGCGATGCTGCTCGGCATCGAGCGGGCCGGGCTGGAGACGCTGGACTCGATGCGTCGACTGGTCCGGGTTCTGCGCGAGGAGGAGGGCCGCGGGGTGCGCCCCGGCGAGCTGTACGCCGCGCTCGCCGAACTGGCCGCCGACTTCTCGCGGCGCGGCGGCCCGGACGTCACGGTCCGGATCGACGCCGCTGCCCGCCGCGCCCGCCTCGCCCCCGAGGTCGAGACCTCCGTGCAGCGCGCGGTGCAGGAGGCGCTGACCAATGTGCGCCGCCATGCGCCGGGGGCGACCACGGTCGCCATTCGCGCCACCCTCCAAGGGCCGCAGTCGCCGTTGACCGTCGAGGTGCGCAACGGCCCGTCGGGCGAGCGGGGTGCGGCCGCGCCCGCCGGCGGCCGCGGCGGCTTCGGGCTGGTCGGGCTGCGGGAGCGCGCCGAGGCGGTGGGCGGCGCGCTGACCGCCGGACCGATGCCGGAGGGCGGCTGGCAGCTCACCGCGTCGTTCCCCGTACTGGGCCAGGGCCCCGCCGAGGGGCCGGACACCGGCGAGGGCCCGGATGAGGGCAAGGGGCCGGATGCGGACGAGGGGCCGGGCGCGGGAGACGGCCCGGGCACCGGTGACGGCCCCGATGCCGGTGACGCCCGCGACGCTGGTGACGGGCCCGACGCCGGCGGTGGCGTGGCACGATCGGAGCCGTGAGCGCTTCCCCCACCTCCCCACCCGAGCCGGAGCCGGCGCACCGGGCCCGTGCGACCCGCGTCCTCATCGCCGACGACCAGGAAATGGTCCGCACCGGCTTTCAACTGATCCTCGACGCCCAACCGGACATCGAGGTCATCGCCGAGGTCGCCGACGGCGCGGCCTGTGTGGAGGTCGCCCGGCGGCTGAGGCCCGACGTCTGCCTGGTGGACATCCGGATGCCCAAGCTGGACGGCCTGGACGTCACCCGGGCCCTCGCCGGCCCGGACGCCGTCGACCCCCTACGGGTCGTGGTGGTGACCACCTTCGACCAGGACGACTACGTCTACGGCGCCCTCCAGGGCGGCGCCTGTGGCTTCCTCCTCAAGGACGCCGGCCCCGGCCTCCTGGTGGAGGCCGTCCGGGCCGCCGCCCGCGGCGATGCGCTGGTCTCCCCGTCGGTGACGGTACGGCTGCTGGAACGGCTGGGGCCGCACCCGGGCGCCGACGGCACCGGTGCCACGGACGACGCCGGGCGCCCCCAACGGTCCCAAGGGTTCCAAGGGGCCTACGAGCCCCAAGGCCCGCTCACCGAACGGGAGATGGACGTCGCCAGGTTGGTGGCGCGGGGGCGCACCAATCAGGAGATCTGCCAGGAGCTCTATGTGTCGCTGGGCACCGTGAAGACGCACCTCGGCAGCATCCAGACCAAGCTGGGCGTCCGCAACCGGGTCGAGATCGCCGCCTGGGCGTGGGAAACGGGCGCGGTGCGGTCCCGCTGACCGCCTCGGCCGATCGGCCGAGGGCCGCGGGGCGTCTCTGGCCGAACGGCAGAGGTCCGGGGCACCCCCGCTGGCCGACCGTGGTGGCATGCAGCAGTCCACCACCGCAACACCGCCCGCGCCGGCCCGGACGCCGACGCCCGGCGCGCACCGCATCCGTGCCCTCGACGCCCTCCGCGGCTTCGCGCTGTGCGGCATCCTCCTGGTCAACATCCCGCAGATCACCGACATGCTCTTCGGGCCGCGGCCCGGCGTCCTGCACCCAATCCGCGCGTTCCTGGACCTCACCGTCCAGGAACGCTTCTTCCCGATCTTCTCCTTCCTCTTCGGGATCAGCTTCGCGCTCTTCCTCGACGGCGCCGCCCGCCGTTCGGACCGGCCGCGACTGCTCCTGGTACGGCGCCTGGTCGCGCTTGGCCTCCTCGGGGCGGCGCACCAACTCCTGCACCCCGGCGAGGCGCTCGCCCCGTACGCGATCTTCGGGTTGCTCGTGTTGCTGCCCGCCACCTGGCTGCCCACCCCGGTGGTCCTGGTAGGCGGCGTCGGCCTCACCGCCGCGTCCGTGACGCTCGCCTCGGGCGGACTCCTCACCATCCCGGGCCTGTTCCTGCTCGGCCTCGCGGTCGCCCGCCTCGGCGTCCCGCGCGCCCTGGACCACCGCACCGGACGGCTCGCCGCGGTACTCGCGGTGGCCGCGCCCGTGGCGGCGGCCGCGGTCTCGTGGCAGCACGCCACCGACCCCGCCGACGCGCACGCCACCCGGATCGCCGCGGGCGCCGGCCTCCTGACCGCCGTCGCCTACGCGGTCGCCCTGCTCCTGCTGCTGCGCACCCCGCTCGGCCCGGCGCTCTCCGCCGTCCTCGAACCGCTCGGCCGCATGGCGCTCACCAACTACCTGACCGCGACCCTCCTCGTCGTCGCGGCCGCACCCCTGCTCGGCCTGCGCCACTCCCTCCACTGGGGCACCGCCATGGCGTTGGCGCTGGTCATCCTCACCGCACAGGTACTGGCGAGCCGTTGGTGGCTGGCCCGCTTCCGCTACGGCCCGGCGGAGTGGTGCCTCCGCTGCGTCACCTGGTGGGAGCGCGTGCCCAACCGCCGCTGAACCCGCGGGTGTTGACCGGATACTTGGGCGGGCGAGGCCCGGTGTTCCCGGTGTTCCCGGCGCCATCGGCGGGCGGGGGTGCGTTTCCGTAACGGCGACGCGCCCCCGCCGGCGCGCGCTCCTTATACTCGCCCGGCTCCTCACCGGGCGCGGGAGGCCCGAAGGTGTGCACAAAGGAGTGAAGGCAGGACTGCGGAATCGTTTCGGCGGGTGAGGCTCTCTGCGTGTTGACCAAAGCCTGGTGGCGCCGCGCAGCCACGACAACAGCCCTGATCACCGCAGCAGTTCTCCCGGTCGCCGCCTCCACCGCCATAGCCGACCCCGCCCCGCCGCCCGCCCCGGCGCAGGACGCACGGCCCGCCGGCACGACGTTCACCGAGCCGCACAGCGGACTCCCGGAGCCGCCGCCCGTCGGTCAGGTGCGGACCGAACTCGCCGGTCTGCACGTCGCGTCACCGCACTCGATGAACGGCTACAGCCGCACGAAGTTCCCGCACTGGATCAAGCAGCACGGGGAGTGCGACACCCGCGAGTTGGTCCTCGCCCGGGACGGCGAGGGCATCAGGCAGGACGAGAAGTGCCGGGCCGTCGAGGGAAGGTGGTTCAGCGAGTACGACGCGAAGGTCTTCACGGTCTCCGGCCAGCTCGACATCGACCACGTCGTGCCGCTGGCCAATGCCTGGCGTTCCGGCGCCGACGAGTGGACCACCCCCGAGCGGCGGGCCTTCGCCAACGACCTCGTGCACTCCCAACTGATCGCCGTGTCGGCCAACTCCAACCGGCAGAAGGGTGACCAGTCCCCGGACCAGTGGGCCCCGCCGCGGCACGCCTACTGGTGCACCTACGCCCGCGCCTGGACCGACGTCAAACACCGCTACCACCTGAACGTCACCGAGCCGGAGAAGGCGAAGCTCGGCGAGATGCTGAACACCTGCGAGCGGTGACCACCCCCGATCGCGACGGGCTCACCGACCGGGTCACGGCCGGCCCCGGCGGTGCGATGACGGTGCAGGTCGGCGTCATCACCGGCGACCTGACCGTCACCACCACCGACCTGGGTGACGGCACGGCCGCCGTCGTCATCCACTACACCGGCGCCGAAGACCGCTACGACCTCGAAGGCGGCCCGGTACGCATCCCGCCGACGGGCATCGTCGGGCTCCACCGGGCGGTGCTCGACGCCGTGCGCACCGGCGGTGCAGCGTCTGTGCCCGACACCTGGCCGTCGTTCTAGGGCCCAGCCGCCGCTGACCCATCGGACCCCTACTTCCCTGTCCGCTACGGGAGTTCGGCCGCTCGGCCGGGTGCCCGTGTCCGGCGCCGCTCCGACCGGGGCGGCGCCGAAACTTTTCCCGTCCGCCGCCCCGCGCGGGCCCTTCTTCGGCGCCCTTCGCCGGGGCGCTGCGTAAGTTCTCCATGTCCTCAGGGATACCAGCGGCCACTGACAGCGCCCCCTCCTTCGCACTCGCGAAGGAGATCGATCGAGGGGTTGCTGGAGGGCGAGTTGGAGGGGGCGGGGCGGAAGGGTTGCCTCCGCTCGCCGTCAGGCCGGGAAGCGGCGGACGTACCGCTTCTGCCAGGGGGTTTCCACCGCGTGCCGGTCGTAGTGGTGGCGGACGAACGCCACCGCATCCTCGGGCGGGACGCCGTCCAGGACGGCCAGGCAGGCCAGGGCCGTGCCGGTGCGGCCGCGGCCGCCGCCGCAGGCGAGTTCGACGCGTTCCTCGGTTGCCCGTTCCCATGCCGTGGTCAGTGCCTGGCGGGCCGCTTCGCGGTTGCTCGGCAGGCGGAAGTCGGGCCAGCGCAACCACGTGGATTCCCACGTGACTTCGGGTGGTTGGCGGCCCAGGAGGTAGACGCCGTAGGTGGGTTGGGGGCCGTCGGGGAGCGGGTGGCGCAGGCCGCGGCCGCGGATCAGGCGACCGGAGGGCAGTCGCAGGACCCCGGCGGCGGCGGCGTTCCAGGTTTCCGGCATCCGCTCAGCCTAGGTCGGAACAAGGGGAGTTGGCGGGGAGTTGGGGTGCCGGGATGGGCGCTGGACTCGGGGAGAGCGTCCGCGGGCGCCGCGGGGCGCGTTGGATTCGCAACTGGGAAGATATCGGCAATCGCAATCGTGCCATTAACCGACCGTAGCGTTGGTGGATGACTTCTGTGACGATGTACGGTCCCGGAACACGAGGGTGGCCCTGGCAAGGCTGGAACCGGAGCCAGGGCCACTCATTCGCATCTCGTCTCGATCGAGGAGGAACTGATGCCCCCTGACCGAACATTCCACTGGAACCTGAAGGAGCCCCAGTTGAAGCGATACGAAGCTAACATCCCTCGCAGGGGCCCGGTTGAAACCGGAAACCGGCGTGACTTCCCGGTCAACGCCCGTGTTGACGCCCCGTTCCGGGCCCGGTTCGCCCTCCGGTGCGATGTGCAACTCGCCGTTCCGCTGGGCGCGTTCCTCGCGATTCCGTACGTGGGCAACGTCCTGGTGCACGGTGCCGACGCCCGCTGGATGCCCGCCGTCGCGCTGGTCGCGCTGGCCGGGGTCGGTCGGTCCCGGCTTCGCCACCAGCATCGACGCGCCGGCTGACGGGGGCGCGGCGGGGAGCCGCCCGTTCTCGGAATGACGCGCTCGGACGGTGGTCCGAGACCTGGGTCCGCCGCGGTGCCGGAGCCCTTCCGGCGCCGCGGCGGACCACCCGGCCCGGTGCCGGGGTCGTGCCGCGACGCCGAACGGCCGCGGGGCCCGGCCCCGATGCCGGTCCGGCAAACGGCACATCGCCCATTTCTGCGGCGAGTTCACGGTGGCAACTGCCCCCAGAAGGATTACAGCTGATGTCTCCTAAGGATCCTGGACCGGTCCCCTGTGCGAGGGCCGGTTGCCCCAACGAAGTGGAGAGCGGGTCCGGTCCCGGCCGGCGCCGGAAGTACTGCAGCGACGCCTGCGGCCGGGCCGTCCGCAAGATCCGCAGTTCCCGGCGGACCCCGGACACCAAGGCCCACGACGAGGACGCCCTCCAGGTCGCCGACGACATGGCCTGCCGGATCGCGGTCCTCCGGACCCAGATACGCGACGGTGACGCACTGGCCGGGCTACGGCAGGTCGTTGACCTCAACAGCGACCTGGAGTGCGTCACCGCCGCCGTGGTGCAGCAGGCCCGGGACCGCGGCCACCGGGGCGCGGCCATCGCCGAGGCCCTGCACGTCGGGGTGGACAAGATCGGGCGGACGTACACCCGGGAGCGGATCGGCCGGAAGCTGACCCAGCGGCGCGAGCGACGGGCGGCGTTGCTCGCCGCCGCCCCGGCGGTCCCGCCGCCGCTGCCGGTCCGCCCGGGCCAACTGGCCGCTGCCCGCCCGGGCTCGCCGATGTCCGTGGCCCGTACGGATGGTGAGCGGCGCCGGCCCACCGCCGTCCGTCCGGGCCCGCACCGCCGAGGCTGCCCGGAGGGCGAGAGCGGCGGCGAAGGCGGAGGGAGAGCGGACCACGGAGTGGAGCAAGCGAGGGGGCAAGGGGCGGGCGGCAAGGCGGCGGGGCAGGACCCGCACAGCGCGCTGGCCTCGGCGCTGTCCCACCTCCAGCGCGCCGGCGACAAGACCCTCCGGGCGCTGGCGGACGAGGCGCGGGTGAGCCCCTCCTACGTCTCCCGCATCCTCTCGGGCGAGCGCAGCCCCTCCTGGAAGGTCACCCGCCGGATGGCCCTCGCCTGCGGCGGTGACCCGGAGGCCATGCGTCCCCTGTGGGACGCGGCCCATGGGCGACACCCGGCCCGGGCCGGCAGCCTGCACGCCGCGCTGCGCGGGCTCTACCTCTCGGCGGCCTGCCCGGACCCCGTGCAGATCTGCACCTCCAGCGGAAACGTGCTGACGGAAGGGGAGTTCACCGGCCTGCTGTCCGGCTCCCTGGTGCCGGACTGGGAGACCGTCGGCACGGTCGTCGGCGCGCTGCACGGCCGCCCGGACGACATCCGTCCGCTCTGGGACCATGCGCGGCTCGCCCAACTCGCCCCGGTCACCTACGGGTTGGTGCCGGAGCGTCACACCCCGCGCGCCGAGGCGTTCGGATGACGGCGGCCCCCTCCCGCGTGCCGGCCCAGAAGGCGGCCCGGCGCGCGGTGCCCGCGGTCCCCCCGGTGGTCGCCCTGCCGCCCGCCTTCGAGGCGTTCTACGCCCTGCACTGCGCGCGCTACCTCGGCTACGCCCTGGCCCACGCGGGGGAGCCGGCCGCCTCCCGGATGGTGGGCGAGGCGATGGGCGAGGTCGCCATCCGGTGGGCCGACATCGTCCGCCGGCCCAACCCGGCGGCCTGCGCCTGGATGCTGGTGCGCACCCGCATCCGGCAGCGGAGCCGGTGCCCGGGCCCCGCCCCGGAGGGTGCGGCGTGGGGCAACCCGGACGGCTCCGGGTTACGCCAACCCACCCTGGAGTACGACGCGTTTGTGCTGCACGAGGTGCTCGGCTACTCGGTGGCGGAGGCGGCCGAGGTGATGGGGGAGGAGGCCAGCCGGGTCCGTTACGCGCTGGCGGCGGGGCACGGTCGGGCCCGGCCGGTGAGCGTGGCGGGTCCGGCGACGGGCGGTGCCCCGGTTGTCGTGCGCGGGGCCCCGTGCGCGTGAACCGCGCGGCGGGGCCCCTGCGTCATGCCGTCCCGTGTGGCGTCGCGCCGAGCGTCAACGGCAGTCCGGGTGGCCCCAGCCGTTCGGTCCCTTGGCGACCTGGGCGCCGGCCTCGTAGGCGGCGCGGCAACCGCCGCACCGCCCGGCGTACTTGGCCTTGATGGTGCCGCCGCCGGTCCGCGCGCGGCGCGCGGGCTTGGCCGGCTTCTTGGCGCCGCCGGGGCGCTCCATCGCTTCGGCGCGCGGGGCCGGGACGGTCGGGGTGCCGTGGGAGGTGCCGGCGGCCTGCTGGGACGTGGCGGAGTCGCTGGCCGCCTGGTCGGCGATGGCGTTCAGCGGGTCGCCGTCCACCTGGTGGGCCGGGACGTACCGGAACTCCACCGGGCGGCCGTCCAGCAGCGCGTCGATCCGCATCACCAGTTCCCGGTTGGCGACCGGCTTCCTGGACGCGGTCAGCCAGCCGTTCCGCTTCCAGCCGGCGATCCACTTGGTCACCGCGTTCATCGCGTACTGGGAGTCCATCCGGACCTCCAGCGGCCGCGCCGGGTCGGTGGCCTCCAGCAGCTCGGCCAGGGCCGTCAGCTCGGCGACGTTGTTGGTCGTCGAGCCCAGCGGGCCGGCCTCCCAGCGGGTGGGGTTCTCCTCGGCGTCGGCGGTGACCCACGCCCAGGCGGCGGGTCCCGGGTTTCCTTTGCTGGCCCCGTCACAGGCAGCGATGATGCGATCGGACATCCCCCGATCATGCCATCTCGGGGCCGGTCACCCCGCATGCGCGGAATCGGGGTGACGGTGGGGGCACGGAGTGTGGTCGCTCACTGCTGGCCGGTGTGTCGTCGTCCAGGAGGAACGGGGCGTCCGGCGCCGCCTGGGGGTCGTAGGGGGTGCGGGTGCCGGTGGCGAAGGCGCGGGCGAAGGTCGGCCCGTCGACGGCGGTGCGCACCCGGGCGCCGATGCGGTCCACGTCGCCGCGCTCGGCCGGGGGTGCGGGGCGCCGGCGAGCCCCTCCAGGGCGAGGGCCACCGAGCGGGGGTCCTTGGTGGCCAGGGCGGCGGCGAGGCCGTCGCGGTGGTGGGCCAGGGCGCGGTCGGCGTCGCCGCGCTGTTCGGCGATGAAGTCCAACTTGGCCAGTACCAGGGCGAGTTCAGGGGTGTCGCCGCGGCGGCGGTGCCAGGCAAGCCAGGGGCGCAGCCGCTCCTCGGCGGTCGCCAGCCGCTCCTGGCGCCGGGGCCCCGCCGACCCCGCATACGGTCTGCTGCGGATCACTCCCCGACGCATACAGGTCGTCTACGGGACCGACCTCAGCAGTGGCCTCTGGACGGACGGGGGTTGGGCCTGACTCCGTTCCACCCGCTGCCGGTCACCGCCGGGCCGGGTCCGGCGCGGGCGCCCGGCCCCGCCCGACGAGCAGGGTCCCCAGTGCGGTTCGACGGTGCAACACCGCCCGGCCGGCCCGCTCCGTGGAGATCAGGCCCGCCCCGCGCAGCGCGGCGGTGTGGGCCGAGACGGTGGCGTCGCTGACGCGCAGGCGGCGGGCGAGCGCCCCGGTGGTGTGCTCCTCGCCGAGCAGCAGCAGGACCTCCAGCCGGGTCCGGCCGACCACCGCGGCGAGCGCCTCGTCGCTGCCGCCGACCGGGACCGGCGGCAGCGGCAGCCCCGGCCCGGCCGGATAGGTCAGGTGCAGCGGTCGACCGGGCAACTCCGCGAGCAGGGGCGGCCCGACCCAGTGGAAGGTGGGGACCAGGATCACCCCGTGCCCCCGCAGTTCGACCTCGCGCGGACCGTCGCCGGCCGCGCCCCCAAGGGCCGGCGGGCCTGCCAACTCCCAACGGTCGCCCCGGAATCGGGCCCCCGGGACCAGCGCGTCCAGCGCGGCCGCCACGCCGTGCTCGGCGACGGTCACGGCGTAGCGGGTGAACTCCGCCTGGTGCAGGTCCTGGACGAGCGGCCAGACGGGTCGGAGGACGGTGTCGAAGGCGGCGACCCGGGCCCGGCCCAGCAGCCGCCAGGCGTCGGCGTCGCCGCGGTGCAGGTCGTGCACCCAACGCGGGGCCGGCGAAGGGTGCCCGGCGTAGACCCGCTCGATCTCGGCGCGGACCAGGCCCGGGTCGGTGGCCCGGACGGACTCCAACTCCTCGGCGAGGTCGTCGCCGAACTGGTCGAGGAAGCGTGGGGGCCGCAGGCCGGGGACGAGGTCGCCGAAGGGTGCGGCGGCCGGCGGCAGGGCGCGGAGCGTCCGCTGCCGCCAGCGGCCGAAGAGCGTCGCGGCGTCGCGGCGGCAGGCCATCCCGAGCGCCACGTTCAGCTCCTGGAGCGGGGCCGGCCGCGCCGCGAACCGGACTCGGGCGAAGTCGGCGGCCGTGAAGCGGATCCGGATCACCGCACCCTCCCGTTCCCGTTCCCGTTCTGGCTTGTCCCTGCCCTGTCGCGCCGCCGTGGCGCCAGCCTTTCGGCCAGAGCCTAAAGGATCGCCGCCGGCCGGCTACCGGAGCAGCATGACGACCGCGGCCGGGGCTCCGCACCGGAGTACCGGAGTACTGGAGCAGCGGGGCAACGGCGCAACGGGGCAACGGGGCGTCCGCGGACGGGCGTTGACGACGGCTCGGCAGACGAAAGGGCGGACGAGATGGCGGACGAGATGGCGCACGAGGAGCGAGGGGGAGCGATGCCCCGGAGGACGGACGGTGCGGTGGCGGGCACCGGTGGGGGAGGGGTGGGCCGGCGGGTGATCGTCGGGGCGGGGGCGTCGCTGGCGGCGGCGCTGCTGCTGGGCGGCGGTGGCGCGCCCGGGGCGTCGGCACGGGAACGCGTGCCGGAAGCGAAACGACCGGGACGACCGGGACGAGCGGGGAGATCGGGGCTATCGGGACGACCGGGTCGTTCCGGTGTGACGTTGCGCCTGCCGGCGCCGACCGGGCCACACCCGATCGGCACCACCGCGCTCTACCTGGTCGACCCGTCCCGGGCCGATCCATGGGAACCCGCCATCCGGGTACGGGAGTTGATGCTCACGGTGTACTACCCGGCCCGGGCGGCCCACGGCCGCCCGGTGGCCCGCCAGATGACGCCGGCCGCCGCGGCGGTCTTCGGGCAGCTCGATGCCGTCCTGCACCGCCTGCCGAGGCACGGGGTGGACTGGGCGGCCACCAGGACGCATGCCCATCCGGGCGCGCCCGCCCGGGAACGGCCGGCGCCGGTGCTCCTCTATTCGCCGGGCGGCGGCGATCCGCGCACCCTGGGCACCGGCCCGGCGGAGGAACTGGCCAGCCACGGCGCGGTGGTGGTGACCGTCGACCACCCCGGCGACGCCAGCGAGGTGGAGTTTCCGGTGACTCGGGCGGGGCGGCCGGGGCGGGTCCGGACGACGGAGTTCCGGTACGACCCCCGGACCGACCCGCCCCTCTTCCGCACCGCGATCGAGACCAGGATCGCCGACCTCCGGTTCGTCGTCGACCAGTTGGCGCTGCTGGCGGCCGGCGAGAACCCCGACGCGGCCGGGCGCGCCCTGCCCGCCGGCCTCGAACGGGCCTTGGACCTGCGGCGATTGGGCGCCTACGGCCACTCGGCGGGCGGCACCGCAGTGGCCGAGGCGCTGTACGAAGACCCACGGATCGGCGCCGCGGTCAACCTGGAGGGCTTCCTCGACTGGCCCGCGCCGGCACCCGGCCGGGCGGGGGCGCTGCTCCCGGTCGCCCGGCACGGCGTGGACCGCCCGCTGCTGCTGCTCGGCAGCGCCGGCTTCGCCGGCAAACCCGAGCTGGCGCGCTCCTGGTCGGCGGTCCGGGCCCGTTCCGGGGACCGGGTCCACCGCGCGGAGATCGCCCGCGGCGCGCACTGGGTCTTCACCGACTACGCGGCCCTCGCCCCGCAGTTGCAGTCCGCCGGGCTGATGGGCGCCGCGGACCGGCGGGCACTGGTCGGCGCGATCGCTCCGGCCGTATCCGTCCCGTTGGTGCGGGCCCGGCTGCGGTCGTTCTTCGCCCGGCACCTGCCGCGTCGGTGACACCGGCGCGGCAGGTGCCGGCGCGTAGCACCGTCACCTGGGGGTGGAGGTCGGGCGACGGGCGGGCGGTACGGGGGACCGCCCGCCCGTCCCCGCCGTCAGGCCACCGCGCCCTGGGTCCACGCGCGGGCCAGGATCGTGTCCACTGTCTCCGGCACGGTCTGCCGTGAGGTGTCCAGCCACAGGCCCAGGTCGCGGGGCGTCTGTGTCCGGATCAGGGCGTCCAGGTCGCGCACCGACCAGTCCGGCCCGTAGGCGGTCTTGGGGCGGTCGGCCTCGCGCGCCGCGACCGCCTCCGGGTCGGGCAGCAGGGCGACTACCGCCAGCGGGCGGGTCGCGATGTCGACGGTCATCTGCGCCAGGTGTTCGCCGAGGAGGATGTCCTGGACGATCACGGTGAAGCCGGCTCGGGCGTACTCGTCGGCGCAGTGGGCCGTCAGCCGGTGCCGCAGCCGGAGTTGGGCGAGCGCCTCCTCGCCCGCGTCCGGGGTCATGCCGACCTGGCCGCTGACGATGTTCCGCCGGAAGCCGTCGCCGCGTAGATGCACCGCCTTGGGCAGCCGCTCGGCGAGGGCCTGGGCAACGGTGGACTTGCCGGCGGCCTGGATGCCGGTGATCACCACAACTCCCGGGGCCAGCCAGGGGCCTTGGGGGACGGGGCGCGGGGCGGGGGAATCAGGGGCGTGCGTGGTCATGGAGTCCATGGTGGCGGCCGCCGCCCTCCGGCGCCGCCGAATTTCCACCGGCACGATCGTGCGCCAAGGCCCCTGGCTGACGCCCGGGCCCCACCGCCCCACCCGCTACCCCGCTCCGTATGCTCGGGTGACGAGGCTCGGAGGCTGACCACCTTCTAAGGGAGAACGGCGGACATGACGGCCACCTACTACCAGGACCGCTGGATCACCTGCGCCCAGGACGGGCTGCGGATCCGCGGCTACTACTTCCCGTGGGGCACCAAGACCATCCCGTACACCGCGATCCGCTCGGTGCGCCGGGTGGAGATGGGGGTGCTGACCGGCCAGGGCCGCATCTGGGGCACCGGGCACCCGCGGTACTGGGCGAGCCTGGACCCGAAGCGGATGTCCAAGTCCACCGCGCTGATCCTCGATCTCGGCCGCTACGTCCGGCCGTTCCTCACCCCCGACGACCCGGACGCGGTGGAGGCGGTCCTCCGCGCGCGGATGCCGTCGGGGGCGACTCAGGGTGCGGGCGACCCGCAGTAGTCGCGCCGTTCGATGCCGTGCCGTGCCGTGCCGTGCCGCGCCGTTCCGGGCAACCGGTGGGGCGGGCAGGGGCGTTCAGCCGGTGGCGGCCGGCTGCTGCGCGCGGGCCAGTTCGCGGCGCAGGCGCATGAAGGGGCGCGGGCGGTTGAGGGCGAGGACGGCGGTGGTGCGGCCGTCGCGCTCGTAGCGGGCGAGGAAGCTGCGGTCGTCCGGGGAGCCCTCGACGATGCGGGGGACGTCGCCGGGTGCCCGGCGGCCGGCGAACTGGATGCGGACGCCGTACTGGTCGGACCAGAAGTAGGGGACGGTGTGGGGGGTGCGGACGGTGCGGCCGGCGAGGAGGTTGTGCACGGCGGTGCCGGCCTGTTCGGTGGCGCTGGTCCAGTGTTCGGCGCGGGCGCCGGCCACGTGGGCGACATCGCCGGCGGCCACGATGGTGGGGATCGGCGTGACGCAGCCGGCGTCGCAGCGGACGCCGTCGCCGAGCGGCAGTCCGGAGCCTTCGAGCCAGTCGGTGTGCGGGCGGACGCCGATGCCGGTGACGACGACGTCGGCGGGCAGCAGCCGGCCGTCGGAGAGCTCCACGGCGGCGACCCGGCCGTCGTCGCCCCCGACGTGCAGCTGCCGGACGCCGGTGCCGGTGAGCAGCCTGACGCCGTGATCGCCGTGGAGACGGGAGCACAACTCGGCCATGGTGTGGCCCAGTTGCGGGACGAGGGGGAGCGGTGCGGCCTCCACGACGGTGACCCGGTGGCCGAGGGCGGAGCACGAGGCGGCGACCTCGGCGCCGATGAACCCGCCGCCGATGACCACGACTTGGGCCGGGCCGCCGCGGGTCAGGT
The DNA here is from genome assembly GCF_042798755.1 of Streptomyces sp. NPDC057743. NCBI lineage: Bacteria > Bacillati > Actinomycetota > Actinomycetes > Kitasatosporales > Streptomycetaceae > Streptomyces > Streptomyces sp. NPDC057743. Next base: position 134,082 of record NZ_JBHVJX010000007.1, read on the forward strand.
CGGCGCGCAGTGCCCGGGCGTCGTCGACGGTGCGCAGGGTGTGCGAGCCGACCGGTGCGGGGCCGGGGAGGCGGCGCGGGGTGGCGCCGGTGGCGAGTACCACGCCGTCGGTGGCCAGGGCGCGTCCGGTGTCGAGGTGAACGGTGCGCAGGCGGGTGTCGAGGCCGGTGGCGCGGGTGCCCAGGAGCCAGTCCGCGTCGAGTTCGGCGAGCTCCTCGGTGTCGGTGAGGGCGAGCGCGGGCTGTGTGGCCGGGTCCTGGTCGGGGTCGTCCGTGGTGGCGGGTGCGGTGAGGAACTCCTTGGAGAGCGGCGGGCGGTCGTAGGGGCGGTGGGGTTCCGCCCCGACGATGGTCAACCGGCCGTCGTACCCCTGCGCGCGCAGCGCCCGCGCGGCGTACAGCCCGGCCAGTGAGGCTCCGATGACGGTGACCGACTTCATGCGGCGGTGCCTTCTTCCTCGGCGGTGAGGTGGACGTAGACCATGCCGTTCTCGATCGAGACGGGGTGGGTGCGGACGGGGCGGCGGGCGGGCAGGCAGGTCGGGGCTCCGGTGCGGAGATCGAATGAAGCGGCGTGCAGCGGGCATTCGACCAGACACCCCTCCAGCCACCCGTCCGCGAGTGAGGCGTCCTGGTGGGTGCAGGTGTCGTCGATGGCGTAGAGCTCTCCGTCGGCGTTGAACACGGCGATCGGAGGTGCGGTGTCGAGGCGAACGGACTCGCCGGCGGGCAGTTCAGCGAGGTGGCAGACGGGAATCACTGGGCCCCCCTGTTACTGTTCGGTACTCTTGAGTTTCGCAATCCGCACGACAAAGCGTTATGCGCAACAGAATCCAGTCGGAGGCTTGGCCCGTCAAGCGGTCTCCGGGAAAGCCGGCCCGATCGGGCCGCTGGGTGGTGGCAGCGAGCTGGGTGGTGACACGGATCTATGACGGAATCGGCCAAGGCCCAGGCGCGGGCGGAGAAGCAGCCGGCAGGCAGGTCGGACCCGAAGCCGCACGATGCGGGGGCGGGCAAGCCGTCCAGAGGGGCGGCGAGCGCGGTGCAGTCGGTGGACCGGGCGGTCACGGTGCTGGAGATCCTGGCCAGACTCGGCGAGGCCGGAGTGACCGAGATCGCCGACGAGTTGGGCGTGCACAAGTCGACCGCGTTCCGGCTGCTGGGCGTGCTGGAGAACCGCGGACTGGTCGCCCAGGAGCAGGAGCGCGGCAAGTACTACCTCGGCGCCGGGGTGTTGCGGCTGGCCGGGGCCGCCGCGGTGCGGCTGGACATCTCCCAGGAGGGCGCGGCCGTATGCCGCACGCTCGCCGACGAGTTGGGCGAGACGGTGAACATCGCGGTGCTGGAGAGCGATGCCGCGGTGAACATCATGCAGGCGCGCGGCCCGGCGTCGGTCACCGCACAGAACTGGCTCGGCCGGCGCACGCCGCTGCACGCCACGTCCAGCGGCAAGGCGCTGCTGGCCTATCAGCCGCCGACGGTCCGAGAGGCCGTGCTGGCGCGGAAGTTGCCCCGGCTGACCGAGCGGACCGTGACCTCGCCGGTCGTGCTGCGCGACCAGTTGGCCGAGGTGGTGGAGCGGGGGTTTGCGGTAGCGGTGGAGGAGTTGGAGCTGGGGTTGCGCGCGGTCGCTGCCCCGGTGCGGGCGCACGACGGCTCGGTCATCGGGGCGATCAGCGTGTCGGTGCCGGCGTACCGGCTGGACGAGCAGCGGTTGCCGGAGGTGGTCAAGCGCACCGTCGCCGCCGGTGAGGAGCTCTCCCGGCGGATGGGGTACGCCTGTTGACGGGGGAGCGGCGGTCCGGGCGGGGGGCTCGTTGACCGCCGGATGAGTCAACTGGGCCGCGGGGCCGGGTCGTTGACCCGGCCCCGCGGTCGTGTGTGCGGGCCGGGCACGGGCGCTCCGCTTTGCGTCCGCATGCGTAACCATCCCTTTACAAACCGCTAGCGCGCACCTCTTGACGCTACCGATACGCCGTTCCCAAGATGTCTCCCATCGCGCAACTAGTCGTGCAGTGCGCAACACTGAGGGGTAGGGCATGCCACACGAAGTCCATGCCGTCGTCGCGGCGAAGAAGGGCGCACCCGTCGGTCCGCAGACGATCCTGGTGCCGGATCCCGGCCCCGGAGAAGTGCTCGTCGACGTCCAGGCCAGCGGGGTCTGCCACACCGATCTGCACTACCGCGAGGGTGCCATCAACGACGATTTCCCCTTCCTGCTCGGCCATGAGGCCGCCGGCGTCGTCGAGTCCGTCGGCGAGGGCGTCACCGACCTCGCGCCCGGCGACTACGTGGTGCTCGCCTGGCGGGCACCGTGCGGCCAGTGCCGGTCCTGCCGGCGCGGCCGCCCCTGGTACTGCTTCGACTCCCGCAACGCCAGCCAGCAGATGACGCTGTTGGACGGCACCCCGCTCAGCCCCGCCCTCGGCATCGGCGCGTTCGCGGAGAAGACGCTGGTCGCCGCCGGGCAGGCGATCAAGGTCGATGCCTCGGCCCGCCCCGAGGCGGCCGGGCTGATCGGCTGCGGGGTGATGGCCGGTTACGGCGCCGCCGTTCATACCGGGGCGGTCGGCAGCGGCGACACCGTCGCCGTCATCGGCTGCGGCGGCGTCGGCAACGCCGCCATCGCCGGCGCCTCGATCGCCGGCGCCCGCCGGGTCATCGCCGTCGACATCGACGAGCGCAAGCTCGACGGTGCCACCCGCTTCGGCGCCACCCACACCGTCAACTCCCGCCGCACCGACCCCGTCGAGGCGGTCCGCGAGCTGACCGGCGGCCACGGCGCGGACGTGGTCATCGACGCGGTCGGCCGCCCCGAGACCTACCGCCAGGGCTTCTACATGCGCGACCTGGCCGGCACCCTGGTCCAAGTCGGCGTCCCCGAACCGGAGATGACCATCGACCTGCCGCTGATCGACCTGTTCTCCCGCGGCGGCGCGCTGAAGTCCTCCTGGTACGGCGACTGCCTGCCCAGCCGGGACTTCCCGGTCCTGATCGACCGCTACCTCAGCGGACGGCTCGACCTCGGCGGCTTCGTCACCGAGACCATCGGGCTGGACGAAGTGGAGGCCGCGTTCGACAAGATGCGGGACGGCCAGGTGCTGCGTTCGGTGGTGGTCCTGTGACCGCCCCGCTGCGCGACCGCGACCGCGCCCGCGTCGTGATCATCGGCGCCGGCATCGTCGGCTGCTCGCTCGCCGACGAACTCACCGCCCGCGGCTGGCGCGAGGTCACCGTCCTCGACCAGGGTCCGCTGCCCGCCCCCGGCGGCTCCACCTCGCACGCCCCCGGCCTGGTCTTCCAGACCGGCCCGTCCAAGACCATGACCGAGTTCGCCGCCTACACCGTCCGGAAGTTCGGCTCCCTCCACGTCGACGGACTGCCCTGCTTCAACGCCGTCGGCGGCCTGGAGCTCGCCACCACCGAGGCCCGCTGGGCCGACCTGCACCGCAAGGCCGGCCTCGCCGCCTCCTGGGGCGTCCGCGGCGAACTCCTCGACGCCCAGCAGTGCAAGAAGCTGTGGCCGCTGCTCGACGAGAGCAAGGTCCTCGGCGGCCTGCACACCCCCGACGACGGCCTGGCCCGCGCGCTGCTCGCCTGCCGCGCCCAGATGGCCCGGGCCGAGGGCCGCGGCGCCCGCTTCCTCGGGCGGCACACCGTCACCGGCATCGAGCGGGCGGCCGGCGCCGTCACCGGTGTCGTCACCGACCACGGCGTCTTCCCCGCCGACCACGTGGTCTCCGCCGCCGGCTTCTGGGGACCGGTGATCGGCTCGCTCGCCGGCGTGGACGTGCCGCTGCTGCCGTTGGCCCACCAGTACGCCACCACCGGCCCGTTGCCCGAGCTCGCCGGCCTCAACGACCCCCGCCAGGAGGCGAGCCGGCCGATCCTCCGCTACCAGGACCGCGACCTCTACTTCCGCGAACACGTCGACCGGATCGGCATCGGCTCCTACGCCCACCGCCCGCTGCCCGTCGACCCGTTCACCGTCCCCGCCTACGACGACGCCCCGGTGATGCCGTCCTCGCTGCCCTTCACCGCCGAGGACTTCGCGCCCAGTTGGCGCGACAGCGTCGCTCTGCTGCCCGCCCTCGGCGGCTCGCGGGTCGCCGACGGCTTCAACGGCGTCTTCTCCTTCACCCCCGACGGGATGCCGGTCCTTGGTGAGTCCCGCACCCTGCGCGGCTTCTGGCTTGCCGAGGCGGTCTGGGTCACCCACTCCGCCGGCGTCGCCAAGGCCGTCGCCGAGTGGATGAGCGACGGCCGCCCCACCACCGACGTCCACGCATGCGACCTCACCCGCTTCGAGGACGCCCAGCGCTCGCCCGCCTACATAGCGGAGCGCGGCGCCCAGAGCTTCGTCGAGGTCTACGACGTCATCCACCCCCTCCAGCCCATGGAGCAGCCCCGCCCGCTGCGCACCAGCCCCTTCTACCCGCGCCAACAGGAGCTCGGCGCCGCCTTCTTGGAGGCCGGCGGCTGGGAACGCCCCCACTGGTACGAGGCCAACGCCCCGCTCGCCGAGGGGCTCGACCTCCCCGAACGCGACGCCTGGTCCGCCCGCTACTGGTCGCCGATCGCCGCCGCCGAGGCCGCCGTCACCCGCGAGCGTGTCGCCCTCTACGACATGACGCCGCTGCGCCGCCTGGAGGTCACCGGACCCGGCGCGCTGGACTTCCTCCAGCGCATGACCACCAACCAACTGGCCAAGAAACCCGGCGCGGTGACCTACACCCTCCTCCTCGACGAGACCGGCGGCATCCGCTCCGACCTCACCGTGGCCCGGCTCGCCCCCGACCGCTTCCAACTCGGCGCCAACAGCCCGGCCGACCTGGACTGGCTGCTCCGGCATGCCCCCGAGGGAGTCCAGGTCCGCGACCTCACCTCCGGCACCTGCTGCATCGGCGTCTGGGGCCCGCTCGCCCGCGCCCTCGTCCAGCCGCTGACCCGCGACGACTTCTCGCACGATGCCTTCGGCTACTTCCGGGCCAGGCAGACCCACATCGGGCACGTCCCGGTCACCGCGCTGCGCCTGAGCTACGTCGGCGAGCTCGGCTGGGAGCTCTACACCACCGCCGACCTCGGGCTCCGCCTCTGGGACACGCTCTGGGCCGCCGGCCAGGAGCACGGCGTGATCGCCGCCGGCCGCAGCGCCTTCAACAGCCTCCGCCTGGAGAAGGGTTACCGCGCCTGGGGCCACGACATGACCACCGAACACGACCCCTACGAGGCCGGCCTCGGCTTCGCCGTCCGCCCCGCCAAGGGCGACTTCCTCGGCCGGGCCGCCCTGGAGGGCCGCAGCGAGGAGAGCGCCACCCGCAAGCTCACCTGCCTCACCCTCGACGACCCCGCTGCCAACGTCCTCGGCAAGGAACCCGTCCTCCGCGACGGCGTCCCGGTCGGCTATGTCACCTCCGCCGCCTACGGCTACACCCTCGGCCGGTGCATCGCCTACGCCTGGCTGCCGGCCGCCGACGCGGTCCCCGGCACCGCCGTCCATATCGAGTACTTCGGGCGGCCCCTCGCCGCGACCGTCGCCCAAGAACCGCTCTTCGACCCGAAGATGACCCGCATCCGCCGCTAACGCCGCCTCGCCCCGCGCCCCGTTCGTCCCTTCCCGCCGCTCCGTTGCCCCGGTCGCCCGAGGAGAGCCGCCATGACGACCACCACCCCCGCCGAAGCCCGCCCCACGGCCTCCGCCACGCCCAGCCTGACCGCCACCCTTCCCGGCCGCGCCTACACCGACCCGGACCACTTCCGCCGCGAACAGGAGCTGATCTTCGAGCGGTTGTGGTTCTGCGCCGTCCGCGGCGCCGACCTCGACCGGCCCGGCGCCTTCCGCACCGTCCGGGTCGGCCGGGAGAGCGTCCTGATCACCCGCAACCGCGCGGGCGCGCTCCGCGCCTTCCTCAACATCTGCCGGCACCGCGGTGCCCAACTGTGCACCGAGGAGTCCGGCCAGGTCCGCCGCAACCTCCAATGCCCGTACCACGCCTGGACCTACGACCTGGACGGCCGACTGGTGGCCGCCCCCAACCTCCAGAAGATGCCGGACCTCGACCGCACCGAACGCGGCCTGGTCACCGTCCCGGTGCGGGAATGGCTCGGCTACGCCTGGGTGTGCCTGGCCGACGAACCGCCGTCCTTCGAGGACACCGTGATCGGCGCGGCCGTCGAGCGGCTGGGCGAGGTCGCGGCCCTGGACCGCTACCGCACCGAGAGCCTGGCCCTGGGCCGCCGCATCAGCTATGACGTGCGGGCCAACTGGAAGCTGATCGTCGAGAACTTCATGGAGTGCTACCACTGCGCCACCATCCATCCCGAACTCACCGATGTGCTCCCGGAGTTCGCGGACGGCCTGGCCGCCCAGTACTACGTCGGGCACGGCGCCGAGTTCGCCGAGGAGGCCCATGGCTTCACCGTGGACGGCAGCGCCGGCTTCGGCCGGCTGCCCGGCATCGACGACAGCCAGGACCGGCGCTACTACGCCGTGACCGTCCGCCCGCAGGTCTTCCTCAACCTCGTCCCCGACCACGTCATCCTGCACCGGATGTTCCCGCTCGCCGCCGACCGCACCCTGGTCGAGTGCGACTGGCTGTATCTGCCCGAGGTCGTGGAATCCGGCGCCGACACCACCAAGTCCGTCGAACTCTTCCACCGCGTCAACACCCAGGACTTCGACGCCTGCGAGCGCACCCAGCCGGCCATGGACTCCCGCGCCTACCGCGACGGCGGCGTGCTGGTGCCCAGCGAACACCACATCGGGGCCTTCCATGCCTGGGTCACCGGGCAGTTGGCGGGCGGGCCCGCCTGACCACGCCGAGGGCCGTCGGCCCCGCACCCCCTGCCTCAGCCGTGCACCTGGGCACCAATTGCCTTCACGACTACCATCCCTAGCTCGCACCGGCGGCGTACTGAGGAGGACGGCCCTTGACTCCAACTCGCGGCACGAACCCGGCACCCGAGGACGACACCGGCCTGGCCGAATTCGGCTACCGCCCCGAACTCAAGCGCACCCTCGGCAACTTCCACACTTTCGCCGCCGGCATCAGCTACATCTCCATCCTCACCGGCACCTTCCAGCTCTTCTACTTCGGCTTCGGTCACGGCGGCCCGGCCTACTGGTGGTCCTGGCCGATGGTCTTCATCGGCCAGTTGATGGTCGCGCTCTCCTTCGCCGAACTGGCCGCCCGCCACCCCGTCGCCGGCTCCGTCTACAACTGGGCCAAGAAGCTGGGCAATCCCCACATCGGTTGGCTCGCCGGCTGGATGATGCTGGTCGCCTCCATCGTCTCGCTGGCCGCGGTCGCCCTCTCCTACCAACTGACGCTCCCGCAGATATCCCACGCCTTCCAGTTCGTCGGCGACGGCACCGGCCCCTACGACACCGCGACCAACGCGGTGGTCCTGGCCACCGTGCTGATCCTCTTCACCACCCTGGTCAACGCCTTCGGCGTGAAGCTGATGGCGCGCATCAACACCGCCGGCGTCTTCATCGAGCTGATCGCCACCGTCGTGCTGATCGTGCTGCTCGCGGTGCACATCGTCCGCGGCCCCGGCGTGCTGCTCCAGACCCACCACACGGGAGCCGGCCAACACCTCGGCTACCTCGGCGCGTTCCTCACCGCCTCGCTGGCCTCCGCCTACGTCATGTACGGCTTCGACACCGCGGCCTCGCTCGGCGAGGAGTCCCTGGACCCCTCGCGCAATGCCCCGCGCGCCATCCTGCGCGCGCTGATCGCCTCGTTCCTGCTCGGCGGGCTGATCCTGCTGCTCGCGCTGATGAGCGTCGGCAGCCTCAACGGCAAGGGCCTGACCACCGACGGCCTCCAGTACGTCGTGTTGAACGTCCTCGGCGACACCGTCGGCAAGGCGATGCTCTGGTGCGTGCTGATCGCCGTCACGGTCTGCGCGTTGGCCGTGCACACCGCCGCCATCCGGCTCACCTTCGCGATGGCCCGGGACACCAACCTCCCGTTCGCCGCCCGGCTCGCCAGGCTCAGTCCGCGCTTCCGCACCCCGGTCCTGCCCGCGGTGATCATCGGCGTGCTGTCGCTGAGCGTGCTGGTCCTCAACATCCGCCAGCCACAGATCTTCTCGGTCGTCACCAGCCTCGGCATCATCATGATCTACACCGCCTATCTGCTGGTCACCGCGCCGATGCTGGTCGCCAGGCTGCGCGGCAGGTGGCAGCCGGCCGGCGGCGGCCGGTTCAGCCTGGGCCGCTGGGGGCTGCCGGTCAACGCCGCCGCCGTCCTCTGGGGCGCGGCCATGATCGTCAACCTGGCCTGGCCGCGCGACGCCGTCTACAACGCCGCCCCACCGCACCACTGGTACCTGCGCTGGGGCGCGGTGCTCTTCGTCGGCCTGGTCGCGCTCGGCGGCTTCGCCTACTACTGGTGCGTCCAGCGCCACCGCACCGGCGTCCTCGCCGACCACGCCGCGCAACCGGCCGACGGGGACGACGACGCAACCGACACCCCGCTCGCCGTCCCGGCGCACGACTGACCGCGCCCGTCCGCACGGTGCCAGGGCCGGTCCGACCGTGTTCCGTCGGACCGGCCCGGCCCCGAACGGGCCGGCTACAGACGGCGGTTGTCCAGTACGGCCACCGCTCGCCGCACCCGCTCGGTCTCCGCCGGGTCCACCTCGCCGAGCAGCAGTCCGGGGGCACCGCCCAGTCGGGCCCGGACCGTACCGTCCGGGCCGATCAGCGCGCTGTGGCCCACCCCGGTCGGTGCCTTGGTGGGCGCCTCCGGGTCGGCGTCCTGGTCCGGCGCCGCCTGGCCCACCGCCGCCAGCCACACCGTCGCGTCCAGCGCCCTGGCCCGCACCAGCAGATCCCACTGCTCCCGCTTGCCGGGGCCCGCGCCCCAGGAAGCGGGCAGCAGCGACACCGTCGCGCCGGCGTCCGCATGGGCCCGGAACAGCTCGGGGAACCGCAGGTCGTAGCAGGTCGCCAGGCCCACCCGGACGCCGTCCACGTCGATCGTCACCACCCGGTCGCCCGGCGCCACGGTGTCCGACTCCCGGAATCCGAACGCGTCGTAGAGATGGATCTTGTCGTAGGACGCCTCCACCCCGGGTCCGGTCGCCAGCAGGGTGTTGGCGACCCGGCCGTCCGGTGCCGGGGTGAACATCCCCGCCACCACCGTCACCCCGGTCTCCTGGGCCACCGCCCGCACCCCCTCGGCCCACGGCCCGTCCAACGGCTCGGCCACCGGCCCCAGCGGCACCCCGAAGCGCACCATCGCCGCCTCCGGCAACACCGCCAGGCGCGCCCCCTCGGCCGCGGCCCGGCGCACCAGGTCCGCGAGCTGTGCGAGGTTCTCCTTCGGCTCGGTCGAAGAGGTCATCTGGCACAGTGCGATACGCATCGGCACTCTCTCCCGTCGTCTCCGCTCCCACGACCCCCACTCAGATCGCGCGGGCCGCCCTGCCTTGGACGGTACGCCGTGCCGCGCCCGCACCACAGCTCCCCCTCGGGGGCGCCGCCCCCTCGACCTCGGACGACGCCCGGCGGCTCAGGCCCGGTCCGCGCCGGCGAGCTCCTCCGGGCGGAGCAGCGCGGCCAGCCGGTCCGCGGGCAACAGGCCCCGCTCCAGGACCAGTTCGGCCACCCCGCGCCCGGTGGCCAGGGCCTCCTTGGCGATCGCGGTCGCCGCGGTGTAGCCGATGTGCGGGTTGAGGGCGGTGACCAGGCCGATGGAGTTCTGCACGCTCTCCCGGAGGGTCTCGGTGTTGGCGGTGATACCGAGGACGCAGCGTTCGGCGAGGGTGCGGCAGGCCGCCCCGAGGTGGGTGATGCTCTCCGACAGCGCGTGCAGGATGACCGGTTCGAAGGCGTTGAGCTGGAGCTGCCCGGCCTCCGCGGCCATGGTGATGGTGACGTCGTTGCCGATCACCTCGAAGGCGACCTGGTTGACCACCTCCGGGATCACCGGGTTGACCTTGCCCGGCATGATGCTGGAACCGGCCTGCACCGGCGGCAGGTTGATCTCCGCGAGGCCGGCGCGCGGGCCGGAGGAGAGCAGCCGCAGATCGTTGCAGCTCTTGGAGAGCTTGACCGCGATCCGCTTGAGGACGCCGGAGAGGTGGACGAACGCCCCGCAGTCCTGGGTGGCCTCCACCAGATTGGCGGCGGTCACCAACGGCAGGCCGGTGATCTGGGCCAGATGGCGTCGCACCGACTCGGCATAGCCCTTCGGGGCGTTGAGGCCGGTGCCGATGGCGGTGGCGCCGAGGTTGATCTCGTGGATCAGGGCCACCGCCTCGGCCAGCCGGCCCTGGTCCTCCTCCAACATCACCGCGTACGCCGAGAATTCCTGGCCCAGCGTCATCGGCACCGCGTCCTGGAGCTGGGTGCGGCCCATCTTCAGGACGTCCCGGAACTCCTCCGCCTTGGCCGCGAACGCCTCCCGCAGCACGGTCATCGAGGCCAGCAGCTCCCGGACCGCGATCACGGTGGCGACCTTCACCGCGGTGGGGTAGGCGTCGTTGGTCGACTGGCTGAGGTTGACGTGCTCGTTGGGGTGCAGCGGGGCGTAGTCGCCCTTGGCGTGGCCGAGCAGCTCCAGCGCCCGGTTGGCGATCACCTCGTTGGCGTTCATGTTGGTGGAGGTGCCGGCGCCGCCCTGGATGACGTCGACGATGAACTGGTCGTGCAGGCGGCCGTCCCGGATCTCCCGGCAGGCGGCGGCGATCGCGTCGGCCTTCTCCGGGGCAAGCAGGCCGAGTTCGGCGTTGGCGCGGGCCGCGGCCTCCTTGACGGCGGCGAGCGCGTCGATCAGGTGCGGATAGCCGGAGATCGCGGTGCCGGTGATGGGGAAGTTCTCGACGGCGCGCAGGGTGTGCACGCCCCAGTAGGCGTCCGCGGGTATCTCGCGCTCGCCGAGCAGATCGTGTTCGCGGCGGTGGCCGGGGGTCATGACGGGTCCTTCGTGCGGTGGGGTACGGGGAGGGGGAGCGCGGCGCGGGTCAGGCGGCCGGGGAGCGGGGGAGGAGGCGGTCATTGCGCAACGCGGCGACCGGTTGCACGGCGCCGACCGCCGAACCGCCGCCCAGGACGGGGCGGGTGGCGAACGGGGCGAGCACCTCGGGGTCGATGCCGCAGTGGGCCAGCGCCGCGGCCGTGACCGGCATCCGGGCCCGGTCGGCGCCGTCGGCGATCTTCACGCCGACCGCCCGGCCGTCCGGCAGCGCGGCGATCTGGACGCCCTCGAAGCCGTCCTTGGCCAGCAGTCCGGGCACGGCACGGACCAGGTGGGCGACGTCCCGGTCGCGGCCGGAGACCATCTCGGGGTGGTGCCGCATGGCGCCTGCCACCCGGCCCGCGGCGGTGTCCGGTGCGGCGCTCGCCAGTCGGGCGGCGGCCCGGGTCAGCCCCAGCAGCGAGACCGCGAACAGCGGTGCGCCGCAGCCGTCGACGGTGACCTGGGCGATGCCCTGGCCGGTCAACTCCTCGACGGTCGCGGCGAGTTGACGCTGGAGCGGATGGTCGGGGTCGAGGTAGCCGGCCAAGGGCCAGCCGCGGGCGCGCGCCGTCGCCAGCATCGCGGCGTGCTTCCCCGAGCAGTTCTGGGCGAGCCGATCGGGTCCCAGGCCGCGAGCCAGCCACGCCTCCCGCTCGGCCGTCCCGTAGGGCAGGTCGGGGACGTTGCGCAGGTCGTCCTCGGTCAGCCCGTTCGCGTCCAGGATGCGTCGGGCGGTGGCCAGATGGCGCTCCTCCCCGGAGTGGCTGGCCGCGACCAGGGCCAGCGCCGGGTCGTCCAGCGGTGGCAGCCCGGCCCGCAGCAGCCCGACGGCCTGGAGCGGCTTGAGCGCCGAGCGGGGGTAGAACGCGGCCTCCGCGTCGCCGAGTTGGTATTCCACCGTGCCGTCCGCGGCCAGCACCACCACCGAGCCGTGGTGGACGCCCTCGACGAGGCCGCCGCGGACGACCTCGGCGACCGGGACGTGCCCGGGCGCGCGCAGCGCCGGCGGCGGGGCGGTACCCGCGGCCCCGTCGAGATCCGCAACGGCGTTCCGCGGCGCGCTCATGCCTCGCCCCCGGCCTGGCCGGTCCGCACGATGGTGGACAGCGTGGTCTCGACCCGGGCGAGGTGGTGCTTCATCGCCTCGACGGCGTCGTGCTCGGAGCGGTCCACGAGCGCCTCGATGATCGCCCGGTGCTCGCGGTTCGACTGCTCGCGCCGCCCACCGACGTCGTTGAGGAAGGCCGACTGGCGGGCCAGGGCGTCGCGGATCTCCTCGATCACCCGCCGGAACACCGGGTTCCGGGCGGCCTGGGCGATGGCCAGGTGGAACAGCGTGTCCATGGCGACCCAGGCGGTGGTGTCGGTCTCCCGCTCCATCCGCTCCAGCAGGTGCGTCAGATGGTCGAGGTCCTCCGGCGTCCGGCGCACCGCGGCGTAGCCGGCCACCGGGACCTCGACGTGACGGCGGACCTCCAGCAGGTCGCTGGCCGCGTAGTCGCCGAAGGTGGGGTCCGGCACCGCGCCGTCGGAGACCACGAAGGTGCCCTTGCCGGTGCGGGAGACGGTGAGTCCCATGGTCTGGAGGGCGCGCAGCGCCTCGCGGAGCACCGGCCGGCTCACTTCGAGGCGGCGGCACAGCTCGGCCTCGGAGGGCAGCTTGTCCCCGACCGCGTACTCGCCGCGCTCGATGGCCCCGCGCAGGTGGCTCAACACGGCCTCCATGGCGCTCACGCGCCGGGGTGCCGCGGGGCTGGATATGTCGCCGGCTGTCTGGCTGTCTGACAGGTTCACCCGGGGATGGTCGGTCGGGCGCGGGGGAGCTGTCAAGCGGGTGGAGGTGAGGCGTACGTCATGCCCGGAGCGCGCGGAGCGCCGCCTGCCGGACGGCTTTTCGCCCCCAATGGCCTTTCCTCGCAAGCGAGTTCACCGCCAGGAGGAGGCGGGGATTCCCCTCACCCCGGCACCCCGTGAAAGGTCGAAACGGCGTGCGGTTAGCATATGAGCACCGCCTAGCTCGATCGAGAGATAAGCCTGTGACTGTCAACGACGACTCGTTCACCAACTGGAAGATCCGCGAGGAGATCGCGGAGTCGATGATCCCGCTCATCGGGAAGCTGCACCGGGAGCGTGACGTCACCGTCCTGCTCCACAGCCGCTCCCTGGTGAACAAGTCGGTGGTCAGCATCCTCAAGACGCACCGCTTCGCCCGGCAGATCGCCGGTGAGGAGCTCTCGGTCACCGAGACGCTGCCGTTCCTCCAGGCGCTCACCACGCTCGACCTCGGTCCGGCCCAGATCGACATCGGCATGCTCGCCGCGACCTACCGGTCGGACGACCGCGGCCTGTCGATCGAGGAGTTCACCGCCGAGGCGGTCGCCGGCGCCACCGGCGCCAACAAGATCGAGTGCCGCGAGGGCCGCGATGTCGTCCTCTACGGCTTCGGCCGCATCGGCCGCCTGGTGGCCCGCCTGCTCATAGAGAAGTCCGGCTCCGGCAACGGGCTGCGGCTGCGCGCCATCGTCGTCCGCGGCGGCGGCCGGGCCGCCGAGGATCTCGTCAAGCGCGCCTCGCTGCTGCGCCGCGACTCCATCCACGGCCAGTTCCAGGGCACCATCACCGTCGACGAGGCCAACAGCGCGATCATCGCCAACGGCAACGAGATCAAGGTGATCTACGCCAACGACCCGTCCGAGGTCGACTACACGGCGTACGGCATCAAGGACGCCATCCTCATCGACAACACGGGCAAGTGGCGCGACCGCGAGGGCCTGTCGAAGCACCTGCGTCCGGGCATCGACAAGGTGGTGTTGACCGCCCCGGGCAAGGGCGACGTGCCCAACATCGTGCACGGCGTCAACCACGACACGATCAAGCCGGACGAGCAGATCCTGTCCTGCGCGTCCTGCACCACCAACGCGATCGTGCCGCCGCTGAAGGCGATGGCCGACGAGTACGGCGTGCTGCGCGGCCACGTGGAGACCGTCCACTCGTTCACCAACGACCAGAACCTGCTGGACAATTACCACAAGTCCGAGCGCCGTGGCCGCTCCGCGCCGCTCAACATGGTCATCACCGAGACCGGCGCCGCCTCCGCCGTCGCCAAGGCGCTGCCCGACCTCCAGGCGAAGATCACCGGCAGCTCGATCCGGGTGCCGGTGCCGGACGTCTCGATCGCCATCCTCAACCTCCAGTTGGCCCGCGAGACCACCCGCGAGGAGGTCCTCGACCACCTCCGCGACGTGTCGCTGACCTCGCCGCTCAAGCGCCAGATCGACTTCATCAGCGCCCCCGACGCGGTCTCCAGCGACTTCATCGGCTCGCGGCACGCCTCGATCGTCGACGCCGGCGCCACCAAGGTCGAGGGCGACAACGCGATCCTCTACCTCTGGTACGACAACGAGTTCGGCTACTCCTGCCAGGTCATCCGGGTCGTCCAGTACGTCTCCGGCGTGGAGTACCCGACCTACCCGGCGCCGGTGGCCTGACCCGCCGACCGCCGACCGACCGCCCCGGGGAGGGCGACCGGTGCCGCACCAGGCACCGGTCGCCCTCCTTGCTTTCCACTCGGCGCGCGGCCCGCCCACGCCTCGACTTGCGGCTTCCGTTGCGTCAACTCCTACTGTCTTGGTTGTGGCCGGAAAGACCGGCCCGGCGAGGGGAGCTAGCGACCATGAACTGGTCGATCGCGGAGGTGGCCCGGATGTCCAACGTGACGTCCCGGACGCTGCGGCACTACGACGAGATCGGCCTGTTGCCGCCCGCGGGGATCGGGAGCAACGGACACCGGTACTACGCGGAGGCGGATCTGCTGCGGTTGCAACAGATCCTGCTGATGCGGGAGTTGGGCCTGGGACTGCGGGAGATCCGCGAGGTCCTGGACAGCCAACGGGACCAGGTGGCCGTGCTGCGCGAGCACCACCGACGGTTGCTGGGGGAGCGGAGCCGGCTGGAGACGCTGGCCCGGACGGTCGCCCGCACCATCGCCGACTTGGAGAAGAAGGACGAGGGGAACGAGGACATGACGGTCCAGATCAACCGGCCGGAGAACCTCTTCGAGGGGTTCGAGCCGTCCCGTTACGAGGCCGAGGTCGAGGCGGAGGTCCGCGAGCGGTGGCCGGCGGCCTGGGAGCAGTCCCGGCGGGCCGCCGAGGGGATGAGCGCGCAGGACACCGAGGCGTGGCAGCGCGAGGTGACGGCGCAGCTGATCCGCATGGCGGAGCTCATGGTGGCCGGCGCCCCGGCGGACGACCCCGCCGTGCAGGCCGAGGTGGCACATCACTACCAGGGCGTGTGCCGCTTCTGGACGCCCAACAAGGCCGCCTACGAGGGCCTGGCCCAGCGGTACGTCGATGACCCGCAGATGCGGGGCAACTTCGAGAAGATCGCCGAGGGGCTGGCCGAGTACCTGAGCGCCGCGATGCGCGTCTACGCCGGTGCCGAGCTGAGCTGATCGCACACAGGCTGTCGGGGGGCTGCAGACCTCCGACAGTACGTGCCCCGCGCGGGAGAAGCCCGCGCGCCCCGCGTCCGTCCGTCCGTCCCCGGACGGTGGGACGTGAAAGACCCTTGCGCTCCGCGGCCGGTGTGTAGTCGGCTGACCCTCATGAGCAACCGGAGGGGCTGGGGGAGCATGAGGAAGCGGAGCGTCATCACGTTGTTCGCCGCGCTGGTCGCGGGCTCGCTGTGTGCCGGCGTGCCGCAGCCGCGCGCCCGGGCCGCCGACGGCCCGCCGCCGGGCGCCGGTTCGCCCGCACTGCCGGGCGTCGATCTGGACACGGTGACGATCCCGGAACTCCAGGCCCGGATGACCCACGGCTCGCTCACGTCCTCGGCGCTGACCGCCGCCTACTTGGCGCGGATCGAGGCCATCAACCCCACGATCCATGCGGTGTTGCGCACCGACCCGACGGCCCTGCGGCAGGCCGCCGCGAGTGACGCCCGGCACCGCCGCGGCGAACCGCGCGGCCCGCTCGACGGCATCCCCGTCCTGGTGAAGGACAATGTGGACACCCGGGGCCTGGCCTCGACCGCCGGCTCGCTGGCGCTGGCCGGCAGCCCGCCCGACCGGGACGCCGCCCTGGTGACCCGGCTGCGGGACGCGGGCGCGGTGATCCTCGGCAAGACCAATCTCTCCGAGTGGGCCAACTTCCGTGCGGACAAGCCCACTTCGGGCTGGTCGGCGGTGGGCGGTCAGACCCACAACCCCTTCGTACTGGACCGCAATCCGTGCGGCTCCTCCGCCGGTTCGGCCGCCGCGCTGGCCGCGTCGTTGGCGCAGGTGGCCATCGGCAGCGAGACGGACGGCTCCATCGTGTGCCCGTCCGGGATGAACGGCGTGGTCGGGCACAAGCCCAGCCTGGGCCTGGTCAGCCAGTCCGGGATCGTGCCGATCTCCGCCGAGCAGGACACCGCCGGCCCGATGGCGCGCAACGTGATCGACACCGCGCTCGCCTTCCAGGTGCTCAGCGGGCGCGAACCCACCACCGCCCAGGGCTCGTTGGCGCACCCCGACGGGCTGCGCGGCAAGCGGATCGGCCTGTGGCGACTGCCCGAGCTCGGGCCGGACGTGGACGTCGTGCTGTCCCGGACCGCGGACGCCCTGCGGCACGCCGGCGCCGAGGTCGTCGAGGTGACGCCGCCCTACCAGAAACGCATCGCCGAGCTCGAATTCCCGGCGCTGCTCAGCGAGTTCCACCGGGACATCGACGCCTACCTCCCCACCCGCAAGGGGCCGCAGAGCCTCGCCGAGCTGATCGCGTTCAACCGCAGCCACCCGGCGGAGCACACCTGCTTCGCCGGTCAGGAGCTCTTCGAGAAGGCGCTGGCCGCGCCGCCCACCACCGACCCCAAGTACCGGGCCGGCCGCGCCGAGTTGGCGGACCTGTCCCGGCGCTCCATCGACGAGACCATGGCCGCCCACCACCTGGACGCCATCGCCGCGCCGACCAACCCGCCCGCCTGGACGACGGACTGCGCGCGGGGCGACAACGACGTCATCCCGTCCTCGACCCCCGCGGCCGTCTCCGGCTACCCGTCGCTGTCGGTGCCGGCCGGGACGGTGCGCCAACTCCCCGTCGGCCTGCTGCTGATGGCCGGCAACCACCAGGACGAGCGACTGCTGGCGCTGGGTGCCGCGGTGGAACACCGGCTGCACGCCTGGCGGGCCCCGCGCTACCTGCCGACGCTGGGCTCCGACGGCCCTCGCTGAAAGGTTTTCATCGGCTTTGCGCCAACCTTGACCTCCCCGTTCGAAGAAATGTGCTGAAAAGGCACTCGCATTCCCTCGATCGGGTGACGAAGATGCCTCGGTGATTGATGATCGTCGTCGTGCCATGAACCGTCGCCGGGTCCTCCGGGCCGGTCTGGCCGCCCTCAGTACCCTGTCGATAGTGTCCGCCGTGCCCGCTGCCGCCCAGCCGGCCAACCCCCCTTCCACCCCGTCCCCTTCGGCCCGCCCGCTGAACCCGGCCGAGGCGCGCACCGCCGCCTACCTGGAGTCGGTCCGCTCCGACCCGGCGCGGCTGCGCGGCTTCTTCCGGCAGTTCCCCAAGGGCGGTGATCTGCACAACCACCTCTCCGGCGCGGTACCCACCGAGTACCTGATCACGCTGGCCGCCGAGGACAAGCTGTGCATCGAGACCAAGACGATGACGGCGGTGCCGGGGCCGTGCGGCGAGGGCAAGCGGCCGGCGGTGGACGCCAAGACCGACCGGAGCTTCCACGACGCGCTGTTGCGGGCCTGGTCGATGCAGGACTTCCCGGCCGGCGGATCGGGTCACGACCACTTCTTCGACACCTTCGGCAAGTTCGGTGAGGTGACCTGGCGGCACCGCGGCAAGCTGCTGTCGAAGGTCGCCGACGGCATCGCCGCGCAGAACCAGTTCTACCTGGAGACGCTGGTCACCCCCGCCTCCGAGGAGGCCAAGAAGGTGGCCGACCAGGTGGGTTGGCACCCCGACCTCGCCCGCATGCACCGGGAGCTGGCCGCCGACGGCAAGCTGGACCGACTGGTGGCCACCGCCCGTAAGGAGGCCGACGACGCGGACGCCGAGTTCCGCGCCACCTCCCACTGCGGCACCGCACAGGCCGCCCCCGGCTGCCGGCTGACCGTCCGCTGGAACTCCCAGGTCTCCCGCGGCAGCAGCCCCGAGCGGGTCTTCACGCAGATGGAGGTCGGGCTCCGACTGGCCGAGCGGGACCCGCGGTTCACCGCCGTCAACCTCGTCCAGCCCGAGGACGGCGAGCGCGCGCTGCGCGACTACCGCCTCCAGATGCGGATGCTGAACTATCTGCACCAGGTCTACCCGAAGGCCCACATCACCCTGCACGCGGGCGAGTTGGCGCCGGGCCTGGTCAAGCCGGAGGACCTGAAGTTCCACATCAACGAGGCGGTCAACGTCGCCCACGCCGAGCGCATCGGCCACGGCGTGGACCTCGTCCACGAGGACGGCTGGCGGCAGCTGGCGCGCACCATGGCCGCCCGTGAGGTGGCCGTCGAGGTGCCCTTCACCAGCAACGCCCAGATCCTCGGCGTGAAGGGCGCGGAGCACCCCTTCAACACCTACCGCGCGTACGGCGTGCCGGTCGTGCTGGCCACCGACGACCCCGGCATCTCCCGGATCGACATCAGCCACGAGTACCAGTACGCCGCCACGACGTACCGGCTCGGCTACGGCGAGCTGAAGGACCTGGCCCGCGCCTCCCTCCAGTACTCCTTCCTCTCCGGCCGCAGCCTGTGGCAGGGCAACCCGACCCGGCACGGCTACCACCCCGTCGCCGCCTGCCGCGGACAGGTCCCCGGCAACGGCACCCCGGGTGCGGCCTGCCGGCGGCTGCTCGCGGACAGCCCCAAGGCGGCCGTCGAGTGGCGGCAGGAGGCCGCCTTCGCCTCCTTCGAGCGGCAGTTCAGCCACCGCTGACCGCGGCGGCCGGCCCGGGCCCCGGCGCACCCGTCCACGACGGGGCGCCGGGGCCCGGCCATGTCCGGCTACGCCTCCGACGCCTCCGATGCCTCCGACGCCTCTGATGCTTCCGCGCGGAAGTCCAACAGGTAGAACACCTTGTCCCAACGGCGCTCGCCGATGGCCACGAAACCGGGGAGGCGGCCGTATTCCCTAAAGCCCAACGACCGGTACAGCCGCAGCGCGTGGGCGTTGTCGGCGCGGGCGTCCAGGGTGAGGACCTCGATGCCGGCGGCCCGGGCGTCGGCGATCAGCGCGCCGGCCAGCGTCCGGCCGATGCCGCGGCGGTGCGCGGTGCCGGCCACCGCCAGCTTCTCCAGGTCGGCGTGCGGGTAGTTGGTGGGGCGGGCGTAGCGCAGCCAGTAGCCCAGGCCGATCAGGGTGCGGCCGGCGTAGGCGGCGCGCAGCGCCCCGTCGCCGGCCGCGGCGGCCGTCAGCACCCGGTCGACCAGCTCGGCGACCTCCGCGGGCCCGGGCGGATCGACCCAGCCGAGCGGCGCGCCGTCGGCGACCAGGTCGGCGAGGATCCGGTGCGCGGATCGGGGGAACTCCGCCGCCAGTTCGGGGTCGGCGGCCAGCGCGTGGGCATCCAGGACGACGGTCTGGTGGTCGGGCTCGTTGATCTTGAGGGGGTGCATGGACGGCAGCCTAGGTCCTGTCGTCAAACTCCCGTCGTTCGCCCGGAGGGCGGGCCGGGCGCCGCCCGGCAGACGGGAGTGTGACGACAGGGCCTAGGCCCTGTCCGACGCGACGGACAGGGCCGCCCGTACCCCTGTCGCGCGCCGCGTGAACCGGTCAGTCCAGGGGCAGTTGGCGGACCGCGGCCTCCAGGGCGGCGCTGATCCGGTGGACGTCCTCGGGGGTGGTCCGCCAGTTGCTGAACGCGGCCCGGAGGGCGGGGAGTCCGGCGTGCACGGTGGGGGTGAGGAAGACCTCGGTGGCCAGCGCGTCGGCGAGGGCGGCGAGGCGCCGGGCGGTGGGGCGGGTGGCGAGGGTGAAGCAGACGACGTTGAGGTGGACGGGGGAGAGCAGCCGCAGCCCGTCGAGGGCGGCGACCGCCGCGCCCAGGGTGCGGGCGCCCTCGACGCAGCGCTCCACGATCTCGCGGTGGCCCTCGCGCCCGTAGGCGCGCAGCGTGAACCAGGCGGGCAGGGCGCGCAGTCGGCGGGAGTTCTCCGGGGTGAGGTGGACCAGGTCGGGGGTGTCGCCGAGCGGCCCCAGATAGGCGGCGGCGTTCTGGAAGACCCGGGCCTGGAGGTCCGGGCGGCGGGTGAACTGGACCGCGCTGTCGTAGGGGACGTTGAGCCACTTGTGCAGGTCGATGCAGAGCGAGTCGGCCAGGTCCAGGCCGTCGGCGAGGTGGGCGTGACGCGGGGAGAGCGCGGCGAAGGCGCCGAACGCGGCGTCGACGTGCAGCCAGCAGCCGTAGCGGTCGCGGAGTGCGGCGAGGGCGCGGAGGTCGTCGAAGTCGACGGTGTTGACGGTGCCGGCGTTGGCGACGACGACGCAGGGGCCGTCGGCCTCCTGGAGGGCGCGCTCCAGCGCCGCCGGGTCGACCGCCTCCCGGTCGGGGAGGGTGGGCACGGTGACCAGCGCGGCGCGGCCAAGTCCGAGCATCGACAGCCCCTTGGCGACGCTGGAGTGCGCGGCGCCGGACAGCACCCGCACCGGACCGAGCGCGGCCACCCCGTCCTCGGCCGGCGAGACGCCGCGCCGCTCGCCGAGCCATTCGCGGGCGATGGCCAGTCCGACGGTGTTGGACAGGGTGGCGCCGCTGACCAGCGCGCCGTGGTGGGCGTCGGAGAGCCCGAAGAGGGCGCGCAGCCAGCCGACCGTCTCCCGTTCCAGGTGCTGCCCGGTGGCGTCCAGGGACGACATGGAGTTCTGGTCCGCGGCCGCGGTCAGCCAGTCGCCGGCCAGCGCCGCCGGGGTCGCCCCGCCGGTGACGAAGCCGAGGTAGCGGGGGCCGGCGCTGGCCGACAGGCCGGGCTGCCAGCGTGCGGTGAAGTCCCCGAGCGCGTCCCTCAGTCCGGTGGCGCGCTCGGGGAGCGGGGCCGGTTCCGGGGCGGGGCGCGCGGGGACGACGGGGGCCTGGTCGAGGCCGTCGAGGAAGGCCACGGCGCGCTGCCGGGTGGTCTCCAACAGGTCGGGCAGCGCGGCGAGATCCGCGGCGAGCTGGGGGTGCACGGGGCGCTCCGTTCGTCGAGTGATCACGACGCTAGCCGGGCCGGTCCCCGTCCGCCTGGTCCAATTCGAGAGAAGTGGACTGGAATTGGGACCGGGCGGCCTGTTCGATGGGGCGGGAGTACCAGTCCGGGGCCCGGCCGTTGGCCTGGACGCAACCGCCGGCCAGGGCCCAGTCGTCGGCCGTGGCCGGGCGCCGCGTCGGCGCGTGCGCCCGGCGGGCGGACGGGAGTTCAGGCGGTGGCGCGGGCGGCCGGGGCCATCCGGGCGAGGGCGGTGCGCAGCGCGGCGTTGAAGGCTTCGGGGCGCTCCTGGTGCGGCATGTGCCCGGAGCCGGCGATGACGTCGACCTCGGCGCCGGGGGTGCGGGCGGCGCAGGTACGGGGCACCTCCAGCGGGATCTCGGTGTCCAACTCGCCGTGGATGTAGTGGATCGGCACCCGGAGCCCGGGCAGGACCGGCCGCGGGTCGTAGCTGAGGGCCTCGGCGAAGTGCTGGTCGATGTGGACGCCGGAGTCCAGAATCTGCCGGGCCGTCCAGTCGACGAGGGCGGGGGAGGTGCCCGGTGCGTACCACCCCGGCACCCAGCTGGCGACCGTGCCGGCCCGGTCGCGGCGCAGATCGTCCATCAGCTCGGCTATCGGCATCCCCGTGGACGGCCAGTACGCCGGCCCGTCCACCGAGACCACCCCGCCGATCAACTCCGGCCGCCGCACCCCCAGTTCGGTGGCGAAGGACGCGCCGATCGACGAGCCGACCACCACCGGCCGGTCCAGCCGCAGCGCGCCGATCAGTGCCACCAGGTCGCTGGCCACGCCGGCGGTGGTGTTGCCGCGGACGGGCCGGGCGGACCGACCGCAGCCCCGCCAGTCGACGGTGACCACCCGGTGGTCCCGGGTGAACTCGGCCTGCTGCGCGCCCCAGGTGCGGCCGCTGGTGCCCCAGCCGTGCAGGAACAGCAGCGCCGGGCCGGTCCCCTCGTCCTCGTAGTAGTAGGTGGTGTCGTTGACGTCCAGGTTGGGCATGGCGGATTCCTCTGCCTCGTGGGCCCGTTGGGGCCGCGCGGTTCGTGATGCCCTCAGCCAACCGCGATCCCGCCCGCCGACCAACGAGCGATCCCCGCCTACACTGATCGCGATCGGTGATCAATACCGATCACGGTGAACGGGGGGAACCATGGAGATCCGACAGCTTCGCTACTTCCTGACGGTGGCCGAGGAGCTGCACTTCGGCCGCGCCGCCGAGCGGCTGCACATCGTGCAGTCCGCGGTCAGCCAGCAGCTCCGTCGGCTCGAACGCGAGCTGGGCACCGAGCTGTTCACCCGCTCCACCCGCGTCGTCCGGCTCACCGTGGCCGGCGAGCGGCTGCTGCCCTACGCCAGGGAGATGCTCGCCCTCCAGGCCCGGGCCCGGGAGGCGCTCGACGAACTGCGCGCCGAACAGGCCGCGACGGTGCGGCTCGGCACCAGCTCCGGGCTGGGCGGCTGGCTCGATGCGGTGCTCGCCGCGTTCACCCGGACCGCCGGCCACGCCCAGCTCGAACTCGTCACCGGCAGCACCGAGGAGCGCCTGGCGTGGGTGCGCACCGGCGAGCTGGACGCCACCCTGCTGCGCGGTGAACGCACCGATCCCGGGCTGGAGTTCCTGCCGCTGTGGCAGGACGGGCTGATGGCGGCGCTGCCGGCCCGCCACGCGCTCGCCGCGCGGGACACCGTCGAGCTGGCCGACCTCGCCGACCTCCCGCTGCGACTCTCCCCGCGCCACCGCAACCCCGCCCTGCACGACCTGATCCTGCGCTCCTGCCGGGCGGCCGGCTACGAGCCCGTCCGGGGGCCGGAGTTCACCAACGCCCAGGACACCCTGGCCGCCGTCGGCTACGGAAAACCGTCCTGGACGGTCTTCTACGCCCCGCACGCCGCACAACTCCCGGTGCCCGGCGTGGTGTTCCGCCCACTGACCGGGCCCGCGCCGGTCATGCGGACCTATCTCGCGGTGCGCGGCGGCCCGCCCCGCGCCGGACTCCGCGCCCTGATCGAGGCGTGCTACGCGGCCGTCGAGGGCGCCAGCGACACGGTCACCGGCGCCGGCACCGGCGCGGTCACCGGCGCCGCCCCTGCCCCATCGGACAGGCCCTAGCTGGCCCTGGCCCAGGCGTAGCGGTGTTCCGGGCGACCGGTGTCGCCGTACTTCAGGGTGAGGCTGATGTGGCCGGTGCGTTCGAGGTGTTTGAGGTAGCGCTGGGCGGTGGAGCGGCTGACGCCGGCGCGCTCGGCGACCTCGTGGGCGGAGAGCGGCAGCCCCGCCTCGTCCAGGGTGCGGCGGATCAGGTCGACGGTCGCGGCCGAGTGCCCCTTGGGGAGTTCGGCGTGCGGGGAGTCCGGGGTGCGCAGCGCGGCGAAGATCCGGTCCACCTGTTCCTGGCCGGCCTCGCCCCGGCCGCCGACGCCCGCCACGGTGCGGCGCAGCGCCGCATAGGCGTCCAACTTGGCCCGCAGCCCGGCGAATCCGAACGGTTTGACCAGGTACTGGAGGGCGCCATACCGCATCGCCGCCTGCACCGTGGCCACGTCCCGGGCCGCGGTCACCATGATCACGTCGGTGTGGTGGCCGAGTTGGTGCAGCCGTCGCACCAGCGTCAGGCCGGTCTCGTCCGGCAGGTAGTGGTCGAGCAACACCAGGTCGACGTGGCGGCGCTCCACCGTGGCCAGGGCCTGGGCGGCGGTGTGCGCGCGGCCGACGACCCGGAAGCCCGGCACCTGGCACACATAGGCGGCGTTGATCTCCGCGACGCGGAAGTCGTCGTCCACGACAAGGACATCGATCACGGTGACTCTCCTGTGGCCGTGAGCTGACGAGCGGCGGCGGCGCGTAGCGCCGTCTTCTGGGGGTGGAGGTCGGGCGACGGGCGGGCAGGGAGCGCGAGCTCCGTGCGGGCGGGCGCCAGCGCCTCGGGCAGGACGACGGTGAAGACCGCGCCGCCGCCGGCCCGGGCGGTGACCCGGGCCATCCCGCCGTAGCGCTCGGAGAGCCGGCGCACCAGCGCGAGTCCGATGCCCCGGCCCCGGGAGGCGACGGTGGCGCTCTTGGTGGACCAGCCCTCGGCGAAGACCTGTTCGCGCCGCTCCGGGGGCACGCCGGGCCCGGTGTCGCTGACCCGGACGACCGCGGTGGTGCCCTCGGCGCGCAGCTCCACCTCGACGAACGGTTCGGCCCGGCGGCGCTCGGCGGTGGCGTCCAGCGCGTTGTCGATGAGGTTGCCCAGGACGGTGACCAGGTCGCGCGGGTCGACCACGGTGTCCGGCAGCAGCGTGGCCGGCGACACCCGCAGGGCCACCCCGCGCTCGGCGGCGATCGCCGCCTTGCCGACCAACAGGGCGGACAGCAGCGGGTCGTGCACCCGCTCGGCGATCTGCTCCGCGGACGCCCGGTGGGCGCTGGCCACCTCGGCGACGAACTCCACCGCCATGTCGTACCGGCCCAGTTCGAGCAGCCCGCGCACCGTGTGCAGCTGGTTGGCGTGCTCGTGGTCCTGCGCGCGCAGCGCGTCCAACAGGCCCTGGGTGCTGTCCAACTCCCGTCCCAGCAGCTCCAGTTCGGTGCGGTCCCGCAGGGTCACCACGGCGCCGCCGTCCCGGGTCGGGACGCGGTTGGCCACCAGCACCCGGCCGCCGCTGATCGCCAACAGGTCGCCGCCGGCCACCCGGCCGGCCAGCACGTCGGTGGTCCGGCCCGGCGGCAGCACCTCGTCCAGGGCGCGCCCCGCGGCGCTCGCGTCCAGCCCGAGCAGCCGCCCCGCCTCGTCGTTGACCAGCCGGATGCGTCCCCGCCGGTCGAAGGCCACCACCCCCTCCCGGATGCCGTGCAGCATCGCCTCCCGCTCGTCCAGCAGCGCCGAGATGTCGGCGGTGGCGACCCCATGCGTACGGCGGCGCAGGCTCCGGGCGACCACCACCGCGGCCAGCACGCCGGCCGCCAGCGCCGCGCCCGCGTACCGCAACAGCCCCGGGATGGTGCGCAACAGCAGGTCGTGCACGCTGTCGTAGGCGATACCGACCGAGACCGCGCCGACGATCTGCCCGGTGTCGTCGCGCAGCGGCACCTTCGCCCGGGCCGAGCGGCCCAGCGTGCCGGTGTCGATCTGGCGCACCGCGTGGCCGGCCAGGGTCCGGCTGGGGTCGGTGGAGACGTGCTGGCCGATCTCCGCGGTGTTGGTGTGCGACCAGCGGACGCCGCGGGTGTCCATGACGACGATGTAGAGCGCCCCGGTCGCCCGCCGGATCCGCTCCGCGGTGGACTGCACCGGACCGCCCGGCGCCGGCGCGGTGGCCGCCACGTCGCGGGCCAGCTCCGGGTCGGCGGCGGTGGTCTCGGCGATCGCCAGCGCCCGGCGCATCGCCTGGTCGTCCAGGGCGTGCCCGAGCGGCGCCAGGAACAGCCCGGTGGCCAGCACCATCACGCCGGTGGTGATGGCCAGTTGTGCGGTCAGGACCTGCGCGAAGACGCGACGGGGCCAGTGGATCCGCATGCGGTCCCCCTTGTCTCGGCCGTCCTCCGCAGCGGAGCGGAACGGACACTTCCTCTTGACGACGCCGGCTGTTGATCTGGTGTCAACGCAACGTAAGCCGCCGGGGCCCGGCTGCCCAGCCCTCGTTGAACTTTTGTTGTTCTAGCGTGAGCAAAATGGGCACAACAGGGTTTGCGCACAGAAAGACGGCTTGCGCCCACAAGGCTGCCGCGGTCCCCCGGCCCGCTCCTAGCCGCCCGGTCCATGAACAGCCACACGAGCCCCGCCATCGAGCTGCGGGGAGCGAGCAAAACCTTCCGCACTCCCTCCGGCGGTCTGCACACCGCCGTCCGCGACCTGGATCTGACCGTCGGACGCGGCGAGTTCGTCGCCGTGGTGGGGCCCACCGGCTGCGGCAAGTCGACCACCTTGACGCTGGTCAGCGGCCTGACGGAGCCCACCGAGGGCGAGGTGCTGGTCGCCGGTGAGCCGGTCCGCGGCATCGGCGACAAGGTCGGCTTCGTCTTCCAGCAGGACGCCGTCTTCCCCTGGCGGACCGTGCTCTCCAACGTCATGGCCGGCCCCCGCTTCCGCGGCGTCCCCAAGCCCGAGGCCAAGGAACGCGCCCGCGAATGGCTCGCCCGGGTCGGCCTCGCCGGCTTTGCCGACCGCTATCCGCACCAGCTCTCCGGCGGCCAGCGCAAGCGCGTCGCGCTCGCCGCGACCTTCGTCAACGACCCCGAAATCCTGCTGATGGACGAGCCGTTCTCCGCGCTCGACGTGCAGACCCGGGCGCTGATGTCGGACGAACTGCTGGACCTGTGGTCCGGCACCGGCTCCTCCGTCGTCTTCGTCACCCACGACCTGGAGGAGTCCATCGCGCTGGCCGACAAGGTCGTGGTGATGACGGCCGGCCCGGCCACCGTCAAGGAGGTCTTCGCCATCGACCTGCCGCGGCCCCGCCGGGTCGAATCGGTGCGGCTGGAGCCGCGGTTCATCGAGATCTACCGGGAGATCTGGTCCTCGCTCGGCGAAGAGGTCCGCATCACCCGCGAAAGGGGTGCCGCCCGTGTCGCCTGAGACCGTCACCGCACCGGCCACCGCCGAGCCCGCCCCCGTGGGGGAGCGCGGCCAGGCCCGCGCCCGGGCCGCCCGCAACCGCAAGCTGGTCGTCTACGGCGCCCGCGCCGTCCTCCTGGTCGGGCTGCTCGCCCTGTGGGAGTGGCTGGCCCGGGCCGCCGTCATCGACCCGTTCAACTTCTCCATGCCGTCGAAGATCTGGAACCAGATCACCCAGTGGGCGCTCAACGGCACCCCGCAGGGCACCCTGTGGGAACAGATCTGGTACACGCTCTACGAGGCGCTGCTCGGCTGGATCATCGGCGTCCTCGGCGGCGTGGTGCTGGGCATCGCGCTCGGCCGGATCCGCTTCCTGGCCGACGTGCTCGGCCCCTACATCAAGGTCCTCAACGCGCTGCCGCGGATCGTGCTGGCCCCCATCTTCCTGATCTGGTTCGGCCTCGGACCGGCCTCCAAGATCGCCTCCGCCGTCGTCCTGGTCTTCTTCCCGGTGTTCTTCAACGCCTTCCAGGGCGCCCGCGAGGTGGACCGCAACCTGGTGGCCAACTCCCGCATCCTGGGCGCCAGCAACCGCCAGGTCACCCTCCAGGTCGTGATCCCCTCCGCCACCTCCTGGATCTTCACCAGCCTGCACGTCAGCTTCGGCTTCGCCCTGATCGGCGCCATCGTCGGCGAGTACATCGGCGCGACCAAGGGCCTGGGCCTGCTGGTCTCGGCCTCCCAGGGCACCTTCAACGCCGCCGGCGTCTACGCCGCCATGGTGATCCTCGCCGTCGTCGCCCTGCTCGCCGAGGGCCTGTTGGCCTTCCTGGAGAAGCGGCTCTTCCGCTGGAAGCCGGCCGACGCCGGCGACGGCCGCTGATCCGAGCCCACACCGCCCCACCTCACAAGGACGTGACCATGCGCACCCGACTCAAGCTCCCGGCCGCGCTCGCCGCCGCCGCGCTCGCCCTCACCGGCCTGACCGCCTGCGGCAGTTCGTCCGCCGGCACCTCCGCGGACGCCAAGGACGGCAAGCTCAAGATCATGGTGGGCGGCCTGGACAAGGTCATCTACCTCCCGGCCAGACTCACCCAACAGCTCGGCTACTTCAAGGCCGAGGGCCTGGACGTCACCCTGCTCACCGAGCCGGCCGGCGTCCAGGCCACCACCTCCCTGCTCTCCGGCGACGTCCAGGGCGTGGTCGGTTTCTACGACCACACCCTCGACCTCCAGGCCAAGGGCAAGCAGGTCGAATCGGTGGTGCAGCTCGCGCAGACGCCCGGCGAGGTCGAGGTGGTCTCCAACAAGGCCGCCGGCGAGCTGACTTCGCCCAAGGACTTCAAGGGCAAGAAGCTGGGCGTCACCGGCCTGGGCTCGTCCACCGACTTCCTCACCAAGTACCTCGCGGTCAAGAACGGCGTGCAGACCCAGGAGTTCACCCCGGTCGCGGTCGGCGCCGGCCAGACCTTCCTCTCCGCCCTCCAACAGGGCTCGATCCAGGGCGGCATGACCACCGACCCGACCGTCGCCCAGGTCGTCAACAAGAAGATCGGCAAGGTGCTGGTCGACATGCGCACCCCCGAGGGCTCCAAGCAGGCGCTCGGCGGCCTCTACCCGTCCTCCAGCCTTTACATGAACACCGACTGGGTGAACAGTCACAAGGACACCGTCCAGAAGCTGTCCAACGCCTTCGTCAAGACCCTCAAGTGGATGTCCACCCACACCCCCGAGCAGATCGCGGCCAAGATGCCGTCGGACTACGCGCAGGGTGGCAAGGAGCTCTACGCCCAGGCCATCAAGGACACCCTGCCGATGTTCACCAAGGACGGCGTGATGCCGGCCGACGGTCCCGACACCGTCCAACGCGTCCTGAAGGCGTTCAACCCCAACCTGAAGAACGCCTCCATCGACCTGAAGAAGACCTACACCACCGAATTCGTCAAGAAGTGACGAAGCGTCAACGGACCCTGTAAATAGGGCCCGTTGACATGAATCCACCCACCGGGATCAGGTGCGCAAGCCCAGATGCGCATGATCCCGGTGGGTGTCGTCCGTGAAGAACTGACCGGCGGCCCAGACCCGCTCCCAAGCACCCAACCGCACGCCCCTCATACGAAGTTGACCTCCGCCCGCACCAGCAGCGGATCCTCCGCCAACTGCCATAGCGGCACGGCACAGTTGCCCACCCCATAGCGGCTGCCGACCTGAAGGCCGAGGACGCGGTGGTCGGTGAGGTCGATGACCGGTGAGCCGCTGTTGCCGCCCAGGGTCGAGCAGTCGTGGCACATCACATTCCCTTCCGACGCCAACCCGGTGCTCGTGCCGGGCTGGAGGCGCTTGACGTTGTAGACGTCCATGAAGATCCGCCGGATGGACTCCGGTTCGCCGCGGCGGCCGTCCCAGGCCGGATAGCCGATGCAGTAGACGGGGTGCCCCGGCAGGTCCGGCGGCGCGTCCGCGGCGACCGCCAGGGGAGTGGGCAGCGCCGGGCCACCGAGATACGGGGCGATCCGCAACAGGGCCAGATCCACCTCCTCGTGGACCCCCAACACCTCGGTGACCTCGTACGACGGTTCGTCGTCGGCCGGTTCCGCGCCGGCGCCCCGCCCCTCGCCCAGCTCCAGGGCCGCACGCAGCCCTGGTTGGAACCCCCACCCGTCGCCGGCGCAACGGGCGAACTCCGCCGCCACATGACGGTTGGTCAGCACCGTCTCGGGCCCGACCAGGAACCCCGCCCCCAACCAGTCCAGGTCCACATGCCCGGAGACCGCCACCCGACCGACCCGGGCCAACGACTCCCGGATCGCGGCCCGTTGGGACTCCAGCACTGCCCAGTCACCCCGCTGCGGGGCGAAGTCCTGCCGCTGGACGAGGAGGGCCGGCCGCCCTTCCATCAGGACGATCGCCTCCAGCCCGAAGGACTCGTCGTCGCCGATCTCCTCGGCCCGTCCCGCGACCAGCTTCTCCAACCCGCTGGCTCCGGCCGCCAGCACCCGGGCGCGCTCCTGGCGCGCGTACTGCCCGATCCGGCCGGCTGGCAACTCGTCCGCGGGCAGGCCCCCGAGAGGGGCCGGCTCCTCCCAGGACAACTGCTCGCGCACCCGCGCGGCCACCGCCCGCAGATCGGCGAAGACCCGCTCGGGGCCCGTTCCCACCGGCGATCGGCTCCCGCTGCCCATGCCGCGCCTACCTGGTGCTCACTCCGAGGGGTAGATGTCCCCGCTGCGCATGGCGCTCTCCTGTTCGCTCCGGCTCCGCAACCGGCGGGACTTCTCCTTCAGCCGCTGCCGCTCCTTCGGATCGCTGGTGTGCTCCGCGGCGTCCGCCAGCTCCTTGGCCTTCTCGCGCATCTGCTGAAGGCGTGCGCGGGTCTCTTCCGAACTCATGACGGCTCCCTCTCCTACCGTGCCGATACCCGGCGTTCCCGAGGGGCGCGGCGCGCTGGGTCCGGCCGTCCCGGCCCGCGGGCACCCGCCCCGGAAAGCCGCTCCTACCAGCGAAACAGGGCCCGCCCCCGTCGGTACCTCGAAGCGTCACCGTGCGCGAGGACGCCGGCACCCGGAGCGCCCCGCGGACCCACCGGCGGCCGCCCACCACAAGCGCATAATGGTGGGGCCAGGTAGGGAACCTCCGGAGGTGGATCCCGTGGCCCCTCTCCTCCTCGTCCTGCTGCTCGTGCTGCTCTTCGTGGGCGCCGGTTTCGTCATGAAAATGATCTGGCTCATCGCCGTCGCCCTGCTCGCCGTCTTCTTCATCGGCTTCCTGTTCCGTTCGTCGCGCCCGCGGGGCACCCGGGGCCGCCACCACCGGTAGGCGAATGCCATGCCCGCCACCCAAGCCCGCACCACCGGCACCACCACCGCGACCCTCGGCGGCGCCCCCTGCTGGGTGAGCCTGATGACCAGCGACCGGCAGGCCGCCCAGGACTTCTACGCCAAGGTCCTCGGCTGGACCTTCCGCCCCGGCACCGAAGGGGACGAGTGCGCCATCGCCCTCGCCGAGGGCCGCCCGGTCGCCGGCATCGGCGCCCTCGGCATCCAGTGGCACGTCCCGGTCGCCTGGACCCCGTACTTCGCGGTGCCCAGCGCCAACGACACCGCTGCCCGGATCCGCGAGCGCGGCGCCACCCTCGCCGTCGGCCCCCTCGTCCTGGGCAAGGGCCGCGCCGCGCTCGCCGCCGACCGGGACGGCGCGGTGTTCGGCCTGTGGGAGGGCCAGACCCTCTCGTGGGCGGTCGGCCAGGGTGGCGCGCCGACCTGCCTGGAACTGCGCACCCGCGACGCCTTCGAAGCGGCCATCTTCTACGGCGAGGTCTTCGGCTGGTCCCCCGACCGCCCCGGCGGCTGCGACATCAGCTATGAGCACGACGAGGTGGTGGTGCGCGACGAGCGCGGTCACACGGTGGCCGCGCTCCGCGGCGGCGCCGTCGAATCCGCCCCGGACCCGCACGTCCGCCCCCGTTGGCACGTCTCCTTCCCGGTAGACGACATCGAGCGGGTCACCGCCGCCGCGGTCGCCGCCGGCGGCCTCGCGCTCCCGGTGACACCGCTGGTGGACGACTCCGGCTGCGAGGCCGTCATCCGCGACCCCCAGGGCGGCCTCTTCACCGTCACCACCACATCCGGCTGATCCCACCCGGCCGACACGCCCGGTCGTCGACCGGGCCCGCGGCGTGTCGCCACCGGATGGCCCGCCAACATTGGCGCCCGCGGCCAAGAGGGACGTTGGCTGAACCACAGCAGGCACAACGCCAGATGAGCGCCGGCGCCGCACGGTGCCAACGCTCTCACCTAGTTCAGTGGAGTCCCTACATGTCACCTGAACCAGCTCCTCGTGGGGGCCAAGCCGACCCGTCCCCGAC
Source organism: Streptomyces sp. NPDC057743 (assembly GCF_042798755.1). NCBI lineage: Bacteria > Bacillati > Actinomycetota > Actinomycetes > Kitasatosporales > Streptomycetaceae > Streptomyces > Streptomyces sp. NPDC057743. The sequence goes on from NZ_JBHVJX010000007.1 coordinate 165,629, forward strand.
CGAGCACGGCGAACACACCCCGCCCACCAGCCAAGAGAACGTCTCGTTCCGCACCCTCGTGTGGACGGCGGCCACCACGAGACCGGTGGAAGAGGTCGCCGCCCTCGTGGAACTGCTCAAGCGCAGCGGCGAAGACCCCAACCCGGGCGACGAGGCCCTCCGGGTCGCGGCCATGAGCCGCCCGGTGAGCGAGGTCGGGCCACTGCTCGCCCTGCTCGGCGAGGCCCCGCACACCGCTGAGGCGAGCTACGAGGCGCTGCGTGCGGCGGCGGTCGGCAGATCCGTCGACGAGGTCGCCCAGCTCATCAAGCTGTTCGACCGGGTCCAGGAAGGCAGCGTGCCCGTCGGCGGACCACCGCCCGGCGACGGCACCCCCGACGCCTTCGCCGACACCATGGGCATGGCCACGACGACCCTGCCCACCGTCACCCACGACCCATACGCCGATCCGTACGCGGAACCCTATGCGGACCCCTACGCCGACCCGTACGGCGACCCTTACGGGCACTCGGGGCACGAGTACGGCCGCCCCGGCCAGGGCCAGGCCGACGCCGCCGACCCGGCGATGCGGGACAACCCCCACCGGGACACCCCGCCGCGCCCCCAGCGCGCCCCCTGGCCGGCGGCCAACCCGCGGTACCCCGGCGCCGATTGGCCGGCGGCCGGGGCCCCCGCCCAGCCGGGGCAGGAGGTCGGCGGCGTGCTGCGGTCGGTGCTGCGCTGGCCCGCCGCCGCGGCCCTGGTCCTGTGCGGGCTGAGCCACCTGCCGCTGGGCGTCTCCGAGAGCCACGGCGGCCCCTCGGACGCCATCTCGATGACCATCGCCGCGGTGTACCTGCTGCTCGCCGGGTGCCTGGCGATGCGCGACACGGCCGTCGTCTGGACGGCGAGTGCGGTGGCCGCGGTCACCGTGATCGTCCTGCACGCGCTGTCCCGGGCCGGCGTCCTGGTCCCGCTGCGCAGCAGCCTGGGCGACGCCTCGATGTGGCCGGAGCTGCTGGCCGTCGGACTCGCCATCGTCAGCGCCGGCCTGGCCGGCGCCGCGCTGCTCCTGCGCCCCCGCCGGGTGACGCCCGCGACGGCCGGTGTGTGACCGGCGAGCGGATGCGGCGGCCGTCCCTCGGGGCGGCCGCCGCAGCACGTGAGGGGCCCAGCCCACGCGTCGCCGGGCCCGTGCCCCTAGGCGACGCTGTCGGCCAGCTCCATGACCCCCTGGGTCCGTGCGCAGTGCGCGCAGCAGAAGAAGCGGCCGCTCGCCTCCAGTCCGTGTCCGAGGATCCGGCACCGGCAGTTCGCGCACGTCGGCGCGAGCGACTGCGCGGCGCACTCCACGCAGTCGAAGACGTGCACCTCGTCGTCGATGCGCACCTCGAAACCCCGGGCGTAGTCGTTCCCGCAGACCTCGCAGACCGTCATGGTGATTCCTCCATCCCGCGGATCCGTCGAAGGCGCCGGCCCCGCTCAGCCACCCCCGCCGGCCCGCCGGCGCGCCCCGTTCTCATCGTCGCACCGCCCCCGCCGGCCCGCAGGGCGCTCAATCCCGCGTCGTATAGCGGCGCAGCACCCACGCCGGCAGCACGAACCAACACACCACGAACCACGCCACCAGGCCCGCCACCCACCACGGCGCGGCACCGGTGCCCAGCGCCAGCCGGAGGATGAGCAGCAGCGCCGACGCCACCGTGGCCAGCAGCAACACCACCCCGACCAGCGCCAGCCGAGAGGCCCACAGCACCGTCTGTGGCTTGAGCCGGTGTCCGGACACCAGCCGGTGGAAGGTCACCGTGCCCACCAGGGCCCCGGTGGTGGCCGCGCCCAGCAGCACGGTGATGACGTAGATGATCCGGTCCGTGGTGTCGAGCGTGCCGAACCGCGGGGTGAAGACCACGGTGAGCAGGAAGCCGAAGAGGATCTGCACGCCGGTCTGGATAACCCGGACCTCCTGGAGGAGCTCGGACCACCGGCGGTCGGCGCGCTGCTCCTGGGTCTCCCGGCGGCCGTGCGCCCAGGCCGGCTTCGACGTGCCGCCGTCGTCGCGCTGACCGTTCAGGGCAACTCCTCGCTACTGCGCCCGCTCCGGTGCGCTGGCCTGGAACGCGAGCGCGTCGTCCGTGACGTCCACCCGCACCCGGTCGCCCCTCGACAGCGCCCCGTCGAGCAGCATCCGGGACAGCGGGTTGTCGACCTCGCGCTGGATGGTCCGGCGCAGCGGCCGGGCGCCGTACTCCGGCTGGTGGCCGCGGCGGGTGAGCCAGTCCACGGCCGCGGGGGAGAACTCCACCGCGATGTCCTGGGCGCGCAGCCGGCGGCGGGTGCCCTCCAGCAGCAGCCCGGTGATCTGGTGGAGCTGTTCGTCGGTGAGTTGGCGGAAGATGATGATCTCGTCGAGCCGGTTGAGGAATTCGGGCCGGAAGTGTCCGCGCAGGGCACCGAGCGCCCGGTCCCGCGCGCCGTCGTCCGCTCCCGCCTCCGCAGATCCGAAGCCGAGCACCCCGCGCCCGCCGCTGAGCGCGTCCGATCCGAGGTTGCTGGTCATCACGATCACGGTGTTCTTGAAGTCCACCGTGCGGCCCTGAGAGTCCGTCAGATGTCCGTCGTCGAGGACCTGGAGCAGCATGTTGAAGACGTCCGGGTGCGCCTTCTCCACCTCGTCCAACAGCAGCAGGGAATACGGGTGGTGGCGGACCGCCTCGGTCAACTGGCCCGCGTCGTCATGGCCGATGTATCCGGGAGGGGCCCCGATCAGCCGGCTGACGGTGTGCCGCTCCTGATACTCGCTCATGTCCAGCCGCACCATCCGGTCCTCGCTGCCGAACAACGCCTCGGCCAGCGCCCGCGCCAGCTCCGTCTTGCCCACCCCCGTCGGGCCGAGGAAGAGGAAGCTGCCGATCGGCCGGTTCGGGTCGGCGAGCCCGGCCCGGGAGCGCAGCACCGCCTCCGCGACCGCGGCCACCGCGTCCTCCTGGCCGATCACCCGGTTCTTCAGCCGCCCCTCCAGCCCCAGCAGCCGGTCCTTCTCCTCCTCCGTCAGGCTGCTCACCGGCACCCCGGTCTGCCGCGACACGATCTCCGCGACGTCCTCGGCGGTGACCTCCACGATCCGCCCGTCGCCGCCCATCGGCCGCTCGCCCGGCGTCTCCTGGGCGGCCCGGATCTGCTCGGTGAGCGCGGCGATCCGGTCCCGCAGCTCGGTGGCCCGCTCGTACTGCTCCGCCGCGACCGCCTGGTCCTTGTCCCGCACCAGCTGCTCCGCCTCCCGCTCCAGGTCGCGCACGCTGGGCGTCTTGGTGGCCGACCGCAGCCGGACCCGGGCGCCCGCCTGGTCGATCAGGTCGATCGCCTTGTCCGGCAGGAACCGGTCGGTGATGTAGCGGTCCGACAGCTCGACCGCCGCCAGCACCGCCTCTTTGGTGTACCGAACCTGGTGGTGGGCCTCGTAACGGTCCTGGAGACCGCGCAGGATCTGCACCGTGTCGGGCACGCTCGGCTCCGGCACCAGGATCGGCTGGAAGCGCCGGGCCAGCGCCGCGTCCTTCTCGATGTACCGCCGGTACTCCTCCAGCGTGCTGGCCCCGATCACATGCAACTCGCCGCGCGCCAGCGCCGGTTTGAGCATGTTGCTGGCCTCCAGCGCACCGCCCTCACCGGTGCCGCCACCCGCCCCGACCACGGTGTGCAGCTCGTCGATGAAGACGATCAGTGACTCGGAGTGCGCCCGGACCTCCTCGATGATGTTGTTCATCCGCTCCTCGAAGTCGCCGCGGTAGCGGGTACCGGCCACCACCGCGGTCAGGTCCAGCGCCACGATCCGCCGGCCGGCCAGCGTGTCCGGCACCTCGCCGTCCGCCAGCCGCTGCGCCAGCCCCTCCACGATCGCGGTCTTCCCCACGCCCGCGTCGCCGACCAGCACCGGGTTGTTCTTCCCGCGCCGCGACAGCACCTCGATGGTCTGCTCGATCTGCTCCTCGCGCCCGATCACCGGGTCGATCCGGCCGGCCCGGGCCAGGTCCGTCAGGTCCCGGCTGTACTTGTCCAGCGTCGGCGTCTCGTGATGCGGCGCCGGGCCGTGCTCGGCGCTGGACCCCGACGGCGGGTGCGCCCCGACCCCGCCGTGCCCGCCCGAGCCCGCCTGCGGGTCGAAGTGCGCCAGGTGCAGGATGCGCCCCGCCGCCGAATCCGGGTTCGCGGCCAACGCCTCCAGCACATGCTCCGGACCGATGTACGACGCACCCGTGCCGCGCGCCAGCTCGTGCGCGCCCAGGAGTGCCCGCTTGACGGCCGGGGTCACCGCGACGCTCTTGCGCAGCGGCCCGGTGCCCGCGTTGCGGTCGATCTCGGCCGCCAGCGCGTCCGGATCGGCCCCGGACTGCCGCATCAGCGTCCGGGTCGGCTCCGAGCTGAGCGCCGCCCGCAGCAGGTGCTCGGTGCCCAGCTCGGGGCTGCCGTGCTCGGCGGCGTACGCGGCGGCGGAGGTCACCAGATCGCGGGCCGGCCCGCTCATCAGCCGGGCGATGTCCGCCTGCCGCGGCATCGCGGTGCCCCCCTCCTCACCGGCCGACTCCGCGGAACGCCCGAAGAACCGCGCGAGAAAGTCACCGAACGAGTCCGGGCCATAACCCTCCGGACCCATGAATCCGTTGCTCATGTGCGTCCGTTCCGCTGTCACGACGGTGCCGCGACACGCTGCCTAGTCAGGTACCTAGTGCTCATTCCCTGTGCAGTCGCCCGGTGCGTCGTCGCCGCGACGTGCGACTCCTCTGCTTCAGGATCGATGCCCGACGGACCGTTCGCACCCGGGGGCCGGGCGGCCACCGCGGCAACGCCCGCACGCCGGGGCCCACGGTCAGGGACCGCAGCCCGTCTTCGGGACTCCTCGGGACGCTGTTGCCCGCCCACGACGCTGCCCACCCACGCCCTTGCCCGGTCATGATGCTGCCGGGCTCTTCGGCCCCAGGACGGACGAGCCCGTACCGCGGTGGCGCCGGACACCCCCCGCCGCCTGGATGGCGGGATTGACTGGCGTTCTGCCTCCCGGCGCTTCCGTGCGGCGCTCAAGGCTTGGGCTGGGGTACCCACTCCACAACTCCACAACTCGCCTTGCTCCGCGCCGAGTTCATTCGTGCCGGAGCGCAGAACGGTTCGGCTCGGCAGTCGCCCGCGCCATGGGCGAAGTGGACAGAGCGCCCCCGGCATCCGATATGATCATGGCGCAGCTTCGGTCCGCGGCAGCGGGCGGGAGTCGTGCGTCTGTGGTCCAAGGAAAGACGTCCACCAACCGGTGGGAGATGCAGGTGCAAGGCCGGCCAGGCGCTCTGTAGAAGGGGCCGTTCTCCGTTACGGGGGACGGCCCCTTCGTTGTTCGGGTGCGCGTATGGAGGGACGGTCACGACGAGCGTCGCGACGTCGATCCGCTCGAAGCTGCCGCGTCCCAACGGGTTCCCGGACCTCCGCTGGGGATGGTCGATATCCGCGTGTGCACCACCCCGATGAGTGCTACGAGAAAAACGGCTTTCCGCGCGTGCGAAGAGTGGGCGACAAAAACAGCGCCGAGCGCCGGCTGAAGGTCTTGCGCACCCGGTGTTCCCCTCGGCGTACGCCGTCGCGAACTCCCGCCCCAACATTCGCCTCTTCGGGTTGTGGTGGGGGCAGCGCGCTTCAGGTGTCTGGCCCGGGCCGGTATCTTGGACAGCTTCACCGCGTCGGAACAGGGAGGACGGTATGAGCAGCGTGCCATGGACCATCGAGCGAATTCGTGAGGCACTAGCCAGCCCGTCCCTCGCCCGGCGCTTCGACGACGAGATCGACCGTGCGTCGGCGGACGAACTCCTCGACGTCTTCACGAAGTGGCAGCGGATCGCGGGCGGTTTGCGGACGACTGTCGACCGCTGACGCGTGCCGACCGCCGCCACGGGCGAGAGGTGTACCGTCACCTCACCCCGCGGGGCGGCCCGCCGCTCCCGTCACCACCCGGAGCACCGGAACCGCGGTCGCGAGCACGAACAGGCCGAAGAGCGTGAGGGGGAGCAGTCCGACAGGCCGCAGCAACCATGCTGGATCGGCGCGTAGTTGGGGCCAGTTGACGATCCAGTTCGCGACGACGTCCAGCGTCATGACCGCGGCGGCCAGTCGGACGCCCGCCGTGCGCAGGCCCGCGACCAGCGCGACGACCAGCGGATCGAGCACAGCCAGGCCGACGAAGAACACCTGCAACGGCGCGCTGGCGAACGGCGCGTAGACGTGGATGCCGCCGCGGGCGAGAGTTCGGCCCTGCCAGGCGCGGGGGCGAGCCCGTACGATCGGGCTGCGCGTGCGGGGGGGGCGGTGCGTTGGGCTGACTGTGAACTGGAGGGGCGGTCGTCATGAGGATCCCTGGTCCTGCGGCCCGGGCGGACGGCGGGGCGGGCGCCATCGCGGCCGCGGGCGGACTGCACACCTATCAACTCCGGCTGCACGCCGACTACGGCCCCGTCGTGCGGTTCCAACTCCCGGGCGCGGGAGAGGTGGTGTCGATCGCCGATCCGGTGCTGTTGGAGGCCACGGCGGACATCGACAGGCGGCCGGAGCGACTGTTCGCGTTCCTGGATCCGCTCTGCGAGGCGGGCAACCTCCAGGTGATGCCGGCCGAGGAGCACGCGCCGTGGCGCCAACTGCTGCTGTCCGTACTGGCCGGACGGCCGTCCCACGAGCGGCACTTCGCGCGGTTCACGGAGTTGGTGATGGAGCTCGCGGACCGTTGGGCGGAGCAGTCCGAGGAAGCGGAGCAGTCCGAGGAAGCGGAACAGGCTGGTGGGGCGGGGCAGACTGGGGCAGCTGCCCAACCTGGTCAGCCCGACGGCACACAGCAGGCGTCCGTCGCGTTGCAGAAGGACCTCACGGCACTGTCGCTGCGCATGATCGGTGGGTATGCGCTGGGTGGTGAAGTGGCCGATCCGGACGGTGTGGTCGCCGCGTTCGAGGACGTGCTCACCGCGCATCTGGGACGGCTCTACGACGCGCCGCCCGCGGACCTGCAAGCGGCGCGCGACGAGCGGGCCGAGGTCGCCCTGGCCCAACTGCGCGTCACCGTAGACGAGTTGGTCGGCAAGCACCGGTCCGGCGGCCGCACGGACCGGAGCGATCTGATCGGCGCGCTCGTGGCGGCCGGTGAGCGGCCCGCGCGCATCCGCGACACCGCCATGGTGACGATGCTGGCCGCCCATCACACGACCGGGGTGGCGGTGTCGTGGACCCTGCATCTGCTCGGGCGCCACCCCGACGTCGCCGAACGGGTCGCCGACGAGCTGGACCAGGTGCTCGGCACGCGCACCGCGCCCGAGTACGCCGATCTGCGCCGGCTCCGCTATCTGGACATGACGCTCAAGGAAGCGATGCGGCTCTACCCGCCCGGCCCGTACGGCGCGCGGGAGACGTCCGAAGCCCTGGTGGTGGGCGACTACGAGATCCCGGCCGGGATGACGGTCTTCTGTCCGTTCTGGGCCGTGCACATGAACCCCGAATACTGGCCCGAGCCGGAGCGGTTCCGGCCCGAGCGCTTCACGCCCGAAGAGTCGGCCGGGCGGCCGAAGTTGGCGTATGTCCCGTTCGGCTTCGGGCCGCGAAGCTGTGAGGGCGCCGCACTGGCCACGGTCGAGGCCCAGCTGATGCTGGCCGTCCTGCTCAAGCGCTTCCGCTTCCGGCCCGTACCGGGTCACGGGGTGACGCCGATCGAACGGTTCGTCCTGTGGGCGGCGGACGACATCCGCATGACGGTGAGCCTGCGGCGTTAGCTTCCGGCCGTCGGGGGAGGGGCGGAGCAACGCGTCCACACCTCCCTCCCCCTCAGCTCTCTCCACGTTCACGACTCTCCCAGTCCAACTCCCTTCTCAGTATGGAGATTTGATGCTCTTGCCTCGACTGCCTCGACTGCCTCGACGTCGCCTCAGACGGATATCCGCCGTCGCGGGGGTGTGTGCGCTGGCGCTCACGGGTCTCGCCGTGCCGGCCGCCGCCGATCCGGGCCCCCGGGTGCGCGTGGAAGTCCCCGGCCCGGCGGCCGATGACCCGGCCGCCGCCGATGGTCCGGCGGGATCCGGTTACCGCTACGTCCCCCGCAGCTTCCCGCGCGCCTCCGCCACAAGCCTGACTCCTGTCGGCCTGACCGCCGCCGCAGGGGGCGCCGACGGCCGCGTCACCAAGGTCATCGACAACGGTGACCCCAAGGACCGGCTCGACGTCGTGGTCATCGGCGACGGCTACACCGCGGACCAGCTCGACCAGTTCCACACCGACGCCAAGCAGAAGTGGCTCGACTTCCTCGGCGTGGAGCCGTACCGCACCTACCAGAAACTCTTCAACGTCTGGACCGTCGACGCCGTCTCCCACGACAGCGGGGTGAGCGGAGATCCCGGCAAGGACGTCGTCCGCAACACCGCACTCGGCGCCCATTTCTGGTGCGACGACACCGAGCGACTGCTCTGCATCGACCAACGGAAGGTCGACTCCTACGTCGCCAAGGCACCACAGGCCGACCTGGTGATCGTGCTCGCCAACAGCGCGAAGTACGGCGGCGCCGGCTACAACGAGGCCAGTCCGACGCTCGGTTACGAAGGCATCGCCACCGCCTCCGCGCATGACGCGGCATCCAGTCAGGTCGCCGTCCACGAGACCGGCCACTCCCTCGGCAAGCTGGCCGACGAGTACGCCTACCCAGGCATCCCCGAGTACCAGCAGTACACCGGGCCCGAGAAGCCGGAGGCCAACTCGTCCGTACTGAACGCGGACGCCATGGCCGCCGAGCGCACCAAGTGGTACCGCTGGCTGGGCGCGGCCTCGCCGGACGGCGGCACGGTCGGCGCGTTCGAGGGCGGCAACTACTACGTGAAGGGCCTGTACCGCCCCACGGCAGACTCCCTGATGCGCACCCTCGGCAGGCCCTTCAACCTGCCTGGCACGGAAGCCATGATCGCCGGCTTCTACCGGCACGCCTCGCCGGCCGCCCCGGTCAATCGAACCCAACGGGGGAGTGCCACGGCGAGCCTGGCCCTGCCGCGGCCAGGCGATGCCGCGCATGGCGAGGTGTTCGTCCGCTGGTATCTCGACGGCCGCGAACTGCGCGACCACCGCGACCGCGCTCGCGTGACGCTTCGTCAACTCCGGTTCGGCAGCGGCTCGCACCGCCTGACGGCGACCGTCACCGACGCCACCTCCGCGGTACGGGACCCGGCGGTGCGCGCCAACCTGACCGGCTCCACCGGCTGGACCGTGCAACACGGCGCGGGCGCTGGTGCAGGCTCCGGTACGGACCTCGCCGCCCGTGTTGTGGCGACGCCGGATGCCGCGGCGGTGCCTGGGCGGGCGGGGCGTTAGGGTCCGTCCGTGCCCGCCCTCAGGCACCGGCCCCGTTGCGCTCCGCGAACGGCCGGCCGTCGGCGAAGGCCAACTCGGCGAAGCGTTCGCCGATACGGCGGTGGGTGGCCGCGTCCGGGTGGAGGGCGTCGGGCAGCGGCAACTCGGCGAAGTCCGCCTCGCCGTAGAGCTCGCGACCGTCGAGGTAGAAGAGGTTCGGGTCCTCGGCGGCGCGCTGCGCCACGATCCGGGCCAGCTCGTCGCGGATGACGTTCAGGGTGAGCTTGCCCATCGCCCGGTCCGCCGGATCGCCCGTGGCCCGGAACCGCAGTTGCCCGGTGCTGAGGTCCGGGGCGCAGGGGCCGGGGGTGTCTTCGTGGACGGGGCACAGGATCGGCGAGACGACCAGCAGGGGGGTGGTGGGGTGGCCCCCGCGGACGGTGTCCAGGAAGCCGTGGACGGCGGGGGTGAAGGCGCGCAACCGCATCAGGTCGGCGTTGACCAGGTTGATCCCCATCTTGATGCTGAGCAGGTCGGCTGGGGTGTCACGCATCGCGCGGGCGGTGAACGGATCGAGCAGCGCCCCGCCGCCCAGGCCCAGGTTGATCAGCTCCACGCCGCCGAGGGAGGCGGCGAGCGCGGGCCAGGTGGTGGTGGGGCTGGCCGCGTTGGAGCCGTGGCTGATCGAACTGCCGTGGTGCAGCCACACCTTGCGGCCCCGGGTTGGCGCGGGTTCGACGGGGGCGTCGGTGCGCAGCGCGACGAGTTCGGTGGTCTCGGTGTGCGGCAGCCAGATCTCGACGTCCTTGACGCGGTCCGGCAGATCGGCGGCGAAGCGCAGGGTGCCGGTCGGGCCGGGCCGGTGCTCGAACGTTCCGGCGGCCATGTCGATGGTGAGCGTGGCACCGCCGAACACGCTTTGCTGACCGGCCAGTTGACCGTCGACGAGGAGGTCGTACACCCCGTCCGGGCGGGCCGGCACGCCCACGTACTCCCGCTTGGTGGGCAGGGTCTCCAACTCGATGATGGTGGCCCGCGTGCGGAACGCCAGCCGCACGCCTGAGGGTTGGGACTCGGCCATGGCGAGTTGGTCGTCCGTGCACTGGGCGCGGGCCCGGGCGGGCAGCCGGTGCGGCAGCAGGCCGTGTGCGGTGCGCTCCAGGTCGAGCGCGCCGCGCACGAGGTCCGGGGTGAGGGGGGTGGTGATCCAGGTGTGCTGCTCGGTGCTCATCGCGTTGCCTCTGCTGACGTCGGCCGGTTTGCCGGTTCGGTCGGTTCGGTGGGTGTGGTCGGGGGTGGGGTGGGGTTCAGCGCGCGGGCCAGTTCCGCAACAGGGCGTCAAGGGCGTCCAGGGTCCGTGACCACGACTCCTGCGAGTCGGGTGCGCTGTGACTGAACCCACCGGCCAACTCCAGGCTGACGTAGCCGTGGAAGACGCTGCCCAACATCCGCACGGCGTGGGTCTGGTCCGGCTCCGTCAGGTGGTAACCGCGCAGGATCGCCCGCATCATCTGCGCGTGCTTGACGCCCGCGCTCGCCGCCGCGGTTTCCGGGTCGAGCCTGAACTGAGCGGCGGCGTAGCGGCCGGGGTGTTCCTGGGCGTAGTCGCGGTAGACGTTGGCGAAGGCGGTCAGGGCGTCCCGGCCGGCACGCCCCGCCAGGGCCTCGGCGGCCCGGTCGGCGAGTTCTTCCAGGGCGAGCAGGGCGATCTTGGTCTTGAGGTCGTGGGAGTTCTTCACATGCGAGTACAGGCTCGCGACCTTGACGTCGAACCGCCTGGCGAGCGCCGAGGCGGTCACCTGCTCGAACCCCACCTCGTCGGCCAGCTCGGCTCCCGCCCGAACCAGGCGTTCCGTGGTCAGCCCTACGCGCACCATGACGGTTGCCACTTCCTTCAGTGTTCTAGTTTCTTCCTAAAGGCTTTAGGTGAATGAGTGTAGCACTTAGGTGTCGATGGCTACCGTGTGTATGTGCGCGCACGCGGATACGGGTATGGGCGTGCGTGGGGGCGTGCACGCGGGCGTGGTCGTGGGTGTGCTGGTCATGGGCCTGGGTGGGCGTGCAGTCGTGGCGGGGTGCCGCTGGGGAGGGCAGCTGCGCCCACCTCCCCACCGGCACCCCGCTTCACCGCTCCGCCAATAGCCGGCCGCTTCCCCAACCCGCCGCGTCAGAGCGCCACTTGGATCAGACCGCGGCCGGTCTCAGATCACTGCCTGGATCAGGCAGGCGTGGGTGCCGGCTGCCGTACCGTGAGCGCGTTGACGCGGATCGCGCACTGCGCGACGTCGTCCACGGTGAGCGCGCCGACCCTGTCCGGGCTCAGCGCGAGCGTGACGTCGATGCAGAAGGCGACGGCGTAGAGGAAGCCCTCGGTCTCGTCGTCCTGGAGGGCGAACAGCAGGTTGTAGCGGTAGCTGGTGTTGTCGGGGGAGTCGCCGTGGAAGGAGAGGTGCGCGGCGTCCTGGTCGCGCAGGCCGACGAAGACCTCGGTGAGGGCGGCCTCGGCCTTCTCCCAGAAGGCGGGGTTGTCGAAGGGGTGGGGGAGCGCCTGGCGGACGGCCTCCCGGAGCGACATCACCATCACGCCGATCGGTGCGGTCTCCTGGAGGCCCCAACCACGGACCGTCTTGACGGTGACTCCTTCGGGAACGGCGCTCGCGGCCCGGCTGACCTCGCCGAAGTCGACGTCCGTGGCTGCCGGCGCGATCGCGTGCTGGAACGTGTCGGCAACGGCCTGCACCCGTTCCAGGGCGGCGGGGCCCACCTCGAAGACCGTCTTGAACGGTGCCTTGAAGGCCGTCTTCGCGGCGGTGGGCTGGTCGGACATGACTGCTCCTCACATGCGGGAAATCGCGTCGCGCCGACCGGAAGTATGCACCCGCGCCTGCTCGGTGGCGTCACCGCCCTCTCGTTACGCCCGGCGCCCCGACCGGAGGTGCGGCGGTGAACGCACCTGACGGCCCGTCACCGTACGGGGTCAAGAACCCGACTGGGCGGCCCCCGTGACCGCGGTGCTCCGACCACCCCGCCTGCCTGGCTCGCCCCGTCCCCGCAACCCCGGCGTGAGGGCCCCCACCGTCGCGACGGCCGCCAGACACAGCACTCCACCGCTGACCAACGCCACCGTTCCCGACGTCGCGTTCGCCACCAACCCGCCCCGCATGTTGCCGAGATCGGGCCCGGCCTGGCCGACGATCTGTTCCGCGGCGCCGACCCGGCCCAGCAACGCGTTCGGGGTGTGTGACTGGACGATGGCGCTCCGGGACACCACGGAAACGGTGTCTGCCGCACCTGCCAGGACCAGACAGGCCAACGCCAGCCACCTGTTGGGCGCGAGGCCGAACAGGGCGAGTGCCAGCCCCCAGCCCGCCGAGCCGCCGAGCATGACCAGACCGGGCCTGGGCAGCCTGGTGAACGTCCCGGAGAAGAGCGAGGCGGCGATGCCGCCGATCGAGACCGCGGACAGGAACAGGCCCAGCGTCCGTGGACTGTCCCCGAAGCGTTCGGCGTTGACCAGCGGGAACAGGCTGATCGGCATCGACAGCACGGTGGTTGCCAGATCCGTCAGCAGCGCCCCGCGAACGGCGGGCGTGCGGACCAGGAAGGCCAGCCCGTCCGCAACGTCCCGCAGCCCGGCCCGCGCCGATGCCGCTGCCTCCTCCCGTCCCCCGCCCGCTGCGATCGGCGGCAGCCTCAACGCCCCATACAGCGCGCCGGCGAAACTGAGCGCGTCGAGCGCGTAACAGGCACCGACTCCGGGCCCGCCCAGTATCAGCCCGGCCAGTGCCGGCCCGACCAACATCGCGCCCTGGAAGGAGATCCGTCGCAGTGCCAACCCGGCGGCCAACTGCTCCCCGGGCAACAGCGTCGGAACGAACGTCTTGGCCGCCGGTCCGCCGCCGGCCACGAAGCAGGACTGCGCCGCCACCAGCAGCACCACCCCCACCACAGGCATCCCGCCGACGAACCCCTGCACCGCCAACGCCACCGAACAGACGGCCTGGCCGGCCGTCATCGCGACGTAGCAGGTCCGCCGGTCCACGCGGTCGACGACCGCCCCCGCGAACAGCCCCAGCGCGATGAGGGGAACCGCCTGGGCCAGGGCGACCGCCCCGCTCCAGACGGTGCTGTGCGTCATCTGCCAGACCTGGAACATCACGGCGGCAACGGTCATTTGGCCGCCGAACCCGGAGAGCGTCTGGCCGGCCCAGAGCCGCCGAAAGGCCCTCGACGTCCGCAACGGCGTGACATCGATCAGCGCGCGCCTCATTCCCATGCGGGATCCGTCGCCAGCTGCTCCACGATCCGGTCGTGGAAGCTCTTGCGTTCCAACGCCCGCTCGATGTCGACGACGACCCGGGAGAGCGGATACGGCACCTCGGCCTCAAGTTCGGCCAGCGCGGCCTCGGTTGCCCGCCACTCCGCCGCCAACCGTCCGATGGCGCCGCGCGCCTTGTCCGTCAGTGCCACCTGCTTGCTGCGCGCGTCCTCGCCAGTCACGGTCTCGACCCAGCCGGCCGCCCGCATCGCGGCCACCTTCTGACTGAGCGCGGAGTGCGTCCGACCGACCGACTCGGCCAACGCCGTGATCGTCATCGGCCCACGGGCGTGCAGCCGCAACAACTCCCGCACGAAACTGGGCTTCAGCCCCTCGATCTGCCGCTCCGCATAGACCCGCTCGATCTCCGCGTCCATCCGCTCCTGCAACAGTCGCAGGGGGCGCCACAGACTCTCCTGACTGGGATCGTCGCCGGGGCCGGGGCCGGGGCCGGTGGTGGGGATGCCGCTCATGCCGCAACCATAACAGGACTTATATAAGTGCTGTTGTATTTCGCCGGGTCGCGCGGACCCCTCCGCGTGGACGTTGATCACCTCGACGGGAGCCCGCAAACCGCGTGAACGGGTTCATATAGGCTGCTCGCTCTATCTCTTGCCACCCGCATTGATCTGGGGAGTGCCCTGTGACCGTAGCGACCGCCGCGTCCGTAGCGACCGTCCCGCCCGTCGACGAGGCGCCGGAAGAAGAGAATTTCTGGGACGAGGGGGCGTCGTCCGGCGATGAGGTCACAGCGGGTGCTGCCGACGACTTGATCGTGCGGGATGCCCGCGAGTTCGGGGCGTACGCGCGGACCGGCGGCTGGGCGTTCGCGCTGAAGGTCGCGCGCAGCGTGCGGCCCGGGGGACAGGCTGCGGGGGAGACTTCGAAGGTCTCCGCGAAGGAGTTCGCCGAGCTGGCCGAGTGCTCGCCGGAGCGCGTGATGCGGTTCTACAAGGCGTGGGACATGGCCGCTGACGACGGTGTGGTCCCGCAGTTCGAGGCGCTGGCCCCCGGCGAGGACGTCGAGCTGCCGGACGCCGAGATGTGGCTCTCGTACTACAGCTCCCGCAACAGCGCCACGTCCGTGCGCGGTACCGCGATCACCGCTGCGGCCGAGGCCGAGGGCATCCGGCCGACCAAGGCCCTGGAGGTCGCGGAGAACCCCACCGCGCTGCGCGCCGCGATCCTCGCCGACCCCTCGACCGCCAAGGCCGCCCAGAGCGCGCTGCTGGACCGGATCAAAGAAGACCCGGCTCTCCAGGCGGAGTTGGCCCGCGACGTTCTCCGGACCGAGGGCCTCAAGAAGGCGGTGGCCACCGAGAGCCGGGCGGCCGACCGCATCGGATACGTGCGCCAGATCGCGGAGATGGGCCAGATCAAAACCCCGGCCGGGCAGACCGTCGACGCCCCCGTCGAACTCCGCGCGGAGGCCGAGCGACACCTGTCCCTCCTCGACGAACTGGATGATGACGAGGAGGCCGGTGAGTGGGTCACCGAGGCGTACGACACGGTCAAGGGCCTCGTGGTGCAGGCCGTCGAGACCGACCCCGAACTGCGCGTCCAGGAGCGCCGCACCAAGTTCTACAGCAGTCTGCAGAAGGCGACGAAGGTGTTTGAGGAGCTGACCTTCGACGACGCCGACGACATCTACGAGGACGACATGGTCCAGCGGCTGGAAGAGCTCCAACAGGCCATCGCCACCTGCATCACCGCCCTCCGCAAGGCGGCCCCCGCAGGCTGAGTGGCCGCGGCGTAGCCGGCCCACCGTCCGTCGCTTCCGCAACCCAGCAGCAGCGAATGGCGCGCCCGAGAACATGCAGGCGCTGCGCGACTCCGGGCTGTTCCGGGGCACCATCCCGCCGCGCTCCGGCGGTTGGCCTCGTCGGCCCGGGCCGCCCGCGCGATGGTCCGGATATGGCGGGGCTCCAACTGCGCGGATCCCTCATCTGGATGCGCAGCCTCGACCCCGCCACGTGATCACGGCTCCAACTCGGCTCTAGCTGGCGCTGGTTCGATTCCAGAAGCGGTGGGTGAGGCCGCTTGCCGAGGTCGCCGACTCGATGGTGAAGCGGTCCTGGACTTCGGCAAGCCCGTCCCACATCGACACCCCGGTGCCGAGGGTGATGGGCACGGTGACCAGGTGCATGAAGTCGACGAGGTCGGCCATCAAGAACTGCCGGACTGTGGAGGGGCCACCGCCGATGCGAATGTCCCGGCCGTTGGCAAGGTCCTGGGCGTGTGCGAGGGCGTCCTCGGGCGTGGCGTCGAGGAAGTGGAAGCTCGTACCGTTGTCGAAGGAGATGGGGTCACGTCGATGATGGGTGAGCACCACTACGGGCGTGCGGAAGGGGGGTTCGTCGCCCCACCAGCCTCGCCAGTCGTCGTCGGTCCACTCGCCGGTCTGCGGACCGAACTTGCCTCGGCCCATGATCTCGGCCCCGATGCCCTGCCCCCAGGTGCTCGTGAGAGCGCGATCGAGGGTGATCGGTGCATCCACGGCATCCACGCCGTGGATGAACCGCCCGTCGAAGTGCGTGAACAACCTCTCGGCGCCCCCAATGGGCTCGTCGAGCGTGATCGTTTCGCCTGCGCTGTAGCCGTCGAGGGAGATATGGAAGTTGTGCACGCGGACTTTGGCCATGCGGTCCACCTTCGGCAAGTGCTTGCGATCCGCAAGCGGTCAGGGTGAGCCTACGATGTTGCGCCCGGGGCGCTGCCGCCCCAGTCCTCCGGCGGAGCAGGTGAGCGGACACGTTCTCGAAGGCGGATCCGCAGCCTCCCACCAGCCCATTGATCACAACGCTTTCGGCTCGCGGCCCGGCCCGTCATCATGATCCCCATGACAAACCCCATCAACGCCAACGCCGATACCGGCGCCAACTCCAGTGGCAACAAGGGCACCGGCACCCAAACCAACACCCACGGCACCGCCCCGACGCGCATGAAGGCCGTCACCATCCCGGCCTTCAG
This sequence comes from Streptomyces sp. NPDC057743, assembly GCF_042798755.1. Lineage (NCBI taxonomy): Bacteria > Bacillati > Actinomycetota > Actinomycetes > Kitasatosporales > Streptomycetaceae > Streptomyces > Streptomyces sp. NPDC057743. The sequence goes on from NZ_JBHVJX010000007.1 coordinate 182,241, forward strand.
GGGTGCCGAGGTCCTCACCGTCGCCGAGGTGTCGGTGCCCGAGCCGGGCCCGGGGCAGGTCTCCATCGATGTGGCGTACGCGGGTGCCAACTTCGCCGAGGTCCTCTACCGGCAGGGCGTGGTGGACGTGCCCTTGCCCTTCGTGCCCGGCATCGAGGTGTCCGGTCGGATCCGGGCGCTCGGTGCGGGCGTGACCGGCTTGACGGTCGGGGAGCCGGTTGCGGCGCTGACCATCGTCGACAGTGGCGGTTACGGCGAGGTGGCGGTGACCTCGGCCGAACTGGTCGCCCCGCTTGGCGTGCACGAGGGCCTGGGGCTGGACCGCGCCGCCGCGCTCCCGTCGAACAGCACCACCGCATTCGTCGTCCTCGATCGGGTGGCGCGCCTCCAGCCCGGCGAGAGCGTGCTGGTGCACGCCGCGGCGGGTGGCGTGGGCAGTCAACTCGGCCAGGTGGCACGGCTGTTGGGTGCCGGGCGGATCGTCGGGACGGTCGGCACCGCGGCCAAGTTCGAGACGGCCAAGGGCTTCGGTTACGACGAGGTGATCCTGCGCGACCAGGTGCCGGAGGCCGGTGAGTTCGACGTCGTGGTCGACATGGTGGGCGGCCCGGCGCGCCGAGCCAGTCTCGACGCATTGGCCCCGATGGGTCGGCTGATCGTCATGGGCAATGCCTCCGGGGCAGACGACGTCGGCCTCTCCGCCAACGAGCTGTGGTTCACCAACAAGACGGTCTCCGGCTTCAATCTGGCGGCGTTCTCCGGTGCGTTCCCCGAGGTGGCGGGTGGTGCGTTGCGTCGCGCGGTCGCCGCGGCGGCCGATGGCGAGCTGCGTGTCCAGGTCGAACAACTGCCGCTGGAGGAGGCTGTGGTGGCGCACCGACGCATCGAGTCCGGCACGACGACGGGCAAGTTGGTCCTCAAGGTCGCGGGGCCGGCTGCACACCAGGCCAACTGACGTACACGTACGACCAGGGCCTGTTCCATCGGACAGGCCGCTAGGAGCGGTTGGCGTTCGCCGTCCGTCCCGCCCCGTGCTGCCCGTCTGCGACCCTCAACACCGCCTCGGCGAGCTCCTGCGGTGAGCGGCCGTCGCCCGCGTCGAGGTGGTCCAGGTCAAGGCGGTGTACGTCGGCGAGCATGAGGGACTGGTAACGCTCCGTGCGGGCCAGGAACTTGTCCATCAGGTGCCGCTCGTCGGCGGTCGCGGCCGGGTAGTGACCCGCGCCGTGCACGCGGGTGCGGATGACGGACTGGTCCGCGGTGAGCCACACCGCCGCCGTGCGGGGGACGGACAACCCGGCAACCCGGGCGGGCCATAGCGCGGAGCCTTCCAGGACCAGTCCCGGTTCCGTCTGCTCCCCGGTTGCGCGGGCCGTGACCAGTTCCTCGATGCGGGGCCACAGCCGCCCGTAGTGGTCGAGAACCGAGGTGATCAACTCGTCCACCGGAAGCGAGGTGTAGTGCTCGGCGACATGGGTGGGAACGGGCCGTTCCGGCGTCCGCCAGGGACGGCCCGGATGCCTGGCCAGCCGGTCCGTCGACAGGCACGCGAACCCCAGCTGTCCCGCAACGACCTGCGCCACGGTCGACTTGCCGACGTTCGACGTCCCCCCGATGAGGACCACCCGCACCTCACGCATGCGGATGACCCTAGACCACAGCCTCGGGAGCGGGAGAGGGGCGGAGGTGCCGAAAGCGCGTTCCGCATGGCCTTCGATCCTCCCCCGCTCCGTAACCCAACGAGGGACCCACCCGGCTCCGGTCCCTGCGCCCGACGCACGGGGGGTCGTGCGGTGATCTGGTGGCTCAGGACGAAGGGCGCTCCCGCGGTAGCGGCGGCCACTCTCGCCGCGTACGTCGTGGCGATCCTGGTGCGGCAGGAAGCCATCCCCGTCCCGGCCGTCGTCGGCCCCTCCGGGACGCTCCTGGTCACGCAAATCCTGGGAGTGCTGCCCGTTGCCCTCCTCCTGCACGGCATCGACCGGGGCGACGCCTTCGCCGAGGAGGTCGCACTGCGTCACGCGGGACGCCGCAACCTCGCGCTGTGCGTCGCATTCGCCGCCCTCACCGTCGTGTTGACGACCGCGGTCCACCTCGTATGGGACCGGCCGGAGGCGGTGTCGCTGGCCCGCAACTGCGTCGGCTTCCTCGGCACCGCCCTCATCGTCCGCACCCTGCTCGGCCCGGGCATCGCCATGATCTGCGTCGCCGCGTTGCCGCTGGCCTGCGCGGCCGCCGGCCGACGACCGGGTGGCTCCGCCCAACCGTGGGCATGGCCCATCCAGGACGCAACGTCCCTCCTGGGCATCGGCGAAGCGGCCGTCCTTTTCGCCACGGGCTGCGCGCTCGCCCTGTGGCGCAACCGCCCACTCCTCAACCCCCTCACCCGCACCGGCTAAGCGGCAGTCACCAGCACCCGCACCATGTCCAGGTGAGCCCGAAGTTCGGCCTGATGCTCAGGCCGGGCTGCCGCTTCCCGGTTCCTGGCCTGGCTGTTGGCGTTGGGGAGGTTGGTCGGAGCTCGGCGCTGCGTAGGGTGGGAGGCAGACAGACAGTTGGACAGCCGCGTCAAGTAGGGGTGAGCGGACCGGTGTTGGGGAATGGCCGGGGGCTTGCCCGGGGCGCGATATACGGGGCGTTGGAGGAAGGGCCATGACGGAGTATCTGGAGTACGGCGAGGTGACGGCTGCGGCGGGGCGGATCGCCGGGCAGGTGCGACCGCTGGCGGTCGCGCCGTTCGATGTGGCGCCGTCGGGCGATTCCGGGGCGGTGTGGCTGGGGTTGGAACACCTCCAGTACACCGGGTCGTTCAAGGCCCGCGGGGCGCGGAACTTCCTTGAGGCACACCGCGCGGACGGGTCGCTGCCGGATGCCGGTGTCACCATCGCCTCCGGTGGGAATGCCGGACTTGCCTGCGCCTGGGCCGCGCAGCAACAGGGCGTCCCGGCAACCGTCTTCCTGCCACGGACCGCGCCCGAGGTGAAGGTGGCGAGACTGGGCGCGTACGGGGCCGATGTGCGGTTGGTGGGGGAGGAGTACGCCGAAGCGCTGGCGGCTTGCCGGGAGTTCGGCGCCGAGACCGGTGCGCTCGCCTCGCACGCCTACGACAACCCGCTGATCGCCGCCGGCGCCGGAACGGTGCTGGAGGAGTTCCGCGCCCGGGTGCCCGACCTGGACACCGTCGTCGTCGCGGTCGGTGGCGGCGGACTGTTCGCGGGCGTGGCGGCGGCCGCCCGACACCACGGCATCCGCGTCATCGCCGCCGAGCCGGAGCGGTGTTGTGCGTTGAACGCGGCCGTGCGGGCCGGGCAGCCGGTCGACGTCACGGTGGATTCGGTGGCCGCGGACTCGCTGGGCGCCCGGCGGGCCTCCGCGCTCGCCCTGCACGCCGCCCAGCAGGACGGCGTCTACTGCGTGACCGTGCCGGACGCCGAGATCGTGCGGGCTCGCCGGACGCTGTGGGCCGAACACCGTCTCGTCGTGGAACACGCCGCGGCCACCGCGCTGGCCGCCTACCATGCCTGGCAGACCAGCCAGCACGGTGAGACGGGTGCGGGTGCGGCTTCGGACGACTGGCCGCCGCGTGGGGGTGGAGTGCCTGGCGCATCAGGGACGACCGGCATCGTGCTGTGTGGGGCCAACACCGATCTCCGGACGTTGGGCGATGCGGTGGAGAAGGGGTGAACAGAGGCCGGCAGAACGGCAGTTGATGCGGTGGGTGGTGGGGTGGTCGGGCGGCCGTTCAGTGATTGACCGTGATCTCGATATGGGTCGGGGGAGCGCCGGGAGCGGTGACGGTGAAGGTCGCGGTGCCGGCCGCGTCGCCGGCGATCAGTCGGGGGGTCTCCGCGTATCCCTCGGGATCGGTGAGGACCGTCACGCTGGGCTCGCCGCTCCCGCCGTCCTCGAACAGGGCCTGCTGACTCATCGAGTCCCAGGCGAAGGTGACCGGGAGTTCTGCCACCGGCTGCCGGCTCTGACTGTCGACGACCCGGGCCTTGATCGGGTGGGGGAAGGGCTGGTGGTGGCCGGCGTGCTGCTCGGTTCCGCCGGCGGGCTGGATGGTGTACGTCCGGCCGTGGCCCGCTTCCGCGCTCATACCGCCTCCTGATCGGGTCCGGCTCGCCTCGTTGCGAGGTGCCGTGGTGACTGTGGGGTGCCGTCGTGTGCCGGCGTGTGCCGCCGTGTGCCGGCGATGCCAAGTGGGTGCCTGGGCCGGCCCGTGCAGGCACCGGGTTGGTCGTGAGCGCATGGTGAGCAGACCGGACAGCCCTGCAAGACCGGGCAGGGCCGTCCGAGCCAGGCAGGGCCGTCCGCCAGGCCGTCGCTACCAGTAGTGCCGTCGTCCGCCGACCGCATGCCCCAGCGTGCCGAGCAGCCAGAGGACCGCTCCGACGACGGCGAGGATGAGGCCGATCGTCCACAGCACGGAGATTCCGGTGAGCAGGCCGATGATGAGCAGAAGAATTCCGAGAACGATCACGACGCCCTCCGAGTTCGTTCCGATGCTTGTACGTGCCTTCTCTCACTCTGTGCCTCGGGTGGCGTAACGGCAACAAAACGAGAGGGGTGCGGTGCCGCGGCCGGCCCGGCGCGGCTGTACCTGCGGCCGCTGTTGCGGCGCGCCAGCCCCCGTGAGCCCCCGGAGCCGTCCGTCATCGGGTGCCTTTGAGCGAATACCGGCCGGTCGCGTTCGGTGGGCGCCGGGCGGTGATACCGGTCCCTTCAGCGCCGGTGGCACGGCCGGCGCTAAGGCCCGCGGGCGGGAGGAGGTGGCGGCGCAGCGTGCCGAACCCACCCCGTCCGGCCCGCAGGTCCAAGGACCGCGCGGTCGGCGCGCAGCGCCCCGTCCCGCGGCGGCGACCCTGGCGGACCGGCCGGACGCCGCGCCTCCGGCCGCGCGAGGCGGTCGCCGTGCCCCGCCCGTTGCGGGTCGCCGCCGCGTACGGGTGGCGGCTGCTGGTCGTGGGTGCCGCCGTCTACGTGGTGTTCATCGTGTTGGGGCGCTTCCACCTCGTCACCCTGGCGGTGTTCCTCGGCCTGGTGCTCACCGCCCTGCTGGGGCCGTTCACCGATCTGTTGGCCCGGTGGCTGCCGCGCTCCGCAGCCGTCACCGGCGCGTTGCTGATCGCGATCGTGGTGCTGTTCGGCGTGCTGAGCCTGCTGGGGGCCGAGGTGGCCACGGCCTGGCCCGGGTTGCGCCAGGTGTTCGCGGGCGGGGTGAGCAGGATCGAGCGGTGGCTCGAAGGGCCGCCGTTCCACCTCAAGCACGGGACCCTCGCCCAGTTCCAGACCTGGATCTCCCGCTTGGTGTCCAGCAATCGCACCAGCTTGATCAACACCGCGGTGAGCGGCGTGGGACGCCTGGCGGAGGCCCTGACCGTGGCGGTGCTGGCGGTGTTCTGCTCGATCTTCTTCCTGCACTCCGGCAGCCGGATGTGGCAGTGGTTCGGCGGCCAACTGCCGGAGCGCGGGCGCCGCTCGGTGCGTACGGCCGGCCGCGCGGCGTGGACGACCTTCACCGGCTACACCCGCGGCATCGTGCTGATCGCGGCGACCAACGCGGTCCTCGTCGGCCTGGCGCTGTTTGTCCTGGGCGTGCCGCTGGTGCTGCCGCTGGCGGTGCTGGAGTTCTTCGCCGCGTTCGTTCCGTTGATCGGTTCGCCGGTGGCCCTGGCGGTGGCCGCGGTGGTGGCCCTCGCCGCCAAGGGGCCGCTGGTGGCGCTGCTCGTCATCCTGCTGATCGTGGTCATCGGCCAGTTGGAAGGGCATGTGCTGCACCCCCTGGTGATGAGCCGGGCGGTGAGCCTGCACCCGGTGGTGGTGGCTCTGGCGGTGGTCTGCGGGGGCGTCACGGCCGGGGTGCTCGGGGCGGTCGTCGCGGTGCCGCTGGTGTCGGTGGCGTGGTCGGTGTACGGGGCGCTGCGCAGCTAGGACGTGTCCGATGGGTTGTGGCCCCGGCCATGAGCCATCGGACAGGCCCTGGGGCCCGGGTTGCCGAGCGGAAGCCGCCGGCTGGTGCTCGGGGCGGTTTGGGGCGAGGGAGCCGCGTCTTGGTCAACTCCCTCTTTCCGTAGGGAAGTTGGTTCACGAGGTGGGCCCGATGGCCGGCCGGCCGGTCGTCGCGGGCCTATGCTGCCCGCCATGGTGAGTGCGGTGGAGCAGCGGCAGGCGCTCGTGGATGCGGTGCGGGTCGCGCTGGAGCGGGACTGTCCCGGTTCGCGGACGTTGCTGCTGGGCTCGTTGGCGGCGGGCACCGCGGACGACTTCAGCGACATCGACGTGGAATGGGTCGTCCCGGACGGCGAGTTCGCCGGGTGTCTGGCGCGGATGGAGGGCGCGCTGGGGCGGGTGCGGCCGGTGGCCGAGGTGCGCTACGACCCCGACTTCCGCCACTCCGACCGGCGCCGCCTGGCGTTCGTCCGCTTCGCGCGGCTGCCGTTGTTCTGGCGGCTCGACCTCTCGGTGCGGGCCGAGTCCATCGCGGATGACGCCGACTACGACCGGGGCAATCCGGCGGCGCGGGCCAGTGAGGAAGAGTGGTCGCGGCCGGCCAGCGCCCTGGCCAACGCCGTCGGCGCGGTCAAGGCCCTGGCCAGGCACCGCCCCGACGAAGCTCGCGGCCTGCTCGACCGCGGCTTCGCCCGCATCGGCGTGCCCTACGAGGCGGGCGGCGAGCCGGACGTCCAAAGGGGCGAGGGTGCGACGGCCGCCGTGGGTGAGGACTGGGTCGCGGACATCGGGCGCCTGGCCCAGGCCGCGGCGGAACAGGAACCGCGGCTGCGGCCATTGGCCGACGAGATCGTGCGCCTGGCGGAGGACCACGGGCCCGGGTTCGTCCGCAGCTGAGGCCCTGTCCGATGGGCCGGGGCCGGGGCTCGCTCACCAGGGTGCGTGCTTCTGGTGGCGGGCGTTCGTCAGTGCGGTTTCGCGTTCGGCGAGCAGGGCGAAGTGCCGGACGTCATGGCCGCGTTGGCGCAGCCGGCCGACCGTTTCGTCGAAGTACGTCGGCTCGATGAGGGTCATCGGGGCGATTACCGGGCCATGTCCCGACCCTAGGGGGCCGGGGCGCCCTGCATCGGTGCCGAATCGGGTTCCGGCCGCGGTGCGGTGGCCTGCCGCTCCCGCCTGAGCGCCACGCGTCCGCGCACCACCCGCAGGCTGACCACCACCGTCGCCTCGAAGGCCAGCATCCCGCAGCCGATGGCGATGCCCGCGTCCCAGGCGGTGCCCCGGTCCAGTCCGCCGTAGCGCTCGAACAGCAGCCCCGCGCCGACCGAGAGCACGGGTGCCAGGCACAGGCCGACCAGGTGCAGTCGCCACTCCTCGCGGGCCCAACTCCGGCCGTTGCGGCCCGCGCGCCGTTGGCCGAGGAACATGACGGCGTAGGTCGCGGCGAAGGGGAGCAGATAGGCCGCGAGCAGGCGGTGGCCGGTCGGGCCCCGGCCCAGGTAGGAAGCGATGATCCAGGCGAGGGCCGGTGCGCCGGCCACATGGGCCGCGATGAGCACGGGCCTGGGCACCCATGTGCCGCGCATGCCGGGAAGACGGTCCCGGGCGTCCAACGCGCGGGAGGCGAGCAGCGCCCCGAAGACGACGATCGATCCGAGGTGCATGACGGCGACGCGGTTGACGTCAGACATGGAGAGGCCGGGCAGCAGCGCCGGGAGCGCGCCCCATTCGAGGCGTAGCAGTGGCGCCGTCATCAGGTAGGCGTAGCAGAGCAGCAGCCAACGCTGGTGCAGATCCGGGTAGTTGGTGACCGCGGCGAGGATGCCGAACGTGATGCTGGAGACCGTGCCGACCAGGATCGTGGCGAGCACGATCCAGAACGCCGGGCCGCTGAAGGCATCGGCCGGCGCGGTCCGGGCGAGGTAGACCGCGGCGCCCGCCATCGAGGCGTAGACGGTCAGCGCGAACACCACGCCCACGGCGCGGTGCAGCCGCCTGCGTCGCCGTAGTGCGGAGAGCAGTTGGACGGGCCCGAGCAGCATCAAGAGGCCGCCCAGCACTGAGTGGAGGACCATCGCGGCGAGGCTGTGGCTGTACGGCCCGATGCGGGTGGCCAGGGCGTCGGCGACATAGCGCGGCGACACTGCCCGTCCCAGCAGCCATTCGCCGATCGCGGGGGCGCCGTGGTGTGCGTACGGCCACAGTTCGGTCATCGCGATCGGCGCGTATGCCAGGCAGACGACGACCACGGCGATGGTGGCCGCGCGGCGCCAAGTGGCCTTCCCTGGACGGTTCATGGTGGCTCCCCGGATCGCGACCCTGTCCTGGGCCGGCCTGCCGTCCGCCTGGATCGGTTCGGCGTCTGACGGCCGACTGCGCCTGCCCTGGATAGTCCTAAGTGGACTATTGAGAAGGTAGGGGTGATCCATTGCGCGGTCAATGGCCCGTGCGTCGGGGGTGCGGATCATTCGCCGCGTTGTTCCACCCACTGCCAGAAGTCGATCGTCATCCGCTCGTACCGGATGCCGAACTCCAGCGCCTCGCGCTGTCCGCGGGTCAGCAAGTCCCCGAGGGTTTCGGCGAGTTCCTCGTACTCGGCGAGCGTGCGGCGGTGTTCGGCGAGCTGTGCGGGGGAGTGGACCTCGGGGCGGCCGCCGAACCACAGTTTCAGGATGCCGCGATCGCGCGCCTCGACAGGGGCGAAGGTCGAGTCGGACAGCCACTCCTCCAGTGCCGCCTTTCCGGCCGAAGTCAGCCTCAGCAGGCGCCGGTTGCGACCGCCCGACTGCCGGCACTCCGACAACAGGCCCGCCTCGACCAGCCGGTCGCACTGCGCGTAGACCTGTGCGTGCGGCATCGACCAGAACGGGGCCACCGTGCGGGCGGCCTCGACCTTCACGTCGTACGGACTGGCCTCGCCCAACTGGTCGATGAAGCCGAGCACGAGGTAGGACGGTGTGGTCAGGCGGGGTGCAGAGTCGGAGGAATCAACCATGTCGTGACCGTATCGCGAGGCGGGGGCCGGGCGTTGCGCCCGACCGGGCGGTCGATGAGTGCCCACGTACCGGCCCGCGTCCCGCCGTCAGCTGCGCCGCCCTCGTGGCGGCCGGCTGCTGTACCAGACCGTGACGATCACCAACGCGCAGCCCAATGCCTGGGTGACGGTCGGGCGTTCGCCGATCGCGACGCCGAGCCCAAACGCCATCACCGGCTGCAACAGCAACAGTGCGGCACCGACGTTCGGCGCCAGCTTCGGCAACGCGGCGGTGATCAGGAGCCAGGCAACCACCTGCCCGACGACGGCGAGCGTGATCAGCCAACCCCACGCCGGCCAGCCCGGGTTGAGGTCGATACCGGTCCACAGGCCGCCCAGCACTGCGGCCGTGCCGGCGGCCGCCGCGGTGGAGACGCACACCGGGGTGACGGTGTGCGCCCGCCCGCCTCCCAGCCGCATCAGGAACAGATATCCCGCGTACGCCACCCCCGCCGCAGTCCCGAAGACCACCCCGGCCACCGGATCGCTGCCCGGTTGGGGATTGCCGATCGCCCCGCTCGCCAGCGCCACCCCGGCCAGCATCAGCGGGATCAGCAGCACGAACCGCCGGGTCAGCCGGGTCCCCGACACCAGCCGGGCAAGCAGCGGGAAGACCACCACCTGGACGTTGAGCAGCACGGTGGAGACCGAGGCGCCCACGGTGAGCACGCTGGCCGCCCAGAACACCATGTCGATGCCGAGCAGCACCCCGGCGCCGAGGTCCATCGCCTGGTAGCGCCACGGCCGGGCGCCGACCCGCCGCACCTCCCGCCAGGCGAGCGGGACCAGCAGGAACAGCGCCAACGCGCAGCGGAGGAAGGCCGCCGTGCCCGCGTTCGTCGCGGAGAGCTTCATCAGGACGGCCGAGGCGGAGATGCACGCCGATCCGGCGAGGGCCAGGACGAGGGGGTTGCCGGCGCGGGCGAGCGCCGAGGGCCGTTGGGAAGTGGCGGCGGGGGGCCGTGCCGGCACGTCCGACGCGGTTTTCCCCGAAGTCAACGGCTCGTCTCGGTACGTCATAGGCCCACTGTGCCTGGCCGGACCATAAACAAAAAGCGACGATTCAAGCCCAATAATCGGTAGCATCCGTAACGTGTTCAGCATTGACCGGCTCCGTGCGCTTGCCGCCGTCGCCGCCCAGGGAACGATCGCCCAGGCAGCCCGGGCGCTGCACATGACGCCCTCCGGCGTCTCCCAGCAACTGGCCAAACTGGAACGCGAGGCGGGGCACCCCCTCCTCCAACCGCACGGCCGCAGCGTCCGCCTGACCCACGCCGGCCGCGTCCTGGCCACCCATGCCGATCGCCTGCTCGATCAACTTGCCGCCGCCCAGGCCGACTTGGCGGATCTCGGCAACGACGTCCTGGGTCCGCTCCGGATCGGCGGCGTCGGCAGCGCGGTGCGCACCCTGCTGCCCGACGCGCTCGCCGCCCTCGCCGCCGAACACCCCCGTCTCGCCCCCACGGTCGTCGACGGCGAGGCCAACGAGCTGCTGCCGCGCCTCCTCGACGACCAATTGGACCTCCTCCTCGTCGAGAGCTGGCCGACCCGCCCGCTCGCGGTCCCGCAGGGCGTCACGCTCCGCACCCTCACCAGCGAGGAGGTCTACGTCGCCCTCTCCGTGCACCATCCGCTCGCCGACCGCACCACCCTCGGCCTGGACGCGGACCTCGGCGGCCTGGCGGACACTGCCTGGGCCTGCTGCCCGCCCGGCACGGAGCCCCACGAGGCCCTGCTCCACGTCTTCCGCACCCGCGGCCTCGAACCGGACATCCGCTACCTCCTCGCCGACCACACAACCCAACTCGCCTTGGTCTCCCGTAACTTGACTGCCTGTCTGGTCCCCGCCATGTCCCGTCACCCCGCCCCGACCGGCGTGCGTTTCCTCTCCGCCCGGCCGGCCCTCCGCCGCGACATCGGCGCCGCCTGGCTCACCCGTGCCGAGAGCCCACCGATCCGTGCCTGTCTCGATGCGGTCGCGGCGGTTGCGGCGACCGTCACGGGGGCGTGACGGTGGTGTCATGACGGTGCGTCAGGCATCCGGGGCGTTGCCTGGCGCGGCAACGCCCCACAACATCCCCGCGGCTACGCGCCGGCCAGGCCCCGCAGCGTCTCCTGCACGCTCTGCTCCCAGTCGATCCGGTGGAAGTGGAGCGGGCGGAACATCTCCTCGGGCGCCGGGAACGACGGCCTGGGCAAGGCGCTCTTGCCCGCCTTGACCTCGTTGACGGCCGCGGCGTTCAGGCCGATGACCTCCACGCGTGGCCGGCGCAGCGCCTCGTAGGCGGCGAACGCCTCGCCGTGGCCGGGGAGATCGCGCAGGCAGCGGCCCAGCTCGACCGCGCTCTCGATGGCGAGCGAGGCGCCCTGCCCGGAGCTGGAGGACGGCGCGTGCACCGAGTCGCCGACCAGCACCATCCGCCCCCGGTGCCAGTGCGGGACGGACGGCATCCGCTCCATTTGGCCGACCACCATGAGCCTATCGGGATCGGTGTGCCGCAGCACATGCTCGCCCGGGAAGTGGCCGGCGTACAGCTCGCGCAGCTTGCCCAACCACTCGGCGGCGGGCACCCGCGCCAACTCCGCCTGGCTCGGCGGGTTCTCCGTCGGCAGCCCGGCGAACCAGATCAACTGCCCGTCCGGGCCCTGCCAGTAGCCCATGAAGACGCGACCGAACGCGAAGTACATGGCGTCCGGTTCGGGCTTGAGCTCCGCTTCGAGGCCGCGGTCCATCGCCGCGTAGCCGCCGAAGCTCAGCACGCCGCCGTACTCGGGCGCGGGTGCCTGGGGGTCGATCACGGTGCGGACGGTGGAGCGGATGCCGTCGGCGCCGATCAGCAGGTCGGCGGTCGCGGTGGAGCCGTCGGCGAACCGCGCGGTGACGCCGTCGGCCGTCTCCTCGGCGTCCACCAGCCGCTTCCCGTAGACGAACGGGACGCCCTCGGCGGTCGCATGGTCGGTCAGTGCGCGGAACAGTCGGTCGCGCGGCATCGCCATCGTGGCCGGCAGTTCGGGAAAGCCGTCGAACCTGGCGAAGTGGTTCCCGGCGCCGTCCGCCATCACCGAGCCGGGCATCGGCTGCCCGATCGCCCGCACCGCGGCATCGGCGCCGACCGTCGCCAGCGCCGCCAGCCCGTTGGGCGCCAGGCCGAGCCAGGCACCGATCCCGTCCGCCGCGGTCGGGTACGCCTCGTAGACCGTCGCCGCGATGCCGGCCCTGCGCAGCGCGAGCGCCGCCACCGGCCCCGCGACGCCGCCCCCGATGACGAGCGCGGTTCGTATCCCTGAGGCGTTGCCGCCGTTCTGGCCTTCGCCGTTGCTGTTCATGGCCCCTCCCAGATGGAGCGTCTGGATCGATCTTCCGAACGTGCCGGATCCGCGTGCCGTCTAGCGCGCCCAGTCATAGTTGCAAAGAAACTAGTCTCAATGCAACTAGTTCGCGTGTTGACTACGATGACCTGCATGACCGCCCCCGTGAAGAGCTCGCCGCTCGGTCTGACCGTGCTGGTCCTGCTGCACCACCGACCGCTGCACCCGTACGGCATCCAGCAACTGCTCAAGCAGTGGGGCAAGGAACAGGTGGTCAACGTCGGCCAACGGGCCGGGCTCTACCGCACCATCGAGCGGCTCCAGGCCGGCGGACTGATCGCCGTCCGGCACACCGAGCGGGACCAGCAGTACCCCGAGCGGACCGTCTACGAGGTCACCGACGAGGGCCGGGCGGTCACCCGCGAGTGGCTGGAGCAGATGCTGGCTGTGCCCAAGGCGGAGTTCCCGGTGTTCCCGGTGGCGCTCTCCAACATGCTGATGCTCACCCCGGACGAGGTGACGCCGATCCTGGAGCGGCGCCTTGCGCGCATCACGGCCCAACGCGCCGAGCTGGAGCGCCAGAACGCCGCAACTCCGGCTGGCCTCCCACGGATCGCACTGATCGAGAACGAATACCTCCTCGCCGTCCTCACCACCGAGGAACGCTGGCTGCGCGGGGTGATCGACGACCTGCGGGACGGGAGCCTCACCTGGTCCCCGGAGATGCTCGAAGCGTTCCAGGAGGCTGGAGAGACGGGAGAGGGCGGGGCGTAGCGAAGGGGGCGGTGGGAACGCGGCAGGCGCCGGGGATCGGAACGGGATCAGAACGCGGCGTTCACCAGCCGCATGTAGCGGGGCCAGTCCCACAGCGGGCCGGGGTCGGTGTGGTCGCTGCCCGGCACCTCGTGGTGGCCGATGATGTGTTGGCGGTCGACGGGGATGCGGTAGCGGTGGCAGATCGTGGCGGTCAGCGCGGCCGAGTGCTCGTACAACGCCCCGGTGAACCACTTGGGTTCGTCGACGCGCCCCTCGTGCTCCACCCCGATGCTGCCCCAGTTGTACTTGGTGTTGCCGGCGTGCCAGGCAACGTCCTGTTCGCGCACGCACTGGGCGATGAAGCCGTCGTGGGACCGCACCGTGTAGTGGGCGGAGGCGCGGTAGCCGGGGCGTCCGAACAGCATCAACGTGTCGGGGAAGGTCTCCTGCGTGACGTGCACGATCACCATCCGGATCGGGTGACCGGTCGGGCGGTTGGCGGGGGTGTAGTTGGTGGTGTTCGCCGGGACCCACTGCGCCCCGGGGTAGCCGGGCACGGTACGGGAGACGCTTGGGCTCGGGGCGTTGGAACGGGAACACGCCGTGGTGGCCGCGAGCGCCGCCATCCCCGTCATCAGGTGCCGACGGCTGAGTGTCTGCCCGTCGCCGTTCCTCGCCATCGTCTGACGCTCCCTCCGGCCGCCGCACCGCTTGCGGCGAGTGGCAATTTCCCCCGAAAACTACCGCCGACCTGCGCGGGGGCCGCGCTTCGACACGGGACCGGGGGTGGCCGTGCGGGGTGGCCGCACCGCCGGGTGGTCGTCACGCGCGGCCGGAATCGTCGGGGTTACGGTGCCTTGGGCGGGCGGTGTGCGGGGATGCCGGGGAGGGAGGCGACGTGGGTCGGGACGGGGCGGGCGTGCTCGGTGAGCACGTCGATGAACGCCGATGTGAGCGCGTCGGGTTGGCTGCGGGTGTACGCGGCGAGCGGTCGCCGGACCGGTGGGTCGGGCAGCAGGACCCGGGCGACGAGGTGTGCGGGGATCATGTTCGCGGGGAGCAGCGTGGGTCCGACGCCGGCCAGGGCGAGTTGGAGCGCGGCGGCCGTCTGTTGGGTCCGTGCCGCGACGCGCGGTCGGAATCCGGCGCTCTCGCAGGCGTGGTCGAAGATCTTCGACAGGCCATTCGGCTCGGTGAAATGGACCCATTCCCGTTCCGCGAGTTCGGAAAGGTGGAGTCGGGAACCCGCGCGCGACGTCAGTGGATCGTCGGGGGCGAGAACGACCACGAACTCCTCGGCCTCCAGGGGAAATATGACGCCCGGCCAGTCAATGGGCGGCGGCCCGATGGCCACATCGGCTTGACCGGCGCCCAAAGTGAGCTGGAGTTCGTTGTCATGCAGCTTTTCGACGAGTGACAGACGGACGCCCGGGTGCGCACTGCGCCATGCGCCCAAAACTGTCGGCAGCACCCCGAGACTGATCGAATGCAGCGTGGCCAGCCGCAACTCGCCGCCGCACGCATTGACCACGCGCAGCGCCGCCGAGTGCGCCTTCTCCACCTCGACCAGCGCGGCGCGGGCGTGCGGGAGCATCGCCCGGCCCAGCGGAGTCGGGGTGATCGGGCGCCCGCCGCGCTCGATCAGCGAGCCGCCGCAGGACCGTTCGAGGATCTGCAACTGGCGGGAGAGGGCGGGCTGCGAGACGTGCAGTCGTTCAGCGGCCCGGGTGAAGGAACCCGTCTCCACGATGGTCACCAGGTATTGCAACTGTCTCAACGTCATTGCCATGTCGGGAGGTTATAAGGTCGGCGTTCAAGCGGCTCTGGATGACCCGCACTTGGCGCCGTTCGTCAGCACGACCACACCGTCAAGTGACCAAGAGTAGATACCTCTTCACTGGATTTTCGGGTGCTGTCATCCGTTGCCATAAAGCGTTGAAGGGCGGTGGCAAGTCGCCGCGGGGTGCGTATTCGCATTCTTCTTTTGTTGCGCGCCGGCGTTGCCGAGGGCCCCCGGCGGTGGGCTGGACGGCTACGGCGAGCGGGTGTTGACAGGACTCGTAGAGTGGAGGGGCGGAACACACCCCGGTCCATGGGAGGCCGGGCGTACCCGAGTGGGGGGAAGAAAGGTGCGTGCCCGATGACCATCGGGCTCCTGTCTGCCGCCGGCGTCACCCTGTATACGGTGACGGTCTCCGTTCTCGCCTTCACCTCGGCCTTCGCGCGGCGCGCCGGGCTCAGGCGCGAGGCCCGCGCCACGTTGGCCGTGCTCCTCCTCGCCCGTGGCGCGCAGACACCGCGGCCGCGGGCCGGTGAGGGCGGCGATGTCATGCCGTGCCTTGGGGGCGACGGCAGGCGATGATGCTGTTGGGGTTCGCGCATCGTGCTCTGGTTCCTCCGGCGTGAACCCCAACAGCCGTGCTTCCACCTGCTGTGCTCCCAACGGCTGTGCTTCCAACAGCTACGTCTCCAACTGCTGGTTCTTTGACTGCCAGACCTTCGACAGCTACGTCTCCAACAGCTACGTTTCCAACGCCCGAGTGGGACAGTGAGGCAGACCCATGCGCATCGTGATCAGTGAGTTCATGAGCCTGGATGGTGTGGTGCAGGCGCCGGGGGGACCGGACGAGGACCGCGACGGTGGCTTTGCGCACGGCGGTTGGTCGCACCGGTTCTTCGACCCGGAGGTGGTGGGTGGGGCCTTCGCCAGCGCGTTGGAGGAGGCCCAGGCATTGCTCTTCGGGCGCCGCACCTGGCAGACGATGGCCGCGGCCTGGCCCGAGCGGGCCGGCGACCCGTTCGCCGACCGGATGAACGCCATCCCCAAGTACGTCGTGTCCAAGAAACTGTAGGCCGCCGAGGTGGCGTGGGAGAACACCCGGATCATTCCGGGCGACGAGGCGGTGTCGCGGATCCGTGACCTCCACGGGACGGACGGCGGCGACCTGTTGGTGATGGGCAGTCCCACGCTCGTGCGTACCCTGCTCGGCGAGGGACTGGTCGACGAGCTGCGCCTGGTCATCATGCCGGTGCTGCTCGGCGGCGGGAAGAGGATCTTCCCGGACGACGGGGTGCTGCGCGCACTGGAGTTGGTCTCCGCGGTCGGCGGCGCCACGGGCGTGCAGGTGTGCACCTATCGACCGGCCGCCGAGGGCTAGGGCGGCGGACCGGCCGTCCGTCGGTGTCAGAGGGGCAGTCTCAGAGGGGCAGTACGACGCGCATGTCGAGTCCGCCGCCTTCGCGGGGTTCGGCGGTGATGGTGCCGTCGTGGGCGCGGGCTACGGAGCGGACGATGGACAGGCCCAGGCCGACGCCCTTGTCGCTGCCGGTCCGTTCGGTGCGCAGGCGTCGGAACGGTTCGAAGAGGTTCTCCACCTCGTATGCCGGCACCACCGGTCCCGTGTTGGAGACCGTCAGTACGGCGCAGCCCGGCTGTGGCTCGGTCCGTACCTCGACCCAGCCTCCCTCGGCGACGTTGTAGCGCACCGCGTTTTGCACCAGGTTCAGTGCGATCCGCTCCAGGAGCACCCCGTTGCCCTGCACGAACACCTGCTGTCGCACACCGCGTAGCTCCACGCCCTTGGACTGTGCCTCCTGCCGCGTCTGTTCCAGCGCCTGGGAGGCCACCTCCGCCAGATCCACCGGCCGCTTGTCCACGATCTTGTTCTCACTGCGCGCCAGCAGCAGCAACCCCTCCACCAACTGCTCACTGCGCTCGTTGGTCGCCAACAGCGTCTTGCCCAACTGCTGCACCTCGGGCGAGGCCCCCGGATCGGCCAGCTGCACTTCCAGCAGCGTCCGGTTGATCGCCAACGGCGTCCGCAGCTCATGCGACGCATTCGACACAAACCGACGCTGCGACTCAAACGCCCGGTCCAACCGGTCCAACATCTCGTCGAAGGTGTCCGCCAACTCCTTCAACTCGTCATCCGGACCGCCCAATTCGATCCGCCGATGCAGATCCGACCCCGCCACCCGCTGCGCGGTCCGCGTGATCCGCCCCAACGGCGACAACACCCGCCCCGCCATCGCATAACCACAGGCAAACGCCACGATCGCCAGTCCGAGCAGCGTCAACAGCGAACGGTTGAGGAACTGGCCCAGTGCCAGGGCGTGTTGGTCCCGCACGCAACTGCTGATCGCCGCGTTGATCTCGTCGACCGTGCCGGACGTCGGCAGGACGGGGCAGCTGACGTTGCTGATCTTGAGGTTGCTGCCGACGACCCGGAAGTCCGGGGTGGCTTGCTTGAGGGTGTTGGCCGCCAGTACGCAGATGATCGCGAGCAGTACCACGCCGGCCATCAGGAACATGCCGCCGTAGAGCAGCGTGAGGCGCATCCGGATCGTCGGGCGCAGCCGGAACAGTCGTCCGGCGCGCCGCGGCGGATCGGGCGGCGGGCCCGGGGCGGGGTGGGTCGGGGTGGGCGCCGGCGTCGTGGGTGGCGGGGGAGCGGTCGCCACGGCGATCAGTCCCGGTGCTCCGACGAGGCGGGCACGGGGGCTGACGTCGGGATGACGAGTGGACGCACTGCTGTTCCTTTGTTCCTGCCTCAGATGTCCTGAGGCATAGAGAAGTTGCCGAGAGAAACCCATACTGCTCGAAGACGGCGTAAATCGGCAGTAAGTATGGATCTGGTGAGGATGGTGAGCGTGCGGGGCGACCTGAGACGCCTTCAGGCGCCGTTCGGGCGGTGGGAACCCGCCCCGCTGAGCGAGGTCCGCGAGCGGTTCGGTGGGCCGGGGATCCGGTGGTGGGTGGCCGGCGGCCTCGCGATCGAGTTGGCGGTGGGGCGGGAGCTGCGTCCTCATGGGGACGTTGACGTACTGCTGCTGCGGCGCGACCAGTTGACGGTGCAACAGGCGCTCGCCGGCTGGGAGTGGTGGGCCGCCGATCCGCCGGGGAGTCTGCGCCCTTGGGCGCGGGGCGAGGAACTGCCGCCGCGGGTGCACGACATCTGGTGCCGGCCCGGACCCGACCATCCCTGGCGGATCCAAGTCATGCTCGACGAGTCGGCGGGGGCGGAGTGGGTGTCACGACGCGATGCCGGCGTACGCAGGCCGGTCGACGCGTTGGGCCTGACCTCGCCCGAGGGGGTCCCCTTCCTGGCCCCCGAGATCCAGCTCTACTACAAGGCCGAGGCGCCGCGCCCCAAGGACGAGACGGACTTCGAGGCGGCGCTGCCTGTGCTCACGCCGCGGCAACGGCGTTGGTTGGTTGGGGCGATCACGCGGTCTTACGGGAAGCCGACTTCGGCCGGGGCTTCGTACGGGTCTGGGTCCGAGCACCCTTGGGTTGCGCGCTTGCGGACGCGGCCGGAGCCGGAGTAGGGGCCGGGCCCTGTGGGGCGCCGGTGCCCAGTCCGGCGAGCAGGGAGTGGGTCACCAGGTCAGCGCCCTGAGCGGGGGTCAGCTCGGGCATTTCGTGGGACGCCATGTTCGTGAGGTGGGTGAGCAGGGCGCGCGCCCAACGATCCGGAAGGCCCGGCCGGATGACGCCCTCGTGGACCGCGCGGGCCAGGAACGCGTCGAGTCGTAGCAGTAGTTGGTGGAGGCGTGCGGTGGCCGCCTCGTCCGTCGCCCGCCCCAGGTCCACCGGCCACTTCCGGCTCGCGGTGATGATGCCCTCCGCGTACCGGTGCAGTGCGACGGTCACTGGTGCCTCCGTCAGGCGGGCCTGCTCGCAGACGTCCTCGCAGGCGGCCAGCTTCGCGGCGTACACGCCGGCCATCAGCGCCTCGCGGGTGGCGAAGCGGCGGTAGACGGTCCGTCGGTCAACGCCCGCCTGGGCGGCGATCGTTGCGATGCTCGTCGAGGGGTCGTTCGCCAGGAGGCGTGCTCCGGTCTGCAGGACCGCGTCCAGGTTGCGTGCCGCGTCAGCTCTCATCGTGCTCGGAGCTTAGGCGGCGAGGGGCTTGACTGGCCAGAAGGTGCACGCAGGTATTGCCCTTCGAGCGATAAGTGTCACATAGTTGTGTCAGTTGATGAGAGGGGTGCTGGGTGAAACCAGTCCGCATGTCCGAGAAGCTGCAAGAGGTGCTGGATTCCCGGGTCTTCGTCACGGTGGCGACCCTGCGGCCCGATGGGAGTCCGCACCAGTCGGTGGTCTGGGTGGGGTGCAACGGGGGCGAGGTGTTCTTCGTGACCGGTGTCGACAAGCGCAAGATCCGCAATCTGCGGCGCGATCCCCGGCTGAGCGTGGCGGTCAACCCACCGGACGAGCCGTACGGCTATGCGGTGCTCAGCGGCACCGCACGCTTCGAGAGCGCGGGGAGTCGTGAGCGGATGGACCAACTCGCCGTCAAATACAGCGGCTTGACATATGCGGAGCACAACCCGGAGGCGTACGCCGCGCTGCCCGAGCTGGTGACCGTGCACCTCAGGCCCGAGAAGATCGCGGCACGGTTCCTGTGAAGACGTATCTCGTCACCGGTGGCACGGACGGCATCGGCAAGGAGCTCGCGCTGCGGTGCCTGGCGCGTGGGGCGGAGGTGGTGGCCGTCGGGCGCAGCGCGGCGAGGGGGGCCGAGTGGCTGGCCGCGGCCCGGGCGCAAGGCGCCGCCGACCGGGCGCACTTCATCGCGGCCGACCTCGGCCTGGTCGACGAGAACCGGGCGTTGATCGAGCGGCTCCGCGGGTCCTTCGCCAGGCTGGACGCCCTGGTGCTGTGTGCCAGGCACTTCCGGACCACGCGCCTGGTCACCGCCGAGGGGTTCGAGAACACCTTCGCGCACTTCTATCTGAGCCGCTATCTGCTGAGCCACGGGCTCCTGGACCGGCTCGAAGCCGCCGACGATCCGGTGGTGCTCAACGTCGCCGGGCCGGGTGGTGCGACGGAGATCGCCTGGGACGACCTCCAACTCGCCCGCGGCTACGAGGGCCAGCGGGCGCTGGCGCTCGGCGGGCGGCTCAACGATCTGCTCGGCGTTGGTTTCGCTGACGCCTGGCCGAGGGCCAGGACACGGTACGTGCTGTTCCATCCGGGGACGGTCAACACGGGCTTCTCCGGGGAGTACCCGCCGGAGATGCTGGCCCGAATCGATGCCATCCGGCGGTCCGCGCAGTCGGTCGAGGACGCCGTGGACCCGGTCGTCGAGGTGCTGGAACACCCGCCCGCGGCGCCGATGAGTGCCTTGGTGCAGGGGGTGCCGCTGAGCCTGGACGGCCCGGGCTTCGACGTGGTCGAGGCGCGCCGACTGCGCCGTGCGACCGAGGAGTTGTTGGCGACGGGCGGCTGACTGCCGCGGTCGGGAGTGGTGCCGGCTCGGCGTGCCCGAGGTCGCTCCCCGCCCGCTCCGTAATGCCCCGGACGGAGTGTTGGTGTCGTTGCGTCACCTCCGGTTCACCCCCGACTGGTGGGCTTGCGACCCGTTGGGCCAATTGGCCACGTTCTCGGGACCGTTCAAGGAGACGCTTCGATGCACAGACCCTCCCGCCGCCACCTCGCCGTAGCCACCGCCCTGGTTGCCGCCACCGCAGCCGGGGTCGCCGTGACCACCGTGGCCGGTGCCGCAGACACCAGGCAACAGGCACAGCGCGCCATCCAGGGCGGCAAGGCGAAGAACGTCATCCTGCTCATCGGTGACGGCATGGGGGACTCCGAGATCACCCTCGCCCGCGACTACGTGGTGGGCGCCAACGGCCGCCTGAACATGGACAAGTTCCCGCTCACCGGCGCCTACACCACGTACGCGGTGCACGCGGACGGCACCCCGGACTATGTGACCGACTCCGCGGCGAGCGGCTCCGGTTGGGCGACCGGTCGCAAGACCGTCAACGGCCGCATCTCCAAGACCCCGGACACCGACCGGGCCCTGCCGACCCTCCTCGAACTGGCGCAGAAGAAGGGGTACGCCACCGGCAGCGTCACCACCGCCGAACTCACCGACGCCACCCCCGCGGTGCTCGCCTCGCACGCCACCGACCGCTCCTGCCAGGGCCCCGGCGACATGGCCAAGTGCCCCAACGACACCCTCGCCAAGGGCGGTCCGGGGTCGATCGCCGAGCAGTCCGTGAACCACAGGGTGGATGTGCTGCTCGGGGGAGGCAAGCAGCGCTTCGACCAGAAGGTGACGGAGGGGAAGTACAAGGGGTTGTCCGTCACCCAGCAGGCGGAGAAGTTGGGCTACCAGGTCGTCACGGACGCCGCCGGGTTGCAGGGGGCCAGGGCGGGCAAGCCGGTGCTGGGCCTGTTCGCGCCGGGCAATGTGCCGACCGAGTGGACCGGCAAGCCGGCGGCGGTGGGCGGGACCGAACCGCAGCGGTGCGCCACCACCAACTCCGCTCGCCTGTCGGGCACTCCGAGCCTCGCAGACTCCGCGACCAGGGCCATCCAGCTCCTGGAGGCCAAGCAGAAGCACGCCAAGAAGGGCTTCTTCCTCCAGATCGAGGGGGCGTCGATCGACAAGCAGGACCACGCGGCCGACCCCTGTGGCCAGATCGGCGAGACGGCCGCGTTCGACCGTGCGGTGAAGGTGGCCCGCGACTACGCGGCCAAGCATCCCGACACCCTCGTGGTGACCACCGCCGACCACGGCCACACCAGTCAGATCGTGCCCCTGGAGGCCACCCCGCCCGGCCTGACCTCCACCCTCGTCACCAACGAGGGCCAGCAGCTGAAGGTCAACTACTCGACCAACACCCCGGGCAGGTCGCAGGAACACACCGGCACCCAGGTGCGGATCGCCGCCCAGGGCCCCCAGGCGTACCGGGTCCTCGGCGTCACCAACCAGACGGACCTGTTCACCACCATCCGTGAGGCGCTGGGCCTGCGTTGAGGGTGCGCTAGGTCCTGTCGTCAAACTCCCGTCGTTCGCCCGGAGGGCAGACGGGAGTTTGACGGCAGGGCCTAGGGCACCGGGAGGGGGCCGCGGCCACGCCCTCCCGGTGCCCTATGCGTCATGCCCGCCGCCCGCGGTGCCGTTCAGTGCTTCGACGGGCCGGGCGGGACCCGCTCCAACGCGTCCCAACTGAGGTCCCGTTCGCGCTCGGCGGCCTCCGCGCGGCCACCGCCGCGCACCCCGAACAGCCGCTTGGCGAAGAGCAGATAGACCACCACGGCGAGGTTGATGATCAGGGTGAGGACCTTGGTGACGGTCACCCGGGACGTCAGCTCGTAGACCTCCGGGACCAGCAGCACGGTGGTGGCGACGAACGTCAGGTACTCCGCCCACCGCTTGGCGAACCACAGCCCGACCGCCTCCACGCCCTCCAGCAGCGCATACCCGGCGATCACCAATCCGATCAGCCACAACGTGGAGGAACGCACCGCGAATGCCTTGGCGACCTCGCCCAGCAGCCCGCGTTCGGAGACCCCACCGGTCCCGCCCACGCCGTTCTGGAGCAGGTCCATGAACCGGTAGAACGGCGCCTGGAGGCTCGCCCGCTTGTCCGCGAAGACCAGGACGCCGGTGGCCAGCGCGCCGAGCACCACGAAGTGCAACAGCCGGTCGAGGGC
The DNA here is from genome assembly GCF_042798755.1 of Streptomyces sp. NPDC057743. Lineage (NCBI taxonomy): Bacteria > Bacillati > Actinomycetota > Actinomycetes > Kitasatosporales > Streptomycetaceae > Streptomyces > Streptomyces sp. NPDC057743. Next base: position 204,746 of record NZ_JBHVJX010000007.1, read on the forward strand.
GATCAGCCGCAGGACGTAGCGGTCGCGGAGGGGCTTGCCGCGCAGCGGGAGGGCGATCTCGTGGCGGTCGGGCGGGTGCGTGCGGCCGGGGTGCGGTGCGGGCGTCACCGGCAGCCAGGCATCGCAGCGCAGACAGCGGTGCCAGCGCAGCCCGTCCCGGTCCTCGCGGGCCAAGAGGCCGTCGGCGGGCCGCAGTTGCTCCGCACCCACGCCTTCGAGGTGGTGGCCGTGTAGCGCGCAGCCGAGCAGTTCGTAGCGCAACCGCCGCTTGTCGCCGCCGGTACCGGGCACCGGGGTCGACGCGGTGCGGTCCTCCTCCTCCTCCTCGGCCATGGGTACCTCCGGTTGCGAACGGGTCTGGGAGCGCGGGTGCCTGTCCACGGGTGCCTGCGGTGGGTACCGCGGGCGGCCCGAGGCCAGTGTGGGGCACCGCGGGCGACGATCCCGGCAATGCGGTCCGGGGCGCGCCCGACCGTGCTCAGCCAGGCAGTGCCATGTGGTACTCGACCGCCCGTCGCGTCGTCGGCGCGAAACCTAGTGAGACGAGGGCCGTTTCGTAGACCTCGTCCTCGGGCGCGACGAAGGTCTCCACCACCCGCACCCCGGCGTGTTCGCCGCTCACCCGGCGCACGGCCATCGACACCAGCGCCGCCAACGCCTCGGAGGTCCCCTCCTCCTGCCGGTTGTGAGCCAGCACCGCCCGGTCGCCCTCCACCTCCACATCGCACCAGGCGTCGCCGACCGCCACCCGGAACGGGGCGCCTTCCGTGGTCGGCCGCTCGGCCGGCCGGCTCATGGGCGCGTCGGGCAGAGTGGCCGCCAACTCCCGCCGCCACCAGCGGTACACCTCGTCGCCGGCGACGGCCCCCAGCTCCTCCAACGCAGCGGCGACGGCCAGGGGCAGCTCCCCGCCCTCCTCGACCCAGCGCAACGTCCGGCCGCCGGCCTCCCGAACGACCGGCGCCGCCGCGCGCAGCAACGGCGCCCGCACGTCCAGCGAACCGTCCACCAACCCCACGAACCGCAGATCGGGATCCTCCGCGCCCAGGTCGACCACCCCGACCGAGCCGACGACCGCCCCCGCCTCCCGCGCCACGACCACGGCGCAGGTGCGCTCGTTCGCCCAGTGCTCCTCGACCCAGCGCTCAGCAGTCGCCCCGCGCTCCCGGTAAACCTCGACAGAAACCGACATGGATGGATTGTCCCATGTCGACGGGCATGATGGCGCACGTATGTTCGAGTTGTTGTTGCTGCCTGTACGCGTCCTTGGCGAGGTGCTGCGTCGGCACGCCACTCCGGCCGCCACCGGCCTGAACGCCCCGCTGTCGTTGGGGAGTTGGGCGGGGAGCCGGGGGGCGGGAGCCTTGGTGTGAAGTCCCGTCGGGGGAGGGTGTGTTGGGGTGCCTGGGGCCCGGGCGTCAGTGCACGGTGACCGTGACGGTGCGGGAGATCGAGCGGGTGCGGGGGTGCTTGTCGTTGGGGGAGCGGCCCTCGAAGAGGACCGCGCGCAGGTAGAGGTGGCCGCGCAGTGCGGCGCGCACGCCGGCGTTGACGGTGCCGCCGGCATGGCGCACGGGCTTGGAGCACTTCACGGTGCGCCAGGCACCGGTGCCCCAACGCCGTTGCACGCAGACCTTGTTGTACGACGCGTTGTCGTCGGTCGCCCTGCCGGTGGCGTGGACGAGCCCGCCGCGGCCGACCGAGCGCGGGCCGGCGGCGAAGGTCAGGGATGACTTGGCCGAGGCCGGTACCGCGGTGATGCCCAGCGAGGTCACTGCGAGGGCGCCGACGAGCGCGGAGTGCAGGGTGCGACGGTTATGGCGGGTCATCCTTTTCTCCTCCGTGGCCTTTTCGGTTTCGATGGGCTTGGACATCCGGCGTGGTGGAGGCCGCCGCATCACGTGGCTACCCGGATGATCACACCACCTTACGTCTCCTTTACCCTGCGGGGGACAGTTTTGGGTATTTCTTGGAGAAGTGGGTGCACTGCGTGAAGTTGGGCCGAGTTTCCGCCGATGTCGCTGCTGCTGCGATGGCGCCGGCCGTGTTGCTCTCCTCGCCGGCGGTGGCCGCCGACCGCGCCGCGTCGCCGGCCACCACCGGCACTTCCTTGAGTCCGGTCGGTACGCGGCGCAGGCGACCGACGACCGGGTGCGGACCACGCAGGTCATGAGCATCGGCGGGCCCGCGGTGAAGGCGGCCGGGACGAAGGCGCTGGACGGTACGCCGGCGGACGTCCGGCACTTCCTGGAGGTCGGCCAGTACGAGGCCCGCGCCCAGGACGAGGCGGCTGAGGCCAAGCGCAAGGAGCAGGAGAAGAAGCAGGAGCAGGAGCAGGAGGAGCAGAAGCAGGAGGAGCGGAAGCCTGCGCCGCAGCCCGAGGGGGAGGGCTCGGGGAAGCGGGCGGCCGACGGCGGCGCCGAAGGCGCCCGGCCCGCGTCGGCGTCCGCGTCGGGTGGCGGCCCGGTCTCCGCGGTCGGTGGGCGTGAACTGGCCGCCACCGGCGTCGGATCGGCCACCCCGTGGGCCGTCGGCGGCTCGGCCGTCGCCCTCACCGCCGGCGCCGGGCTCGTGGTGGCCGCCCGCCGTCGCCCCGCGCGCCAGGACTGAACCCGACGCGCGGGCCTCGCCGTCCACCCGTACGGCGAGGCCCGCGCGTCGTCGCGCCGCTGGCGCGTCCGGTCGGTCAGTCCGCCAGTGTGGCCAGACCCTCGGGCAGCGCGCCGGTGTGGAGCACGCCCAGCCGCTGGGTCGCCCGGGTCAGCGCGACGTAGAGGTCGCTGGTCCCGAACTCCGCCGGCTCGGCGACCAGTACGGTGTCGAACTCCAGCCCCTTGGCCTGGCGCGGGTCGAGGAGCACCACCGGGTTGGTCAGATCGGGTTCCGGGCCGGCGGATGCGGTCGGCAGGGCGGTTGCCAGTTCGGCGTGGTGCTCGCGCGGGGCGATCACGGCGAGCCGGCCCCGGTCGTCGCGCCGCGTCTCGCGGGCCACCGCCTCCGCCACCGCCGCCGGCAGGTCGGCGGTGCGGTGGGCCCACGGCGGGACCCCGGTGGAACGGATCGAGGTGGGCGGCACGAACGACGGGTCGGCGACCCGGGGCACCTCCGCCGCGGCCGTCATGATCTCGGTCGGCGTGCGGTAGTTGACGCCGAGCCGGACGTGCTCCCAGCGGTCCTCCACGTACGGCGCGAGGATGGTGTCCCAGGAGCCGCAGCCGCCCGGTTCCGAGGTCTGCGCAGGGTCGCCGACCAGCGTCATCGAGCGGGTCGGGCAGCGGCGCATCAGCAACCGCCACAGCATCGGCGAGAGTTCCTGCGCCTCGTCCACGATGATGTGGCCGAAGGCCCAGGTGCGGTCGGCCGCGGCGCGTTCGGCGGCGCTGCGGTGGTCGGCCTCCTCCTGGCGCTCGGCGAGCCGGTCCGCGTCGATCAGGTCGTGCGCGGCCAGCACCTCCGAGTCCTCGTCGTCCTTGTCCTCGAACTCCTGGGTGCGCGAACCGTAGGAGAGGTCCAGCACGCCCTGGGCGTACGCGATGCGCTCCTGGCGTTCGGCCTCGGCGGCGGCCCGGGCGGCCGAGTCGTCCTCGCCGAGGAGTTCGGCCGCCTCGTCCAGCAGCGGGACGTCCGCCGCGGTCCAGTCGCCGTCGGTGCGGCGGATCGCCTCGGCGTCGGCGTCGGGGAGGTGGACCGGATCGGCCAGGAAGTCGGCCACCAGCTGCTGCGGGGTGAGCGTCGGCCACAACTCCTCGATGGCGTCGTGGACTTCGCGGCTGGTGGCGACGGCCTTGCCGAGCTGGGCGATGTCGTCCGGGCCGAGGAGGTTCGGGCCGCCGTACGGGTCGGCGCCGATCCGCTCGGTGAGTTGGGCGGTGAGCGCGTCGATCACCTGGAACGCGAAGTGCGGGCGCGCGAGGTTGTGCGGCAGCCGGGTGGCGCGGGCGCGTTGCCGGGCCGCCGTCGCGATCTCCGCGTCCAGGTGCAGTTCGCCGTCGTCGTGCGCGATGACGAGGGTGGGCTCGGGGAGCGTCTGTCGGTCGGCCACGAACTGCGCGAGGGCGTCCGCCATCGCGGCGCTGCCCTTGACCTCGGCGGCGCGCGGCGTGTCGACGCCGGTCGCGGTCACGCCGGGGAACAGCTCGCCGGGCGTCGCCAGCAGCACGCCGGTCTCGCCGAGCGACGGCAGTACCTGCCCGATGTAGCCGAGGAACGCCGGGTTGGGCCCGACGATCAACACCGCGCGGCGGGCGAGCTGTTCGCGGTGCGCGTACAGCAGGTACGCGGCCCGGTGCAGTGCCACGACGGTCTTGCCGGTGCCCGGGCCGCCCTCGACGACCAGGACGCCGTGGTGCGGGGCGCGGATGATGCGGTCCTGGTCGGCCTGGATGGTCTGCACGATGTCGTGCATCCGGCCGGTGCGCGCCGCGTCCAGGGAGGCCAGCAGGATGGCGTCCGCGTCTTCATGACCGGTGCGTTGGGCGTCGGCGAGGTCCAGGATCTCGTCGTGCAGTGCGGTCACCCGGCGGCCCTCGGTGGTCAGGTGGCGCCGGCGCCGCAGGCCCATCGGGGTGTGCCCGGTGGCGAGGTAGAAGGGGCGGGCGACGTCGGCCCGCCAGTCGATGACCAGCGGAGTGTGGTCGGCGTCGTCCCGGCGGATGCCGATGCGGCCGATGTGGTGGTCGCGGCCGTCCCGGAACGCCAGCCGGCCGAAGCACAGCCCGTGTTCCCCGGCCTCGAAACCGGCCAGCAGCTCGGCCTGTTCGGCGACCATCACGTCCCGCTCCAGCCGCGCCTGGAATGTGCCCTCGGACAGCGGCAGGGCCTTCTCCAGCGCGTCCTGCGCCCCGGACCGCAGGGCGTCGAGGCGTTCGTGGAGCAGGTCCATGAATTCCTGCTCCTTACGCAATTCCTCGTTTGACAATTCAGCTCCGCTCGAATATCCTGTGCAGTAGTGAGTTTGAGTGGTTAATTCTTCTGCGCAATATGCAAACGCTCAATATACGCGGAGAATTACCCCAGCTGTCAATCCTCGATCGCAGTGCGCCGCGTCGGGGATTTTTTGTTATTCCGTCGAGCGGGGAGCGCCGGCCGCTTGGCCGATCGGCCGGTCGCCGCTGGGCCGGGACCACCACAGGGCCTCGCCGTGCGTCAGGGCAGGCAGTCGGAGCTCGGCGGCGCGCACCCGGCCGGCTGGGATGACGCCCTTGACCAGCCATGACGACATGCCGCCGGCGGTCTCCTCGATGGTGGCGCCCAACGCGGCCAGGCATGAGGTCACGGCCGGCAGCGTGTCCAGCGGGATGTCCACGTCGAAGGCGTGGCACGGCTCGTAGACCCGGGTGCCGGCGTGGGCCAGGGCGCGGGCGAGCACCACCGGGGTCAGGCCCCGGAAATCGCCCGCCGTGCTCAGCGGGCCGACGAATCCCGAGCGGGTGAGGGTGACCGTGCAATCGGTGACCGCCCAGCCGTGCGGGCCGGTGCGGAGCGCGGTGTGCACGGTCTCCTCGATCGCCACGTGGAAGGCGTGCGGCAGCGCGCCCAGTTCGGTCTCGTAGCGGAAGGCGATGCCGGCATTTCGCGCCGTGGGCTCGACGCGCAATCCGACGGTGGCCCAGAAACCGCTCGGGCTCGGGGCCCGGCGCCCGATTTCCTCGTGTGCCTCGGCGGTGCCCCTGGGGCGTTCCAGGCAGACGGTCCGGCTGGGTTCGAAGACCGCTTCGATCCCGAAGTCGTTGACCAGGGTTGCCGCGAGGATCTCCTTTTGGACCTCGCCGTAGAGCAGTACGGAGGTGGCGCCGTCGGGCTCGGCGCTGGCGTGGATGAACGGGTCCTGCTCGGCGAGGCGTTGCAGCGCCGCGTGCAGGCGGGACGCCGCGCCGGGTGCCGCGTCCCGGGGCCGGACGAGCGTGCGGAGGGTCGGGGCGCGGAAGTGTGGCGGGCGGGGGCCGTCGTCCCGGCCGGCGGGATCGGACAGCCGGTCGCCGACCCGGACCTCCGCCAGGCCGGTGATCTTCCCGATCTCGCCCGCGGTCAAATGGCGTGTCGCATCAAGGGAGTTGGCGTTGTTGCCCGGGCGTCCGACGATGTGCAGGGAGGTGATCTGGCCGGTGTGTGCCAGGCGCGTGCCGTCGGGGCGGTTGCGGTGCAGGGTGACGCGTTGGCGGGCGGCCAGCGTGCCGGAGAACAGGCGGAGGTACGCGGTCTTCTTGCCGGACGCCGCGTGCTCGACGGCGAAGACGGTGCCCTGCGGGGGCGTCGCGGCCGGTTCCGGGCCGTTGCCGGTGAGCGCGGGGGGCAGCAGGTCCGTGAGGCCGTCGATGAGCGCGCTAACGCCCTGGCCGCTGCGGGCCGAGCCGCAGTAGACGGGGTGCACCCGGCCGGCGCTGACCTGCTCGGCGAGCGCGGTGCGCAGCTCGTCGACGGACGGGAACGGGCCGTCCACGACGCGGGCGAGCAGCGCGTCGTCGGTCTCGGCGAGCGCCTCGGCGACCCGGTCGCGGAACGCGGGGTCGGCGTCCCACGCGTACGGGAGCGCGCTGGCGGACGGCGTGCCGAGGTCCCGGACCGCCGTCATGGGCACGAGGTGCGGGGCCAACTTCCGCCGGACGTCGGCCAACAGGTCGTCGCCGCGGGCGCCGCGCCGGTCGATCTTGTTGACGAAGAGCACCACCGGCAGCCGCAGCTCGCGCAGCGTCCGCATCAGGACGCGGGTGTGGGCCTGCACCCCCTCGACGGCGGAGAGCACCAGCACGGCGCCGTCCAGGACGCCGAGGACGCGCTCCACCTCGGCCACGAAGTCGGCGTGCCCGGGGGTGTCGATGAGGTTGATCTGTGTGGTGCCGACGGCGAAGGAGGCCACCGCCGAGCGCACGGTGATCCCGCGCTGCCGCTCGATGGCCCCGGTGTCGGTCTGGGTGTCGCCGGCATCCACGCTGCCGAGCCGGTCGATCGCTCCGGTCTCGAACAGCAGACGCTCGGTCAGGCTGGTCTTACCCGCGTCGACGTGCGCGAGGATGCCGATGTTCAGGGTGTGCTTGATGTTCGGGGTGTGCTTGGTGTGCATGGGGGTCGAAGTCCTCGAAATTCACCGTCCGGTAGGGGCGCTGGGGGGTTTCGAGGAATCGGCGCACGGGGGTTCTCCTGCTCTGTGGGGAAACGACGGGGACCAGCCTGTGGACTTCGGACGGCTCGGGCAACTGGTTTTCGGCGGCGCGCGAAGGGGCCGGAGGGAGACGCCCCACCGGCCCCTGCTGCGTCGGTCAGTGTTGGCGGTTCCGCCCCAGGATGAGGCGGTAGAGGAGGAGGACGATCACGGAGCCGACGATGGCGGCGATCCACGTCGAGAGGTGGAAGAAGCCGTTGATGGAGTGCACCCCGAAGATCACCTTGCCGAGCCAGCCGCCCAACAGGCCGCCGGCGATGCCGATCAGCATGGTGACCAAACAACCACCGGGATCCTTGCCAGGCATCAGGGCCTTTGCGATGGCTCCGGCACAGAGGCCGATCAGGGCCCACGCGATGATTCCCATGTCCGCACCCTCTCCTCAAGGCCAGTCAAGGCCGGTCGATGCGTAAAGACTGGTGGTCGCCGACGGATCTTTCACCCGGGCTTACGGCGAACGTGTGACGGACGGGCGGCGAGTCTCGCCGGTTGATCGGTCAGGTTGTTCAACCTAGGCTTATGAACATGACTGATAGCTCGGACGTCGACGATCTGGCCGGTGCGCTCTACGGAAGCATCGGCCTGTTGGCCCGCCGGCTGCGTCAGCTCCAGGCGCCCGGCGAGCTCACGTTGCCCGAGCGTGCCGCGCTGTCGCGCCTGGACCGGGGCGGCCCGACCACGGCGGCCGAGTTGGCGCGGGCCGAGCAGATCACGTCCCAGGCAATGGGGACCACGTTGGGCGGGTTGGAGGAGCGCGGCCTCGTCGAGCGGCGGCGCGACCCGCATGACGGCCGGCGGATCATCATGTCCGTGACCGAGGCCGGCGTCGAGGTGTTGCGACACAAGCGGGACGCCCGGTCCAGGCAGGTGGCGCAGGCCCTGCGGGAGCGGTTCACGGAGGCGGAGTTGGCGACCCTGAAGGCGGCGGCGCCGCTCATCGAGCGCCTGGGCGACAGCTTCTGACGCCGAACAACGTGGCGTTTCCGTAAGGGAGTTGGGGAGGGTCGGGCGCCGGTCGGTCCTCCACCTGGCGGTGGAGGCGGCGGGTGGAGAGCGGGCCTGAGGGGTTCGGCCCGGGGGTCGATGCGTCTCCACCCGGCCGACTCCTACTGTCGTGGCGGATCACCGTGGTGCCGGAACGACCGGCGCCGGACCGTTGGAGGCCGTCGTGACATCCGTTCGGACGGGCGGGGCGCACCCGTTACGCGCCGTGGGCGTATCGCTGACCGTCAACCTCGTGCTGCCGCTGGGCCTGTACTACGTGCTGCGGGCGCAGGGCGTCGCGCAGTGGCAGGCGCTGCTGCTGAGCGGCGCGGTGCCCACGGTGCACGCGTTGGGCGCGGCCGTGGTGCGGCGGCGCGTCGAGATCTTCGATCTGGTCGTGGCCGGGCTGTTGGCGGTCTCCGCGGGCCTGTCGGCGATCAACGGCAGTCCGCGGGTGATGCTGCTGAAGGACGTGGCCATCCCCGTCGTTCTCGGGTTGTGGATCCTGGGCACGCTGCTGGCGGCCCGGCCCTTCGCGTTCCACTTCGGGAGTCGGTTGCGGGGCGCGGGCGGGGAGGCCGACGCGGACCGTGCCTGGCGTGAACGGCCGGAATTCCGGGGCGCGTTGCGGGTGCTGACGATCCTGTGGGGCGGTTCCCAGATGCTCGATGCCGCGCTGAGCGCGGTGGCGGCCTGCACGCTGCCCGTCGATGTGGTGCCGGTGATCGGGCGGTTCCAGTCCCTCGGCATCCTCGCGGTGGTGGTGGCGCTGACCGTGCGCCGCAGTCGCGTCTTCCGCAGGCGGTACGGCTTCCCGCTGTTCGGCGGCGTGCGGGCGCCGGTCGGGGAGGGGGCGGTGACTTCGGGGACGGGGACGGGGACGGCCGATGGGCAGGCTCGGGCCGCGGGTGACGCCGTGCGGGCGTGACACCGGGCGCGGGGCGGGGTCCGTCAACCAGGCGGCCGCGTCAGCAGGGTCGGGGAGCAAAGGAGTTGGGGCGGGCGGCGTCACGGGGTGGCCGGTGCGTCGTTGGACCGGTCGACAATCCGCTCTCCCTCAACTGGAGCCAGTCATGAACTCCGTAGCACGTGGAACCGGCCTGGTCCGTGGTCGTGGACGCGGACGCCGGCGCGCGTCCGCCCGGGGCCGGGCGGCCGTGGCCGTGGCGCTCGCCGTCGGTGCGGTGCTGGGAACCGCGGCGGCCGCCCACGCGGCCGACCTCGGCATGCTCCTCTACACCACCCCGGCCGGCAAGAAGGCCACCCTGAACCAGCCCGAGCCCGGCCGTTGCTACCCGATCAAGGGCGACGGCCTCGCCTCCAACCTCTCCCTGGTCGGCAAGACCGCCCACTTCTACCCCAGGGCACACTGCGCCGGCGTGCCGGTCGCCGACCTCGGCCCGGGCAAGCGGCAGAAGGTGCGCTTCTCGTCCGTGCGCGTCGACGCGGACTGAGCCGCGGGCGCGGCGGGACGGGGGAGCGCCGGCGGGATCCCGACCCGCCGGCATCCCTCAACGTCCCTATTGACTATGGGCGTTGCGGCTCCGCCCAAGCACTGACCCACCGGACAAGCCCTAGGCCGGGGAATGGGTGAGCGGGGCCGTGCCTTGGAAGAAGGTCTTGGCGCGGCGCATCGCCCGGTCGTCTTCGCGTACCTGGCCGGGGCCGGAGCCGTTGCCCAGCAGCACGCCGCCGAAGTGCATCCGCAGATAGGCGGCTGAGTGGCGGAGCGCGGTCACCAGGCCGTCGGCGACGGTCTCGTCGGGGTTGGCCATCACCGTCACTCCCCACAACGTCCGGCCCGCCATCCGGTCCTTGAAGTCCGAGCCGGGTGCCGTCAGCCACCCCGACCAGTAGTCGAGGTAGCGCTTGGTCTGCGCGGAGAGGCTGTACCAGTACAGGGGCGAGGCGATGACGATGTCGGTGGCCGCCAACGTCGCCCGGCGCAGCTCCTCTTCGTGCTCGTTGACCGGCCAGTTCTCGGATGCGTGTCGCCCGTCCCGGAAATCGGGCAGCGGGGTGCGGGCGAGGTCGACCCACTGTTGGGGAATGCCCGGGGGCAGTTGGGCGGCGGCGCTGCGGGCGAGCAACTCGGTATTGCCGTCGGGCCGGGAGCTACCGAGAACGAAGAGGAACGAACGGTCTGTGTCGGGCGACACGGCCGCTGTCGTCGCTGTCGTCGGCGTGGTGGGTGTGCTGGGGGTGGTCATGGGGGCTCCGGGGGTAGTGCCGGGGCGGGTGCCGCCCGGGATCGGTTGTTTCCCTGCTCCCAACCTCCGTGATCCGGGACGTATTCCGGGTGCCTGGCAGCAATCCGCGGTGGCCGGTATTTCGTTGATCAGGATGGGGAAACCCCAGGTCAGGTGGGCCTCTCCGAGGCCGGCGAAGAGCTCGGGGCCGAGCGCGGTGAGCCGGGGGAATGCCTGGGGGAGGCGGGGATGAAGCCGGGGGTGGTGAGACGGGAGGAATTGGGTAGGCGGTCGGGACCCCCGCCCCGCTACCGTTGGCGCTGCTCCCGCGCCCGCCGGCGTCGGCGGGGCCGGCACCGACGAGGAATGAGAAGGATGACGGGAATGGACCTGACCGCACTCACGCGCCCCGAGCTGTCCGACCGGCTGGCCGCGCTCCGCGACGAGCACGCCCGGCTCAAGGGGCGCGGCCTGCGCCTGGACCTGACCCGCGGCAAGCCCTCCGCCGAGCAACTGGACCTGTCCGAGCCGCTGTTCGGCCTGCTGGAGCCCGGCGACCACACCGCGCAGGACGGCACCGACTGCCGCAACTACGGCGGACTGCACGGCCTGCCGGAACTACGCGCGGCGTTCTCCACGCCGCTCCAGGTGCCCGTGGAGCAGCTGGTCGCCTTCGGCAACTCCAGCCTGGAGCTGATGTACGAGTGCGTGGTGGACGCCGTGCTGTTCGGCGTTCCGGGTTCGCCCGCGCCCTGGCCGCGGGAGGGGCGCACGGCGATGCTGTGCCCGGTGCCCGGCTACGACCGGCACTTCGGGCTCTGCGAGAAGCTGGGCATCGAGATGATCCCGGTGCCGATGACCGAGAGCGGGCCTGACCTGGACGAGGTCGAGCGGCTGGTCGCCGACGAGCGGGTCAAGGGCATCTGGTGCGTGCCGAAGTACAGCAACCCCACCGGCGTGACCTACTCGCCCGAGACGGTGCGCCGCCTGGCCGCCATGGAGACCGCGGCGCCGGACTTCCGAGTGTTCTGGGACAACGCCTACGCCGTGCACGGCGTGCAGGGGGCGGACGAGACGCTCGCCGACATCCTGGCGCTGAGCGCCCAACACGGCCACCCCGACCGGGTGTTCGTCTTCGGCTCCACCTCGAAGATCACCGCGGCCGGCAGCGGCGTCGCCTTCTTCGGCTCCTCGTCCGCCAACGTCTCCTGGCTGCTCGGCCACCTCTCGAAGCGGACCATCGGCCCCGACAAGCTCAACCAGCTCCGGCACGTCCGCTTCCTGCCCGACGCGCCGGCCGTGGCCGCCCACATGGAGCGCCACGCGGCCGTGCTGGGCCCCAAGTTCGAGCTGGTGGACACGGTGTTGGAGAAGCGGCTCGGGGGGAGCCAGGTCGCCTCGTGGACCCGTCCGCGGGGTGGGTACTTCGTGAGCCTGGACGTGTTGGACGGCTGTGCGGCCCGCGTGGTGGAGCTGGCCGGGGACGCGGGCATCGCGCTCACCCCCGCCGGGGCCACCTTCCCGTACGGCACCGACCCGCGCGACCGCAACATCCGCCTGGCGCCCAGCTTCCCCACCGTGGAGGAGCTGCGCGACGCGGTGGAGGGGCTGGCCCTGTGCGTCGAACTCGCCGCGGTGGAGCGGCTGTCGGCGGACGCTGACGGGGCGCAGTAGGCGGGTGCGCACCCCGGGGCGGGCGGTTTCCGTACGCGGTGGAGTCCGCCCGCCCCGGGGAGCACGCTCCGTGTTCCGCCGGGCACAGTGGGGCAAATCGGCTGGTCCCGTACGCCTGGGTGGCGGTGTCGGGCGCAGCGGTCGTAGCCTGCTGGCGCAGAGAGGCAGCGACAGCCCCGCGGGGACGTGTTCGGCCCGTGACGAGGACCGCACCCTGCGTCGCAGCCGGTGTCCGAGGTGTCCACCATGCGAAGCGGCTGAGGAGCGGATATGCGAGTTCACAGGGCCACGGCAGCACTCATGATCTGTGCGGGGGCGGCACTGGCGACGGCCACCATGCCGGCCACCGCGACCGCCGCCACGACACCGCCGACCCCCACCCGCCCACACCACGTCGCAGTCATCGACTGCATCGGCAAGGCCAAGGAACGCCCCGGCAACTTCATACTCGCCTGCGGCGACGGCAACAACGTCCTGAAGTCGCTGCACTGGTCGCAGTGGCGCGACCGGTCCGCGGTGGCGAAGGGCACGGACTTCGTCAACGACTGCAAGCCGTACTGCGCGGCGGGCCACTTCCACGGCTATCCGGTCAAGGTGCGCTTCGACACCCCGCAGCCCCGCACCGGGCACTCCGGAAAGCACTACACCCGGGTGACGTTGACGTACACCGGCGCCCGCCCGGCCGGCACCCCGCGGGTGGTCACCACGACGCTCTGGGGCTGACGGCAGCCTCGCGAAGGTGGGGCGGGAGGCTTCTCGCGGAAGTCTCCCGCCGCCACCGATCGCGCCGCCCGATTACTTCAACCGGCCTGCCTTGGCGAGCTGTTCGCTGCCCAGGCCGGGTGCGCCGTAGTTGGCGAGGTCCTTGCGGACCGCGGAGATCTGCGGACGCTGGTAGAGGGGGAGGGAGTGGCCGAGCCGCCAGACCGCGGCGTCGGCCTTGTTGTAGAGGGCGATCTGCTGCTTCACGTCGGTGGTCCGGGACGCCTTCAGCAGGAGCCCGTCGACCTCGGGGGACGAGACCCCGCCGTAGTTGGTGAAGGTGTTGTCGCCCTGCGGCATGCGGTAGCCGCCGTATGCCTGGGAGCGGAAGACCTGGTCGACCTGGCGGAACTGGCTGAGGTCGTAGTTGCTGCGGTGGATGTACTTGTCGAAGTAGTCGTTGGACGGCACCTTGCGCAGCTCGGCGTCGATGCCGAGCTCGGCGAGCATCTGCTGGGTGAGCTTGGCCTGGTCCATGGCCAGGCCGGCGGCGTCCGACGGCAGGACGTAGTCCAGGGTCAGCTTCCTGCCGTCCCTGGTGCGCGGCTTGCCTGGGCCGTTGTCCCGCCAACCGGCCGCGTCCAGCAGCTTCTTGGCGCGGGCGACGTCCCGCTTGCCGAACGACCCCGAGTTGTCCTGGTAGCCCTCCTGGTTGGGCATGAAGAAGTGGTTGCCGAGGACCTTGGGTTGGAAGGGCAGGTCCTTGCCGGCCACCTCCGCCAGCGCCGTCCGGTCGACGCCGAGCAGCACCGCCTGTCGGACCCGGACGTCCTTGAGCGGACCGCGCCGGCCGTTGAGGCTGAGGGTCACCTGGTCCCAGCGGGCGCCGATGCGGATGTCGGTGCCCTTGTCGCCCTTCAGCCGCTGGTACGCCTCGGGGCTGGCGGCGCTGGTGGAGTCGATCTCCTTGTTGAGATAGGCGTCCACGTAGCTGGAGCCGTCCAGCGCCCAGAAGATGACCTTGTCCAACTTGGGCTTTGCGCCCCACCAGTTGGGGTCGGGCACCGCGGTGATGGTCTGCGCGGTCCGGTCGTAGGCGCCGATCCTGAAGGCGTTGGCGGTCACCGGGATGGTGCCGGCCCATGACGTGGCGAAGCTCTCCGGGGTGGCGTTGAGCGACGCCGGCAGCAACGGGTCGAACAGCTTCTGCCAGTCGGCGTACGGGGTGTCGAAGGTGACCGTGACCTCGTGGTCGTCCGCGCCGCGGGCGACCTCGGAGATCTGGTCGTAGCCGCTGGTGTCCGCGGCGGCGAAGCGCTTGTCCCTGCCGTTCAGCGCCTTCCACTGGGCCGCGAAGTCCCGCCAGCCCAGCGGCTTTCCGTCGGACCACTTGGCCTTCGGGTTCAGGCGGTAGCGGACCACCTGCGGATGGGCCGAGACCACCTCGGCGGAGGCCAGGAAGTCGGGGTTGGGGTGTGGGACGCCCTTGGCGTCGAGGAGGAACAGCTGCGGCTCGACCAGTTCGGTGATGGCGGAGGCGTCGCCCTGGGTGCCGTCGACCTGGTTGGGGTTGTACTGGCTGATCCACTGCTCGATCGCCATCTTGAGGGTGCCGCCCTGCCTGAGGTCCGCGGCCGGGTGCGGATTGAGGTCCTGGGTGCCGGCGACCGGCGCCGCACCGCCCCGCGACGCGCCGTCCGACGCACCCCCGGGCCCACCACAGGCAGTGAGCACGGTGGCGGTGGAAAGGGACACGACGGCCAACGCCATGGTGCTGCGGGCCCGGTTCATGCTGCTCTTCCTCTCGGTGGACACCTCGCCGCGCGATCGCGCCGCACAGGCACCGTAAGCCGGTCCAGACCATTCCAAAGTCCCAGGTCAGCCCATTTATTGAGGTTGCAATGAGGGGTTTACGCAGCCGTCTGGCGGGCGGTGTTCGGTGGGATAGCGTCTGGCCGCACCGCCCCCCCCTCGAAGGAAATCCACTCGTGCTCGCCCACCTCGCCAAACGCCTCGGCTATTACGCTCTGTTGCTGGCCCTGGCCGTCGTCCTCTCCTACGCCCTGACCTCCCTCGCGCTCTCGCCGCGCGGCTACTTCGAGGGCAGACAACCGGCCCCACCACCCGACGCGATCGACGCCCAACTCACCGCGCTCGGCATCAACGACCACACCCCGCTGTGGGACCGGTTCGGCAACTGGCTCGGCCACGCCCTTGGCGGCGACCTCGGCCGCACCCTCGACTCCTCCGACGTCGGCACCGAGTTCGGCCGACGGGTCGGCGTCAGCCTGCGACTGCTGCTGACCGGCACGCTGCTGGGCACCGTCGGCGGGGTGCTGCTCGGCACCTGGGGCGCGGTGCGCCAATACCGGTTCTCCGACCGGGCGGTGACGCTCTTCGCGTTCCTGCTGCTCGCCACCCCGACGTTCCTGCTCGCCGTGCTGCTCAAGATCGGTGCCATCCACACCAACCAGGCGGCCGGCCGCGAACTCATCAGCTTCACCGGCGAGAAGACCCCCGGACTGACCGGCGGCCTGGCCACCCTCCTCGGCGACCGCGCGGTCCACCTCCTCCTGCCCACCCTGGCCATCGCGCTGGGCACCGCGGCCGCCTACAGTCGCTACCAGCGCGGCACGATGCTCGACGTGCTCGGCTCGGACTTCCTGCGCACCGCCCGTGCCAAGGGCCTGCGCCGCCGCACCGCCGTCCTCAAACACGGCCTGCGCACCGCCCTGGTCCCGATGTCCACCTTCTTCGCGTACGGGTTCCTCGCCCTGTTCACCGGCGCCGCGTTCACCGAGAAGGTCTTCGGCTGGCACGGCATGGGTGCCTGGTTCATCGACGCGGTCGGCAAGGGCGACGTCAACTCCGTCGTCGCCGTCAACGTGTTCGCCGCGGTGGTGGTGCTGCTCGCCGGATTCCTCGCCGACGTGCTGCACGCCGCGCTCGACCCGCGCGTCCGCACGAGCTGAGGAGACCCCATGAACCGCGTCGCCCTCCACCGCTTCGTCCGCAACCCCAACGCCGTCCTCGGCGCCGGCCTGATGCTGCTGCTCTTCCTGCTCGCCTTCGCCGGCCCGTACCTGACGCACTTCAGCCACACCGACGTCGACTACACCGCCCTGCGCCAACCACCCTCCGCCGCCCACTGGTTCGGCACCAACAGCATCGGCCAGGACGTCTACGCCCAGGTGTTGCGCGGCCTGCAAAAGTCCCTGCTGATCGGCCTGTTGGTCGCCCTCTTCGCCACCGTCCTGGCCTCCCTCGCCGGTGCCTGCGCCGGCTACTTCGGCGGCTGGACCGACCGGCTGACCACTCTGCTGATCGACCTGCTGCTGGTCTTCCCGGCCTTCCTGGTCATCGCGATCGTCTCGCCCCGGCTCCGCTCGGCGAGTTGGCTGGCCTTCGTCGCCCTGCTGGCCGCGTTCGGCTGGATGCTCACCGCCCGCGTGGTCCGCTCGATGACGCTCTCGCTCAAGGAACGCGACTTCGTCCGCGCGGCCCGCCTGATGGGCGTCCACCCGCTGCGCATCGTCGTCCGCCACATCCTCCCCAACGTCGCCTCCTTCCTGATCGTCGACGCCACCATCGCGGTCGGCGGCGCGGTGATGAGCGAAACCGGCCTGTCCTACTTCGGCTTCGGCGTGCAGCCGCCGGACGTCTCCCTGGGCACCCTGATCGCCGACGGCACCGGGGCCGCCGTCACCTACCCCTGGATGTTCTTCTTCGCCGCCGGACTGCTGGTGCTGTTCGTCCTCGCCGTCAACTTCCTCGGCGACGGGCTGCGCGATGCGCTCGACCCGACCTCGGACCGGGCGCGACGACGGGGCGCCGGCCGGCAGCCCCGCCGCCGCACCACCCGCCGAACCCACCAGGAGCGCCAGCAGGGGCACCCCGTCCCGGAAGGGAGCGCACGCGCATGACCGCACAGCCGACCGCACAGCCCACCCGAACCGCGTGGCCGACGGGCCCCCAACCGGCAGATGACGCCGACGCGGTGCTCCGCATCCGCGATCTGCGCGTCGACTTCGACGGCCCCCACGGCCCCGCCCCCGCCGTGCGCGGCGTGGACCTCACCCTGCACCGCGGCGAGGTCCTGGGCCTGGTGGGGGAGTCCGGCTCGGGCAAGTCCACCGTCGCCCTCGCCGCCATGGGCCTGCTGCCGGACACCGCCCGGACCACCGGTTCGGTCACCCTCGGAGGCACCGAACTCGTCGGCGCCGGCGACGCCGCCCTCTCCTCACTCCGCGGCCGCCGCATCGGCATGGTCTTCCAGGACCCGCTCTCCGCGCTCACGCCCGTCCACCGCGTCGGCGACCAGATCGCCGAGGCCATCCGCACCCACCACGACGTCCCCCGCGCGCACGCCCACCGCCGGGCCGTCGAACTCCTCGACCTGGTCGGCATCCCCGACCCCGCCGCCCGCGCCACGGCCTATCCGCACGAATTCTCCGGCGGGATGCGCCAACGCGCCCTGATCGCCATGGCCATCGCCAACGAGCCCGAGGTGCTGCTCGCCGACGAACCCACCACCGCCCTCGACGTCACCGTCCAGGCCCAGGTCCTCGACGTGCTGCGCACCGCACAGCGCGCGACCGGTGCGGCGCTGCTGCTGGTCAGCCACGACCTGGGTGTCATCGCCGGGATGGCGGACCGGGTCGCGGTGCTGTACGCGGGCCGGGTGGTGGAAACCGGGCCGGCCACCGAGCTGTTCGCCACGCCCCGGATGCCGTACACGATGGGCCTGCTCGGCGCGGTCCCGCGACTGGACGAGAACGAAGGGGTCGCGTCGGGCGTGGGTGAGGGAGCGTCAACTCGACTTCCACGGACGCCACTTATTCCGATACCAGGCTCCCCGCCCGCGCCGCGTGAACTGCCCGCCGGCTGCGCCTTCGCGCCGCGTTGCCCGCTGGCCGAGGATGCCTGTCGGACGGCCGAGCCGGAGCTGTTGCCGGTCGGTGCGGGACCGGTGTCGGGACCCCAACACGCGGCATGCATCCAGGCGGACCGGATCGCCGAGCGCGGGCTGACCGCCACCGACGTCTACCCGCAGCCAACAACGCCCGCCGCCGCACCGGCCTCGGACCAAGGCGACACCTCCGCCGCCGTCCTCAACGTCACCGGCCTGACCAAGACCTACCCCGTCTTCAAGGGTGGGGTGTTCCGGCGCCGGGTCGGGAGCGTGTACGCCGTCGACGGCGTCGAGTTGGACCTCCGGCGCGGCGAGACGCTGGGGCTGGTCGGCGAGTCGGGCTCCGGGAAGTCGACGGCCCTGATGGAGATCCTCGGCCTGACCGCGCCCGAGGGCGGCACGGTGGAGGTGCTCGGCCGGGACGCCGGGAGCCTGGACCGGGCCGCGCGCAAGCGCCTGCGCGGCGAGGTGCAGATCGTCTTCCAGGACCCGCTGTCCAGTCTCGACCCCCGGCTCCCCGTGGGCGAGATCATCGCCGAGCCGCTGCGCGCCCAGGGCGCCGAACGGTCCCATATCGCCGCCCGGGTACCGGAGTTGCTCCGTCTCGTCGGGCTCTCGCCCGAGCACGCGGACCGCCATCCGCACGCGTTCTCCGGCGGCCAGCGCCAGCGCATCGGCATCGCCCGCGCGCTGTCGGTGGAGCCGCGCCTGCTCGTCCTGGACGAACCGGTCTCCGCGCTCGACGTCTCCGTACAGGCAGGCATCCTCAACCTGCTCGCCGAACTCCGCGCCGCGCTGGGCCTGTCGTACCTCTTCGTCTCGCACGACCTGTCCGTGGTCCGGCACATCGCCGACCGGGTGAGCGTGATGTACCTGGGCCGAACCGTCGAACACGGCCCGGTGGAGCGGGTGTTCGGCGCGCCCCGCCACCCCTACACCCGCGCGCTACTGTCGGCGGTGCCACTGCCGGACCCGGTGCGCGAGCGCCGCCGCGAACGCATCCTGCTCGCCGGCGACCCGCCGAGCCCCACCCAACGGCCCACCGGCTGCGGCTTCCGCGGACGCTGCCCGTTGTACGCGGCGCTGTCGCCCACCCGCGACGCGGACCGCCGCGCCCGCTGCGAGCGGGAGGCCCCGCCACTGACCGCGACCGGCCCCGAACGGGCCGCGGCCGCCTGCCACTTCACCGACCAGCCGTAACCGCCCCGGCCCACAGCGCCACCCACCAGACCGGGCGCCGCCACCCCACAAGGGCCCGGCGCCCCACCCCAACCCACCACCCAAGGGAACGACCGACCACCATGCACCACAAGCTCACCACCACACCGCGCCCAGGCACCAGACGCCCCACCGGGCCGGGCCGCCGTGCGCTCCTCGCCGGCGCCGCCGCCACCGCCCTCGCCCTCCTCGTCGCCGGCTGCGGCGCCTCCGGCTCCCAGGCCCACCGCATCCGGGTCGGCGTGAGCGGGGACTCGACCGAGTGGGACGTCCTGGCGAAGGAGGCGAAGAAGAAGGGACTGGACGTCGAGGTGGTGCCGTTCGACGACTACTCCCTGCCCAACAAGGCGCTCGCCGCCGGCGACATCGAGCTCAACGCCTTCCAACACCTGGTGTTCCTGGCCCAGTCCAACGCCGAGAACGGCACCGACATCGTGCCGCTGGCCCCCACCACCGTCGTCCCGATGGGCCTGTACGCCAAGAAGATCGACAAGCTGGCCGACCTCCCGGACGGGGCCCGGATCGCCCATCCCAACGACCCCGCCAACGAGGGCCGCGCGCTGCGGCTGCTGGCCCGGGCGAAACTGATCACGCTGAAGCCCGGCACCGGCCTGTACGCCACCGCGGACGACATCGCCGCCAACCCCCACCACCTGCGGTTCACCCCCGTCAACGCGCAACAGACGCCCCGCCTGCTCGCCGACGTGGACGCCGCGGTCATCAACGACGGGGTAGCCAGCCTGTCCGGGATCCGCGCGGACACCGCCCTGTTCAAGGACGATCCGCACAGCCCCGACATCCGGCCGTACCTCAACGTCATCGCCGCCCGCGGCGCGGACCGGGACAACCCGGACTACGCCGAGGTCGTCAAGCTCTACGCCAGCAAGCCCGTCCAGGACGAGGCCCGGCGGACCTCCAACGGCACCGCCGTCCACCTCGACCTCTCCGCCGCCCAACTGGCCGCCGAACTCTCCCGCGTCGGGCGTCAGCTCAAGGGGGCGTCGTGACCACCAGTCCGGAGGAGTCCGCCGTGCCCGGAGCGGTCATCCAACTCCGGGGCGTCAGCAAGGAGTTCGCCGGCGGGACGGTCGCCGTCGACCGGGTCGACCTCGACGTCGAGGCCGGCAGTGTCCTCGGTATCGTCGGCCACAGCGGCGCCGGCAAGTCCACCCTGCTGCGGCTGATCAACCTGCTGGAGGCGCCCACCACGGGCACCGTCACCGTGGACGGCCGGGAACTGGCCGCACTCGGTGCCCGCCCGCTGCGCGCCGCCCGCCGGGACATCGGCATGGTCTTCCAACAGTTCAACCTCTTCCGCTCGCGCACCGTCCTCGGCAACGTCGGCTACCCGCTGCGGCAGGCCGGCGCCCGTCGGGCCCTGGCCAGGGAACGGGCCGAGGAGGCGCTGCGCTTCGTCGGACTCGCCGACCAGGCCCGGCGCTACCCAGAACAACTCTCCGGCGGTCAATGTCAACGCGTGGGCATCGCCCGGGCGTTGGCGACCCGGCCCCGAGTGCTGCTCTGCGACGAGGCGACCTCGGCACTGGACCCGCAGACCACCCAGGAGGTGCTGGCGCTGCTGCGTCGGGTCAACGACGAACTGGGCGTCACCATCGTGCTGATCACCCACGAGATGGAGGTGGTGCGGGCGGTCTGCGACCGGATGGCCGTGCTGGACGCCGGCCGGATCGTGGAGAGGGGACCGGTCCGCGAGGTGTTCGCCGCGCCCCAACACCCCACCACCCGGGCGTTCGTGCGCAGCGCGGTGCAGGCGTCGCCGCTGCTGGACCTGCTCCCCGAGGCGCTGCGCAGACACGGTGTGGACGAGGCGGTCGCCGCCTCGGTACTGGCGGAGGTGGGCGCATGATCCAGCAGGACTGGGGCCTGCTCTGGCCCAAGATCGTCGACGCCACCGGCGAGACGCTCTACATGGTGCTGGCCACCCTCGCCCTCTCCGGAGTGCTCGGCCTGGTCGTCGGGCTCGCGCTCTACGCCACCCGCAAGGGCGGCGTCCTCCAGCAGCGGGCCGTCTTCATCGTGCTGAGCGCCTTCGTCAACATCGTCCGGCCGGTGCCCGCGCTGATCGCGATCGTCGTACTGTCCCCGATGACAAGGGAGTTGATCGGAACGGCGGTGGGTACCGATGCGGTGATCTTCCCGATGACGGTGATCGCGACGTTCGGCGTGGCCCGCATCGTGGAGAGCAATCTGCTCGCCGTGGAACCGGGCGTCATCGAGGCGGCCCGCGCGATGGGCACCGGCCCGGTCCGCATCCTGCTGACCGTACTGGTGCCGGAGGCACTGGGGCCGTTGATCCTCGGCATGACCTTCATGCTGGTGGCGCTGATCGACTTCTCGGTGATCGCCGGCACGGTGGGCGGCGGTGGCGTCGGCAACCTCGCCATCACCCACGGCTATCTGCGGTTCGACACCCGGGTGATGGTGGTGACCGTCGTCATCCTCATCGCGCTGGTCCAGGCGGCGCAGTTGCTCGGCAACGTGCTGTCGCGCAGGGTTCTCAGGCGCTGAGGCCGGCCGTTGGCACCGCCGGGCGGGGGCGGCGCGGGGATGGCGGGGTTTCCCAACGCCCGCGCCGCGGCCCCGAACGCGGGCCCGAACCGGGTCTCGGATACCCTGACCGCTGCCCTGGCGCGGGTGGTCCCGCCCAGCCTGTCGGGGCCGGGCCGGGGTCGCCCGACGGCCCACTGATCGCCGACCGCAGAGGGAGACATGCGCAAGAAGCACCGACTGGTAGGCGCCGGACTGGCGGCGTTCCTCATGGCCGGACTGGGCGCGTGCGGCAGCGGCGGTGGTGGTGGCGGCGGTGGTGGGCAGAGCGTCCTACCGCACCGGGACGCCGTCTCGGGGCTGCGGGCCGGAGTCCGCCACGTCGCCAGACAGACCACCCAGGCCACCCGCCCGCACCGGGTCACCACCTGCACCCCAGGCACCCGGCGGGTCAAACACACCACGCGCAGCGGCAAGAGCAAGAAGACCTGGTACAGCACCGAGCACTACCAGGACTGTCACCAGAGTGTGCGGGGCACCGAGCGCTACCGCCGGGAGGTCCGACCGGAGCGCTGGTGCGTGCGGCTGGACGGCGTCAACGGCGACCGGCGCAAGAACGGGGTCTGGTTCGCGGTCGACCCCGACACCTATCACCGGGCCGTCAACGCCAAGGACCACGCCCAGTTGCGGTTCACCCCGATCGACAGCGGGAGCGCGACCGGCTGCCGGTAGTCGGTAGTCGCGACCGACGGCCGGTGGTCGGGCGATCCGCCCGACCACCGGCCTCGGCGTCGACGCGGCCTCAAGTACCCGACGTCGCCCCGGTGTTAGCGCGTTGCTACCTCAGAGCGTCCGCCCGAAGAGGTCCAACAGCGCCTGCCAATGGCGCTCGGCCGCCTCGGCGTTGTACATCGCGGTGTCGGTCTGGGTGTAACCGTGCTGGGCGCCCTCGTACAGTTCGCTGCGGTAGCGCACGCCGGCCGCGTCCAACGCCCGTTCCAGGGCTGCGATTTGCTCCGCTGGCATGGAGCGGTCGTTGTCGGCGTGGCCGAAGTACAGCTCGGCCGTGACGCGGTCGAGGGCCCGGTGCGGGCTGTCCTCGGCGTCGGTGGCCAGGTTGCCGGCGTGGAACGCGCCGGCCGCCGCGATCCGGTCCGGGTAGGCGGCCGCGGTGCGGACCGCCAGCACGCCGCCCATGCAGTAACCGGTGGTGCCCACGGGGCCGTCCGCGACCAGGGGCGAGGCGGCCAGCCAGTCGAGGTACGCGCCGGCGTCCCGCATCGCCAGCTCGGGCGTGAAGGACTGGATGATCGGCATGATCTTCTCGAAGATCTGCGGCCGCTCGGCGGGGTTGATGTGCTCGGGCAGCTCCACC
Source organism: Streptomyces sp. NPDC057743 (assembly GCF_042798755.1). NCBI lineage: Bacteria > Bacillati > Actinomycetota > Actinomycetes > Kitasatosporales > Streptomycetaceae > Streptomyces > Streptomyces sp. NPDC057743. Next base: position 227,467 of record NZ_JBHVJX010000007.1, read on the forward strand.
ACCGGGGCCCGGCCGGCGCGGTAGAGGACGTTGGGCACCAGCACCGTGTAGCCCTGCCCCGCCAGTCGCTTGGCCATCTCCTTCAACGCGGGGCGCAGCCCGAAGGCGTCCATGTAGAACAGGACCCCGGGGTGGGGCGCGCCGTCGTCGGGGTGGGCGAGATAGGCGTCGGCGGTTCCGTCCGGTGTGGGGAGGTCGATCGATTCGCCGTGCACGTTGGTCATCTCCGCACCTTTCATCAGGCATCCGGGCGCCGCGCGGGAGCGGCCGCCCCTCCGTCGACTGCCATGGCCGACGGATCTTCACACGGTAACCCCTCACCCGCTCCCCCCTCGGGCCAGGGCGGCGGGACAGGCACGGGACTACCCGAGCGGACGGTCGGGCTCTCGTCGCGCGGTGCCTCAGGAACGGCCGTAGCGGCGCACCACCGGCGCCAGATAGGTGGCGCACGAGCCGCCCAGGTCGGCCAACTCATCGTCCGAGCCGATGAGTTGGACCCGGTCGAACTCGGCACCGCGCCCGCGCTCGGCCTCCGCCGACGCCAGGGCCGCATTGCGTTCGCGCAACCACCGCGCGGGCCGTTCGGGGGCCAGGAACACCACCCCGACGCTGCCGCGCGCGCCCCGTAGCACCAGCCACAGCGCCAGGTCGCCGGGCGGCGTGTCGACGCCGGTCTCCTCGGCCAGTTCGCGGGCAGCGTGCCGTTGGAGCGCGGCGCTATCGAGGGGGCGGTGGGGAGCGGGCGGTTCGATGGAGCCGCCCGGCAGTTGCCAACGCCCGGGCGTGGCCGTCCAGGAGGCCATCCGCCCCACCAGCACCCGCCCGTCCTCGGCCGGCTGCACGACGGCGACGAACAGGGCCGGCAGCCCCGGGGTCGCGCCCGGGCCCCGGCGGCGGACGTATCGGCGGTAGGTGGTGCGGGCCCAGGAGACGGTCACGTCGTGCGGGCCGGTCCGCGTCAGCCGCGTGCAGGCCACCACGGGTCCGTCGAAGAGGTCCGGATTGGCCCGGACCGCCTCCTCCCAGGCGCGGTCAACGGCCTGCCGTGCTTCGGGCGTCAGGGGCGGCGTCGGCGCCTCGACCAGGCGGATCCGGCGCACCTCCTGGATCTCTACGGCGGGGCGCCCCGGCGGCGGTTCGGTGGTCATGGGGTCACCTCCGCACCGTTGTTGGCTGTCCGCGCCCGTCCATGCGCCCAGGATCGCTCACCGGGCGACCGTTCGCCGGAAGCCCGGACCCTGCGGCGTGGGGGGGGTGTTGGGGTTTGGGGGGCAGACGCGGCGCACAAACACGCCCCGCCGGTCTGGCCTCGCTGGGGGTGAGATAAAGAAAAAAAAACCCCCAGGCCAA
>NZ_JBHVJX010000007.1:228826-285468 GCF_042798755.1 Streptomyces sp. NPDC057743
ACCCCCCCACCGCCCCCCCGTGGGCCCCGGCCCGGCTCACGCCCCCCGCCGGGCGGCCTGTGCTCTCCCTGTCCCTCTTAACCCCCCCCCCAACCCCCCCCACGCCGGTGGTGACTGCACGACCGTCCATCGTGCCGGACGGACCCTAGCGCTGTCGGCACGCCGGTCGTGCCATGTGGGCGGCCTGCGCTGCGCCCAATCCCGTTACGTCTCAGTCCAGTTGGCCACCGCAAGGCAGCCGTGCGGGCCCGTCGAGGATCGAGGACGGGCCCGCACCCACAGCGTGTCCGGAGGTGGCTCAGGCCGCCGCGTAGGTGCCCCGTCCCGGGCGCGTGACCAGTTCCGTCTTCTTCACCGCGCGGTCCAGGGTGTTGCGCACGGACTCGATCTGGCCCGGCGTGGCCTCCCGGCCCAGCGCCGCGTTGATGTCCCGCGGACGCATCGGCGTGCCGGCGTTCTTCAGGATCTCCAGGGCGGAGTCCAACAGGCTGTTGCCGGCGTCCTTGGTCGCCGCCTGCGGATCGGCCGCGGCCCGCTTGGTGGCGGCCTTCTTCGCCTTGGGCCTGGCCGCCGCGGTCTTCTTCCCGGCGGTCTTCTTCGCCGTACGGCGCTTGGTGCGCGTCGAGGTGGCGGCGCGCGGCTGGGGGACGGAGGCAGCGCCGTCCGCCTCAACGGCCGCTTCGGGCGCGGCTTCCGGCGTCGGGTCGGCCTCGACGCTGGCCACGGCCTGGCCCTTGCCGGACTCCTCCGACGCTGCGGCGGACGGCAGTTCGCCGGTCGCTGCGGCGACGGCAGCCGGCTGCCTGTCGGTGTGCGCGTCGCCGGTCAGTACGCGCAGACCCTCCAGGGCGTTGCGGGTGGAGGTCACCCGGTGTGCCACGGCGTCGAGTTGGTTGCGCAGTGCGCGTTCCTGCTCTTCGAGCTGCGGCAGTACGCCTTCGAGATTCTGGATCGTCTGGTGGAGAACGGAGTCAGTCATGTGCTTCCTAACCTCACGGGGGAATGAGATTCCAGTCACCATACGCCCAACGACCGCAACACGGGAGAGGGGACGGCCCTGTAGCGAAGAAGTGAATGCACGGAAGGACCTGCTGTTTTGCCCGAACAAGCCGATCCTGACTGCCGGAGGTGCTCAGGGCATAGGTCCGACGCACGCCTGGGAAAGGCCGCCCCGAGTCCGATTTCCGCTGGTCGGAGGGGTGTTGGGTGCCTGAATCGGTCGCCTGGCGCGGTCGGCGTTGCGAGGTGGAGCCGCCCGCGCACCAGTTGACCTGGTCCGTAAGGGGCTCAGGCGTGCGAGGTGTACGTCCAGGGTGTGCGGTTGCCCCAGCTCAGGTGCCGACTGTGCGCCACGGCCCGCCGACGCGGTGCGTCGAGGAGCGGTGCGAGGGCGCAACGGGCGCTGCCCATCGCCTCGTTGGGCGACGCGCACCCCGCGAGAACGACCGCGGCGCGCCCCGTCACCCGCCGCCTGCTGCCTGACCGGTGATCAGGTCGGCCAACTGCCTTGCGGGGGCGGAGGGATGGACGGGGTGGACGAGTTCGGTGCGGTGTACCAGGCGCGGTTCGGCGACCGGTACGGCAGTGACACCGGGGAGCGCGGTCGCCGTCGACCAGGGCAGCGCGGCAAGACCATGGCCGGCGGCAACCAGTGCGGCGAGGCCGTGCAGATCGGTCCCGCGGTGGCGGAGCCTGGGACCGAAGCCCTCGGTGCGGCAGACGGCGCGCAACCGGTCGAGCGGAACGGCGGTGTCCGGGGCGTCGATCCAATGTGCCTGGGACAGGTTGGTCAGCCGTACGGAACGGCGCGGGGCCAGCGGATGGCCGTGCGGAAGGAGCACGGCCAGGCGCTCCTCGGCCGCCGCGAGGGTGGTGGTGGGGCCGAGGTCGGGCATCGGGAGCGGGTCACTGGGGGCGGCGGCGCCGTCGACGAGGCCGAGGTCGGCGCGTCCGGTGACCACCTCCGCCAACACCGCGTCCCGGCCGAGGACTCGAACCTCCAGGTCCAGTGCGGCACGGTCGGTGCGCAGCGCGGCGAGCGCCCGGGCCACGGCGGGGCCGAGCGCGGCAGGCGAACAGGCCAGGGCCAGCCGGGTGGGCCGGGCCTGGTGCAGGCGCGCGAGGTCGGCGCGGGCGGCGTCCAGGCGCAGCAGCAGCGCGGGGGCGTGTTCCAACAACCGCACGCCGGCCGGCGTGGGCGCCACCGGCCGCCGCTCGACCAGCCGGTTGCCCAAGTCGGCCTCCAGGGCGGCGATGTGTTGGGAGACCGCGGACTGGGTGAAGCCGAGCGCGGCGGCGGCGCCGGAGAAGGAGCGGTGGTCGAGGACCGCGACGAAGGTGCGCAACAGATGCGGGTCCATGGGGCGCAGTATTCCATGCGCATCAGCAACGCTTATCCGCCGTGCAGGAATCATCGTTGGACCTGATCCTGTCGCGCGCACCAGGATGACCTGCATGAACGACATCGCACCGAGCGCGCCCGGCGCGCGCCTCGCCCTCGTCGGCGACCGCTCCGAGGCCGTCCGCTCGCACGCCCGCATCCCCGCCCTCCTCGAAGCCCTGCGCACCCGCGACGGGTTGGACCTGGACGCCTACTGGATTCCCACCCAGGACGCGGCGGAGGACCTGACCGGCTTCGACGCGATCTGGGTCCTGCCCGGCAGCCCCTACCGCAGCGAGGCCGGCGTGCTGTCCGCGATCCGCTCGGCCCGCGAGCGCGGCATCCCCTTCCTGGGCACCTGCGGCGGTTTCCAACACGCCCTGTTGGAGTTCGCCCGCAACGTCTGCGGCCTGGAGCGCGCCGGCCACGCCGAGAACACCCCCGGCCTCGCCGACGAGGACGCGCTGGTCATCCCGTTGGCCTGCTCACTGGTCGGCCACGAGGGCACCGTGCACGTCACCACCGGCTCCCGGGCCGCCCAACTCCTCGGCGCCGACCGCACCCAGGCCCGCTACCACTGCAACTACGCCCCCAATCCACGCCACTTGGACCTGCTGCGCCGACACGGACTGACCTTCACCGGCACCGACGACTCCGGCGAGGTCCGCATCGCCGAACTACCCGACCACCCCTTCTTCCTCGCCACCCTCTTCCAACCCGAACTCCACGGCGACGGCACCCGCCCCCACCCTGTGATCACCGGCCTGGCCACGGCGGCCGTCGCGCACGCACGGCCGCGCGCCTGACGCTTGCGACGGCGGCGCCAGGCATGTCTGTCGCGTCGCGGCCGGACCGGCCTTAGCCGCGCGACGGTGCCAGGCGGTACGAGTCGGCCAGGTCGCGGACCTCCACCGACGTCACCACGTCGTGCGCGCCGTGCTCGGGCAGGTGCTTGCCGAGCAGGGCGAGCACGTCCTGCGACAGTCGGCCCTTCAGCTCGTTGGGGCGTCCCGGCAGTAGCCCCACGTCCACGTGCACGAAGGCCGGCTGCCCCGCCTCCCCGTCGCCGACGTAGGTGTCCGCGGCCGCACGGAAGAACGTCTTGCACACGCCCGCCGAGCCGGTTTCCGCCAGCACCATGGGGTGCAGTTCCCGCACGAAGGCCCGCCGGTCGAAGACGCCGGCGAGCTGTGCGGAGTAGTCGACGGTGATGTGGGGCATGGCGAAATGGACCTCTCGCGTATGTGTGCTCTATGCAGCCATCTTCCTCCACGGTGCCGGGCGCGGGATGGGGAGCCCGGCCGCCGGCTCCACGGGGCGGGGTGCTACGCGGCCGCCGGACGATCGTGCCGAGGGAGGCCCGTTCCGCGGCGACGGGCTGGCCGCTCGCCGGTACCCGTACCCCCGCCCACTACGCTGTAGCGGGTGAATGCCTCAACTAACCATTACCGGCTCGTCGCAGAGACACCCACCGTCGAGACCTACCTCCGGCTGCGGGTCGCCTCGGGGCTGAGCGTCAAGACCCCCGAGGCGGCCCGCGTCGGTCGGGATGGCCCGCTTCCTGTGATCGAGGTGGCGTGACTGCCGTGATCGGGAGGGCGCGCGCCCTCTGAACTGCCGGTCGCGGACGCCAAGAAGGGGCGCAAGGCGGGACTTTCGGGTGATGCGGTACGGAAATGTCCGATGCGCCCCGACCCGGCAAAGAACCGACAGCCGACCCGTCGTCCGGGCCCCCGCATGAGTAGGGTGCATCCATGCAGACCAGCGGGGAGGAACAGCGCGGCCATGTGCTGCTGATCGCGGGGGCCAGGGCCACGCACCGACGCACTGTCCAGGTCATACCCAGCGCCAACCTGGCGGCGCTGACCGCCGTTCCCGTGTCCGTGCTGCTCGGCAGCACCCTGCCGGCCGACCTCGTCCACCTCGACGGCGCGCGCGATCAGAACACCCTGCTCATCAGGTTGCGGACCGCCGCCGCGGCGTCCGGCCCCCTCCTCATCTACCTCGCCGGCCAGTTGACCGTCGACCGCAAGCACCACCGGCTCCACCTCGCCTCCGCCGGCACGACGGCCGCCACCACGCGCTACACCGCCCTCCCCTGGGAGTGGCTGCGCAACGAGCTGCGCCAGCGCCGCGCCCCCACCACCGTGCTGCTCGACACGGCCGCCGACAAGGGCGCCTGGGCGGTGCTCAAGGAGCGCGGCGGGCTGCCCGAGATCAACGCCGAGGTGTACGGCGTCGTCACCCCGCCCGGCCTCGCCGGCACGGCCGACGGCATCAGCGTCTACACCCAGCATCTGATCGACGTGCTGCGCAACGAGCCCGAACGCCCCCAGAACGCCCGGCTGCACGCGCTCACCGTGGCCGCCGCCGCGATACCGCCCGGCACTCTCGTCCTGCCCAACACCCCGCAACTCGCGCCCCCGTGTCCGTCCGGCGCCCCCGCGAAGACCCGCCCGAAGGCACCGATCAAGCGACTGCTGTCCGGCGACCGCGCCGCCCTCCGCCGCCGGGAACCCGCGCCCGCCCCGCCGGCCCTCGACCACTTCCCGCCACTTCCCGCGACCCCGGGCTACGGGGCGGGCCAACCCGCGTACGACCCACAGCAGTTGCCGCCGCAGCAGCCGGCCGCGCCGAGCCCGTTCCCCACCCAGACGCCGCCGCCGACGCCGCTCCCGCCGACGTCCACGCCCCACCCCACGCCCGCCGCCGGCCCGGTCTACACCCCCACCCCCCTGGAGGCCGGCGCACCCCCGGCGGCCCCGCAGCACCAAGACCCCGCTCCGAACCCGTACCAGACCCCGGCGCCGCACCAGCCAACCCCCGTACCCCGCCCGGAACTTCCGTACCACCCCACGGCCACCCCGCCCACACCCCCGGAAGCGGAACCGACACCGACGCCGACGCCGGCCACCCCACCAACATCACCCGCGCCAGACCCCGCTCCCGCGCCTGCCACCGCGAGCGCCCCCGACCCCCGGCCGCTCATCTGGCAGGCCGCCCAGGCCGGCCGCCACGACCAGGCCGCCGACATGGCCGCGTCCTGGGAACAACAGGCCCTCCAGCGCTACGGGTACAACTCGCCACAGGCCACGCAATGGGCCGAGATCCGGGCCGACCTCGCCCGTATCGCGGGGCGTTGGCCACTCGCCACCCAGCTGTGGGTGGCGGCCGCCCGCACCCGGCTGGCCCATCAGCCGCCGGACACCGCCGAGGTCCTCAACGCGGCCCGCGGCGCGCACTATTGCTGGAACCAGATCACCGACACCGACCAGGCGATCGAGACCGGCCCCGAGCTGATCAACCTGCTCCGCCAACTGCCCGCGCTCGACCCCCGCCACGTCTACACGGCTCAGACCCGCCTCCAGTACCTCCACCAGCCACCGGCCGGACGCGAGGAGCGGGGCTGAGCGCTCGCCCGCAGGGACGACAGCGCGGAACGGGGCGGGCGGGGAGGCAACAGGACTACGGTGATGGGTGGTTGGCCGACCGCCGTCACTGTCCGCCGGTCAGATGGGCGTCGACGATGGCGCCGTCGGAAACGGTATACGTCCCCGAATAGACCTTCACCGAGCCGTCGTTCTGGAGTGCACGTACCACCGCACTGACCTCTCCGGCGCTCGTACTGTCGCTCGTGCTGTTGCTCGTACGGTCGACGGCGCTCACGGTGATCTGGCGGGTGGTGCCGTAGCCCGCGACCCAGTCGCTGTAGGTGGCGCCGCCGATGTTCTTGCCGCCGAGCTCCCAAGCCGCGGCGAAATCACGGGAGTTGATCTCCTCGTAGAACCTTTCGACGATCCCGCTGGGGGTGTCGGCGGAGGGTGAGGGTGCGGGCGGGGGCGAGGGTGACGAGGAGAGGGAAGGGGCGCCCGGGGTGCTGTACGGGGTGTCGGTGGGGGTCGGGTCGAGACCGGGGGCGCCGGGCGGTGCGGTGCTCGGCGAGGGGTATGTGGGGGCAGGGGAGGGGCGGTCGGAGCCGGATCGGAGGATGAGGAATTCGACGCCGCCACCGACGAGGAACAGGGCCAACAGCAGCCACGGGAGCCACCGGGGGAGCATCGTCGATCCGACCCGGATATAGCCGGGCGCGGGGGATCGGGTGGGGTGTTGGGCGGTGCCCCCTGTCGCATGGGCGCCCCAGGTGCCGCTTGCGCCCCGCGTCCGCGGCGTGCCGCAGCGAGGGCAGGCGGACGCCGCGCCGGCGGGGTAGGGGGCGCCGCAGTGGATGCAGGACGGCATGGTCTACAGCCCGTGGATCGCTTGCTCGATCGTCACCGCCAACGAGGCCAGGGCGGTGAACCGCGGTACGGCATCCACCAGCGACCTGGCGAAGAACTTCAGCTTGCCCCGGCGCGGCGCTTCCGAGGCGAGTTCCTCGCGGGCGTCCTGCGCGGCCTCGACCAGATCGTCGCGCTCCGGGTGGTCGGACTCCCTTAGCTGGTCGATGAGTTGGGCCAGGAGCTCGCCGATCTCCTGCGGCGACCGCGCCCGTCCGTCGCCGCCGCCATCCGACCCCGTACTGACGTGATGGACCTCGGCCTTGGAGTTCTCGCCGCTGGCGACGGCGTTCCCCACGACGTTCGCGCCGCCACCGGCAACGATTCCACCGTTGTTCTTCCGCTGCATGTCTCTGCCGTCTCCCTGCCCTCGCGCGGACGCCTCACCTACGAAACTGCCTGGCGCGGACCGGCCGTTTAGGCGGGCCGGCTCCGCTCGCTTCCCTCAGCCCGTCGCCCTCAGTCCGTCACCATCGAGAACGTCTTCTTGAGCATGTCGATCGAGATCCGGGACTTCTCACCGGAGGCGACGGCGTTCGACTCCACCTTCGCGCCCTCGGTCGCGATGATCCCGTTGTTCACGATGACCTCCTGACGCTGAATCAACTCGCTGACGTCGATGTCCCGCGCCTCGGCGAACTCCACCAGCGCGTCCAGGACCCGCTTTTCCACCGTCTTCAACACCATGCCGTTGTCGGCCTTTTGGAAGTAGCGGCGGTACTGGCCGGCCGACGCCTTCTGGCGCACGCTCTGCCGCGCCCCGTAGTCGAACCTGCGCAGCCGCGTGATCAGCTTGTCCTGTTGCTTGACGCGCCACCGCATCCCGTAGTCGGGGAAGAACCCCACGACCGCGCGGAACACCGAGGGGACCAGGAGGAAGGGGGCGCGGACCATTGTCTGGCTGATCAGGTTGGTCAGTTCGGCCACGGTCGGGCGGGGCATCAGGGTGTCGATCAGGCGGTAGCGGTCGTGCAGCGGGCCCAGCACGGTCTGCACGGCCTCGACGGAGAGGTTGGTCTCCGAACGGAAGAAGCGGAGGAAGAGCGAGGTCACCAACTCGCCGCGCCAGCCGGTGGAATGGATGATCAGATACGGCCGGGCACCCTCTTCCGGGTTGCGCTTCAGGTCGGCCATGAGGCGCGGGGAGACGCGGGCGACGGGGCGGCCGAGCGGGTTCGGGAGGAACCGCTTGTCCTCAAGGACGGCGAGGCCGTCGACGAACACCCGCTCCTCGATCTCCAGGCACGGCAGGGCCAGCGTGCCGACCCGGTTGGCGATGTGGTCGTAGAGGTCCGTCACGTCGAAGTTCTGTGGGGCGGCGCCCGGGCGGCTGGAGGTGGTGACGTCGAACGACAGGGACCAGGAGTCGAGTTCGGACCCGTAGCCGAGGAAGGGCGCGTAGCCGCTGTATGTGGTGACGTTCCCGGTGGCGTAGCCGTCGATCTGGCCGAGGCGGGCGGCGACGCTGGGGTTGACGGGCTGCGGGGCCGCCTGGGGATCGAACCGGTCCGGGCGGAGGTTTTGGAGGAACCGGCCGTAGCGGGTGGACAGTTCGAAGGCGAGCGCCGTCATCCAGGCGAGGAAGAGCACCAGCAGGATCACGACGGGCCGGGCGGCCACCAGGGCGAACAGGAGCAGGCCGGCCAGTACGAGGTCCCGGCTGTGCCGGCGCGCATCGGCGAGATAGGCGTGCCGGAGCACGACGTTGAGGTCGCAGGCGGGGGCGGCCGCCACGCCCAGATGGGGTTCCGCGGCGATCTCCTTGATGAGCGCCCTGGCGAACGCGCGGTCCAGGTAACTGGCGGCGCACAGATACCGGGTCAGATCCTTGCTGTTGCCCCAACGCGGCCCGGTGGCGCGGCGGTCGGCGGGACTGGTGGTGGCGGCGGTCTTCTGCCACAGGGGCTTGGTACCACTGCTTCCGGCGCCGCCGGCCTGCTGCCAGGTGGACTTGGCGGGGGTGGCGGACGACGCGGCCGAACGGGCGGCGGGGCGGCGCTGCGGGGCGGGACTCGTGGAGCCTGGGCTCGGACTGGCGGCCTGCTGCCAGGTGGACTTGGCCAGCGACGGCGGTGACTGTGGGGGAGGGGACGAGGAGGGTGCGCCGGGCGGCGACGAACCCACGGCCGTCCCGCAGTCGGCGCAGTACGCCGCACCGGGTGGATTGTCCCGGCCGCATCCGGAGCACGCACTCGAACTCGTCATCGCTCCCCCGTACATGAGAAGAACCCACGTCTCTCCAGTGCACCACAGCGGCGCGCCAAGGGGAGCGTTCCCGGGGCGCTTTGACGCGGGACCGTTACATGTCAGTGGGCGGTCGGGACGCGCCGCGCATGCGCCGGTCGAGCGGCACACATCCGGCCGTTGCGGCGAATCCGCATGTGGGGGACGGTTTCGAGGCCCGCAATGCGGACCCAGCGCCGTTCACGGGCAGGACTCGAACTCAACTTCGCTGGGGTGCAGGGAAGTTGAGTGGCCGGAGTGGCCCCCGGAAAGCCGGGTCATTCGGCAGAGATCCTCGACGCGCGCCAGTCGTGCCCGGGCAGCCTCCAGGTCCCTGCCCCAGGCCAACACCCCGTACCCGGCGATGAGCAGGGCGGGCGGGGCGTCCTTGGCATGTCTGGCGAGGTGGTTCGCCACGACCTCGGCGGTGTGCGGCACGTCGGGCCAGGTGGCGACGACGGGAAGGGTGGCCGGGGCGGCCGAGTCGAGGTCGTCATCGGTCCCCGGTTCGCTGGCCGTCTCCGTCTTCAACTCCGGTGCATCGAGGGCCGCTTGGTCGATCTCGCCGGCCGCCCGTGCCGCCGTCGCCAACTCGGTGGCGTGCGGCGGCGTGGCCTGGATGATCGCCCCGCAGTCAGGCAGCCAACGGTAGAGGGCCAGGTGGAGGCAGGCGTCGGCCGGCGGCCACTCGACCTCACCCAGCAGGGGAAGCCCCTCGCCGGGCTCGACCAGGACGATGTCGTCGCGGGTCAGCGTGGACCGGTCCACGCCGTCGACGGTGAGCAGAACGGCCTCGCCGCTCCGCGCCGAGAGGTGCCCCGAGCTGCCCGGCAGCCAGCCGCGGCGATGGAGATCGCGACCGGCAGCGGCGAGGTTCCCCCGCAGCAACTCGCCGCCCGCGCCGATGATTACAGGCTCCACGGAGGACCTCCTTCTACGGAAAACGACATGAAGGGAGCCACGGTCCGACTCCGCTCAAACCCCACGAGTATACTTACCGGTATAGCTACTGACGTAACCATACCGCTCGGTGTACCGTCAACGCATGACTGGCGACAGTGGGACGACTGGCCGAGGTGGGAAACAGCACGGGATACCGCACCTGACCCCAGCCGGCCTGCGGATTCTCGACACCGCCTCAAGGCTCTTCTACGAGCGGGGAATCCGCGCCATCGGCGTGGAGGCGATCGCCGAGGAGGCGGGGGTCACCAAGAAGACCCTCTACGACCGCTTCGGTTCGAAGGACGACCTGATCCTGGCCTATCTCCGTGCCCGGGACGAGCTGTGGCGCACCATGCTCGTGCGGTACGTCGAGGAGCGGGGCGGGTCCCCGAAGGACAGGCTGCTGGCCACCTTCGCCGCCCTGCGTGACTGGATGCGCGAGCGCAACCCGCGTGGCTGCGCCTTCGTCAACGCCCATGTCGAGCTGCCGGCCGACCACCCCGGACAGAGCGTCGCGCGCGAGCAAAAAGCCTGGCAGATGGGGTACTTGGCGGATCTCGCCACCGAGGCCGGCGCCGCCGACCCGAAGGCCCTGGCCAGTCAGCTGCTCATCCTGCACGAGGGCGCCTGCATCGCGAACTCCATGCAGTCGGTCGAAGTGGCGGCGGAGCGCGCCCAGGCCATGGCCGCGATCCTCATCGACAACTCCTGATCGACGAGTCCGCGTACGTTATAACGAACGAACGGGTGGATGGGGTGACGGGCGGGTCGGCGGGCGAGGGAGAGAAGGGGAGGGGACGGGTGTGAATGCTTCCGGGAAGTCGCGGAGTTCCACGGGGAGTTGCGCAGGGGACAACTCCGAGAGCGCTGAGGGGGCCAGGAGGTCCGAGCGGCCCGAGGGGTCGATCAGGGGGATGTTGGCGGCGAACCTGCGGCGGTTGAGGACCCGTCAGGGATTGTCGCTGTCCGAGCTCTCTCGGCGGTCGAAGATCGGCAAGGCGACGCTTTCGCAGTTGGAGTCCGGCACGGGAAACCCCACCATCGAGACGGTGTTCAGCCTTTCGCGGGTTCTGGAGGTGCCCATCTCGGACCTGCTGGACGCCCGCCCCGCCGGCGGTTTGACGGTGGTGCGGGCCGCGGAGGTCGAGGTGTTGAGTGGTGAGGGCGTCGACCTGAGGCCGCTGCGGCGGATCGAGTCGGGCGACGCCGTCTTCGAGGTCTACGACCAGCGGGTCAGGGCCGGGCGCCGGCAGGACTCGCTCGGTCATGTCGGTGCCGAGCACACCGTCGTCCAGGCGGGCCGGCTCGGCGTGCGGGTGGACGGGCGCGAGGTGGAGCTCGGACCGGGAGATTACGTGGGCTTCGACGCGACGCTCCCGCACAGCTACACGGCGCTCGCGGGCCCCGTGCACTCCGTGTTGCTGTTGCAGTACCGGGCTGACCAGCGGCTGCACCTCTCGGATACGGCGCTCGGCTGTCGTGACCGTTGACACACCCTCCGTAGCGCCATAACCTCCCCACCGTTCACCGTTCGTTCTACCGAACGGAGTGGGTTCGATGAGCAGGACGCACGGAACGCACGGTACGCAGACTACGTACGGAACGCAGGTTACGCACGGAGTGCGCGGCGCACGGGTGGTGGTGCTCGGGGCCGGCATCATCGGTGCCGCGTGTGCCCGGGAGTTGGCCCTGGCCGGGCTCGACGTCCTCGTCGTCGACCGTGGCGGCGCGGCCGCGGCCACCACCGCACACGGCGAGGGGAACATCCTCCTCTCCGACAAAGAGCCGGGCCCCGAACTGGAGTTGGCCCAGCTGTCCCGGAGACTCTGGCCCGAGGCGCTCACCGACATCGCCAACCGCCGCCCGCACGCGGCCCGTTCGGCGGAGTGGGACCCCAAGGGCGGCATCGTCATCGCCACCACCGACGCCGGAGCCCGGGAACTGTCCCGCTTCGCGGCCGCCCAACGCGCCGCCGGCGTGCGCACCGAACCCCTCGACGCCCAGGCGCTCGCCGAGGCCGAACCGTTCGCCACCCGCGACCACACCGCGGCACTGCACTACCCCGACGACGCCCAGGTCCAACCGGCCGCCGCAGCCGCCGCGTTGCTCACCGACGCGCTCGACGCGGGCGCGCGGCTGCGGACGGGATGCGAGGTGCTCGGAGCCGTCACCCGCGGCGATGCGTTCACCGGCACACTCACGGGCGTACGCACCTCCACCGGTCCGATCGAGGCGGACCTGTTCGTCAACGCGGCCGGCCCGTGGTCCGGTGAGCTGTCCGCCCGCCTGGGCGCACCGGTGGACGTCCGCCCCCGGCGCGGCGACGTGCTGGTCACCACGCCGCTGCCGCCCATGGTCTTCCACAAGGTCTACGACGCCGACTACGTGGGCGCGGTCGGCAGCAGTGCCGAGGAGCTGCAGACCTCGGCGGTGGTGGAGGCCACCCGCGCCGGCAGCGTTCTGTTGGGTTCCTCGCGCCGCCGCGTCGGCTTCGACGACCGGCTGCGCCCCGAGGTGCTGTCGGCCATCGCCGCCAAGGCGCTGCGCCTGTTCCCGTGCCTGGCCGACGTTCCGGTGATGCGTGCGTACGGCGGCTTCCGCCCGTACGTCCCCGACCACCTGCCGGTCATCGGCGCGGACCCGCGACTGGCCGGACTGTGGCACGCCGGTGGCCACGAGGGCGCCGGGATCGGACTGTCGCTGGGCACGGCGCGACTACTGCGGAATCTGATCTTGGGTCAGCCGACGGAGATTGACGCCGTGCCGTTCCGGGTGGACCGGCCGGCCGTACTGGGCGCGGAACGCCACCCGGGGCAAGCGGCGGCGCGCCGAAACGGCGAGGAGGGGGCGGAATGAGCCCGAGGCGTATCCCGGTGCACGCGGACGCCGTTGGCCGGCGGGAGGTGCCGCTGCGGATCACCGTGGACGACGAGCTCCTGGACGGTATTGCCGGCCAGACCATCGCGGGGGTGCTGCTCGCGGCCGGCCGACTGGCCTGGCGCCGGGGGCCGTCGGGCGCCCCGCGCGGGGTGTTCTGCGGCATCGGCGTCTGCTTCGACTGCCTGGTGACCGTGGGCGACGAGCGTGATGTGCGCGCCTGCCGCCGCCGCGCCCGGGACGGGGATGTGATCACCACTCAGCGCAGGGCGGCCGAGGGAGCCAATTTCCCTGCAACGGACGGAGGATGACGTTGCGTCGGGTCGATGTGGTCGTTGTGGGGGCGGGGCCCGCCGGGCTGGCGGCGGCGGAGGCGGCGTTGCGGGCCGGAGGTCGGGTGACGTTGGTCGACTCGGCGGAGAACCCCGGCGGGCAGTACCACCGGATGCTCCCCGATGCCTATGCCGCCGCCCGTCCCGATCAACTCCAGCACGGTTGGCGGGCGTTCGACCGTCTACGGCGACGGGTGCTGGAACACCCGCGGTGCGCCTGGTGCCCGGAAACCGTGGTGTGGGCACTGGAGCGCCGGGACCGGACAGGGGAGCCAGTGCCGCCGCGCGTGCACCTGCTCTCCGGTCCGGCCGACGGCGGCGGGCGCGCCCGGCGCGTGGTCGACCCCGACGCGCTGGTGCTGGCCGTCGGCGCCCACGATCGCGTACTGCCGGTCCCTGGTTGGGAGTTGCCCGGAGTGTTCACGGCGGGCGCCGCACAGGCGCTGGCCAAGGGTGAGCGGGTGGTGGTGGGGGACCGGGTGGTGGTCGCCGGCGCCGGTCCGTTCCTCCTTCCGGTGGCCGCCAGCCTGCTGGCGGCCGGGGCGGGGGTCCTGGAGGTGCTGGAGGCCAACACCTCGACCACCTTGGCCCGTGGGTGGTCACGGCGCGCCTGGGAGCTGGCCGCGCAGATCGCCAAGGCCGGCGAACTCCTCTCGTACGTCAGCGACTTGGCCCGTCACCGGGTGCCGTACCGGTGTGGTCGGACGGTGGTCGAGGCGCGCGGTGAGGGGCGGGTGGAGGAGGTGGTCACCGCGCGGTTGCGGGCGGACTGGTCGGTGGTGCCGGGCAGCGAGCGCAGCACGGCGGTGGACGCGCTGTGCGTCAGCCATGGCTTCAGCCCGCAGCTGGAGCTGCCGTTGGCCGCGGGATGCGCCCTGCGGGACGTGGTGTCTGGATTTCCGACGGATACGGATACGGATACGGCTGGGGACCGGGATAGGGAGGTGGACCAGTTCGCAGCCGCAGCCGTAACCGTCGACGACGACCAACGCACCTCCGCCCCAGGGGTGTTCGCCGCGGGTGAGATCACCGGGATCGCGGGCGCGCCGGCGGCGCGGGCCGAGGGGACACTCGCGGGCTGGTTGGCGGCCGGCGGCGATCCGGGTGTGCCCGCCCTGCGCGCCGTGCGCCGCGCCCGCGACCGGGGCCGCGCGTTCGCCGCGCGGTTGGCCCGGGCGCACCCGATCGGCCCGGCCTGGTACGGGTGGTTGAGCCCGGGGACGGTCATCTGCCGGTGCGAGGAGACCGATTACGACACGCTGCGGCAGGCCGCCACCAGTCCGGCGGGCGCGGCCGCCCGGGTCACCAAGTTGGCGACCCGAGCCGGCCTCGGCCCCTGCCAGGCCCGGATCTGCGGCCCCACCGTGGCGGAGCTGACCGCCCGCCTAGGCAATGCCCCCACCGCCGACCGACCGGTAGCGGGCCTGTCTCCGGCCACCCCGCACCACCGTCCCCTCGCCCACCCCATCCGCCTCGGCGAACTGGCCGCCCCACCACAACCGCAACTCCACCACCCCTCCCAAGCGCCCCCAACCCGCACCCAAAGCCCCACCACACCTCCCACCGCAACCCGCACGGAAACGCCCACCGAAACTCCCACCGAAACGCCCACCAAGGAGAGCGAGTGATGAGCACAGGCACCCAACAGCCCCGTGGCCTCGGCGGAGTGATCGTTGCCACCGCGTTGCCGTATTCCGAGGACCCCGCGGCGCCCGCCGACCTGGCGGTGGACTACGACCGCTACGCCGAACACTGCCGCTGGCTGGTCGACAACGGTTGTCACGGGGTCTGCCCCAACGGCTCGTTGGGCGAGTACACGGCGTTGACCGACGAGGAGCGGCGCGCCGTGGCCCGTACCGCGATCCAGGCGGTGGGCGACGTTGGCACGGTGGTGGTGGGGGTGCACGGCGCCGGCGCCCACCAGGCCAGGCACTGGGCGGAGGCGGCCGCCGAGGACGGCGCCGACGGGCTGTTGTGCCTGCCGCCGACGATGTACCGGGCCAACCGCGGCGAGGTCCTGGCCCACTTCGAGGCGGTGGCCGCGGTCGGCCTGCCGGTGATGGTCTACAACAACCCGCATGACACCAAGGTCGATCTGACCCCGGACCTGCTCGCCGAGATCGCCGACATCGACAACATCGTGGCGGTGAAGGAGTTCTCCGGCGATGTCCGGCGGGTGTTGGAGATCAGGGAACGCGTGCCCGGCCTGGCGGTGATCGCGGGCGCCGACGATGTGGTGGTGGAGAGCCTGTTGATGGGCGCCACCGGCTGGTTCGCCGGATTCCCCAACGTCTTCCCGGCCGAGTCGGCCCGCCTGTACGAACTGGCCGTGAACGGGCGACTGGCCGAGGCCCGGGCGCTCTACGAGCCGTTGGTGGCCGCGTTCCGCTGGGACTCGCGCACCGAGTTCGTCCAGGCGATCAAGCTGGGCATGGAGCGCGTCGGCCGGTTCGGCGGGCCCTGCCGGCCCCCGCGCGGCCCGCTCACCCCGGACCAACGCGCCCAGGTCGAGGCCGACATGGCGCGCGCCATCGCCGCGCTCGCGAAGCAGGCGGGCTGATGGGCACCGCCCGGCCCGAGGGCGGTAGCGCCCCCCGCACGGTCCGTTCGATCTCCGCGGTCGACTCGCACACCGAGGGCATGCCCACCCGCGTCGTCACCGGCGGCGTCGATCCCATCCCGGGCGCCACCATGGCCGAGCGCCGCCGCTATGCGATGGCGCACCTGGACCCGCTGCGCCGCTTCCTGGTCGACGAACCCCGCGGCCACCCCGCGATGAGCGGGGCCATCCTGCAACCCCCGACCCGCCCGGACGCCGACTGGGGCGTGCTCTACATCGAGGTCAGCGGATTCCTGCCGATGTGCGGCCATGGCACCATCGGGGTCGCCACCGTGTTGGTGGAGCAGGGCCTGGTGCCGGTGACCGAGCCGGAGACCACGGTCCGCCTGGACACCCCCGCCGGGCTGGTGCAGGCCCGGGTCGCGGTGCGCGACGGCGTCGCCGAACACGTCACGCTGCGCAACGTGGACGCGTTCGCGGTCGAGCAGGACGCCACGGTGACCGTCCCGGGCCTCGGCGAGATCCGCTACGACATGGCGTACGGCGGGAACTTCTACGCCATCGTCGAACTGGCCCGGACCGGGCTGCCGTTCGACCGCTCCCGCAAGGAGGAGATCCTGGCCGCCGGTCTGGCCCTGCTGCGCGCGGTGAACGAGCAGAACCGGCCCGTGCACCCGGTCGACCCGCTCGTCACCGGCTGCAAGCACGTGCAGTTCCTCGCGCCCGGTTCCACCGCCCGCCACTCCCGCAATGCGATGGCGATCCACCCCGGTTGGTTCGACCGCTCGCCGTGCGGCACCGGCACCTCGGCGCGGATGGCGCAGCTGCACGCCCGCGGCGAACTCCCGCTGCACACCGACTTCGTCAACGAGTCCTTCATCGGCACCAGGTTCACCGGGCGGCTGGTGGGCACCGGCGAGGTGGGCGGACTCCCCGCCGTCGTACCCGAGATCACCGGCCGGGCCTGGATCACCGGCACCGCCACCTATGTGCTCGACCCCCGCGACCCGTTCCCGCACGGGCTCGTGCTCTGACGCCGTCGCACCCCGGGCGCCGGGCCGCCCACCGCACCCGTGCGCCCGGCCCCGACCGTCGCACGCACCCACCGGAGGGCTGCCATGCCCCGCTCAACTCCCGTGCCACCGCCCGGGACCACGGCCCCCACCAGGGCGCTCTTCTCCCGCGCCGGAGTCTTCCGCCGCAAGCCGGTCGACGCCTCCGAGGCGGAGACCGCGGGCGGCCTGCGCCGCACCATGGGACTGTGGCAGTTGGTCGCCCTCAGCCTCGGCGGCCTGGTCGGCGCCGGCGTGTTCTCGCTCGCCGGCGTGGTGGCCCACCAGGACGCCGGGCCGGGCGTGTTGCTCTCCTTCCTCCTCGCGATCGTCGCCAGCGCCGCGGCCGCGCTCTGCTACGCCGAATTCGCCGGCGCCATCCCCAAGGCCGGATCGGCCTACACCTACTCCTACGCCGCCCTCGGCGAGATCGTCGGCTGGATCATCGGCTGGGACCTGCTGCTGGAGTACACCGCCATCGTCGCCGTCGTGGCCATCGCGGTGTCCGGCTACTTCTCCTACCTCCTGACGCGGTTCGGCATCGACGCCCCCGCCTGGATGCTGGGCGCACCCGGCACCGGCCCGGGTCACCGGTTCGACCTCTTCGCCGCTCTGCTCTGCCTGCTGCTGGCCTTCGTCCTGTCCCGCGGAACCCAACAGTCCGCCCGCTTCGAAACCGCCCTGGTGGCCGTGAAGTTGGGCATCGTGGCCGTAGTGGTCGCCGCCGGCGCCTGCCACCTCTCCGCGGACAACTACCACCCGTTCCTGCCGTACGGGATCGGTGGCGTGTTCACCGGCGCGGCCACCGCCTTCTTCGCGGTCTACGGCTATGACGCGATGAGCGCGGCGGCGGAGGAGAGTGCCGAGGCGAAGCGGGTGCTGCCGAAAGCGATCGTCCTCTCGCTCGGCATCGCCGCCGTGATCTACCTGGCGGTCTGCGTCGTCCTGCTCGGCATGCAGAACTACCGGGACATCGACGTCCGGAGCCCGTTCTCCGGCGCGCTGGCGTCGGTGGGCCTGGCCGGGCTGGGCACGGTGGTCGCCGTCGGTGCCGTCGTCGGCATCACCACCTCCGCGTTCGCCAACATGCTGGCGGTGACCCGGGTCTGGTTCGCGATGAGCCGCGACGGGCTGCTGCCGCGCTACTTCGCCCGCAACCACCCGCGCCGACACGTCCCCACCAGGGTGATCTGGCCGGTCGGCATCGGCGCGGCCCTGATCGCCGGCCTCCTGCCGATCCGCGAGGCCGCCGACCTGACGAACATCGGCATCCTCACCGCCTTCATCGTCGTGGCGATCGCCGTGGTGGTGCTCCGCCGGACCCGCCCCGACCTGCCGCGCGCCTTCCGCACCCCATGGGTCCCCCTGGTCCCGGCCGTCGGGGTCGCCTGCTCGCTCTGGCTGATCGCCCACCTGGACCGGCTGACCTGGCTCCGCTTCGCGCTCTGGCTCGCCCTCGGCCTGGTCGTCTACGCCCTGTTCGGCTTCCGGAACTCAACGGAGCACGGCACCGGACGCGCGGGGGAGGGGTGAACCGGCGCGCCGACGAGCCAACCATCAACCCTCTAGCGGCCGTTCAAGACATTCTCGTCAGATACGCGCGCCGATCCCGTCGTATCCGCCGATCCGCAGCGCTGTCGCACATCATGGGCGGTTGCGGAGGCGCCAACTCCGCGCGGTGTGACCGATGCGACCGCCCCGCACCCACCAGCACGCGCCACTAATCACCATCAACCACAATCAACCGGCGCCGCCCCACCCGATTTTGTGGCGCATAAGGCGCTACGTCCCGCCGCCCTCCGCAACCGGCTCGCGAGGTCGGGAGTCCTACCGGATATGAAGCGACGCATACCCTTACGACTGAGCAGACCCGCGGTCGGCGCCCTCGGCCGGCGAACGGGCGCTGCGCTCGCCCTCACCTCCCTCGCCCTCCCGCTGACGGTGGCCCTGAGCTCCCCCGCCCAGGCCGCCGACCGGTCGGGCTGTTACGGACTGCGCGGCCCGTACCAGAAGCAGGCCGAGCGGTTCCTCGGACTCCGGGTCGACGGCCGGCAGTCCCCCTCCGACTGCCGCGCCATCCGCGCCTTCCAGAACAGCCACGGCATCACCCCCAACTACGGCTACGCCGGCCCCGTCACCTGGAACGTGATGGAGCTCGTGGCCAAGCAGCGGGCGGCCGGTCGCCACCCCAACAGCGCCCACAAGTGCCCCACCAACAAAGGGCGGATCGCCTGCGTCGACCTGACCCGCCAGCTCAGCTGGGTCCAGGACGGCAGCCGCCTGGTCTACGGGCCGGTGCCGGTCCGCACCGGACGCAAGGGCGGGGCGACCCGCACCGGCCTGTCGCACGTCTACTGGCGGCACCTGCACCACGTGTCGACGATCTACCACTCGGCCATGCCATACAGCCAGTTCTTCGACGGCGGCGAGGCGTTCCACGCCATCGGCGGCAGCGTCTGGTCCGCCCCGGGCTCGCACGGCTGCATCAACATGCGCCCCAACGACGCCAAGAAGTACTGGTCGTTGCTGCACTACGGCACCGCCGTGTACGTCTACGGCCACAAGGCCGGCACCTGAGCGACCCGCGGGCGTGCCGGTCCGCCCGGCACGCCCGCACGCCGGGCCAGGCCCGAGGAGCGCCCCAACCGCCCGCCGATGCCGCCGGTTTCAGCCGGCCAACAGCTTGTAGAGCGCCATCGGCGTGACGTAGCCCGGCCAGCGGCCGTCCGAGAAGAGCTGGACGCCGCCGTCTTGGTAGCACTTGTCCACGAGTTGGGAGCAGATCATGTGGTGGGTGCTGGCCACGTAGCGGCGCAGCCCCGGAACGGTCAGGTGGATGCGGTGGGTTGCGATCGCGAGGTAGTCGAGGAAGCTGTAGGGCACGCCCACGTAGTGGTCGGCCGCCGAGCAGATCCGTTCGCGCTGCTGCTCGGTGAGGCGCTTGGGGCACACGTAGCGGACGTCGGTGCCCTGGTATTCGCTGAGCGGCCGGATGCGGGCGCCGCCCGGCTCGGCCTCCAACAGCCGGTCCTCGGGCAGGACCAGGAAGGCGTGTTCGTAGTCGGCGAAGCCGTCTCCGTTGATCCACTGGCCGAAGCGGATCAACTGGCCGGTGGCACCGGATATCTGGGTGAGCCCGATGTCCCCGGGCAGGGGATGGGTGTGCTTCATGAGCGGCTCCAAGGAGCATGAGAAGCGGATGCACCAGGGTGATACCCGCTGTTGGGGCACTCGCACCGCCCCCGCCCCGAACTGCCCGGTCGCCGGCACGGGCCAACGCGCCGGCCACGCGCCTGCCGTGATGCTGCATCGGTTTCCCGGCGGGGTAGGTCTCCCGGGACCGGAACGGGGGAGAGCCACCGACGACGAGGAGCACCACGCCATCATGTCCACCGGCAGCACCGACACCCCGACGCCCGCGGACCGCGCCACCGCCCCCACCGACCGCCGCCCCTTGGCCGGCACCGTCGCGCTGGTGACCGGCGCCTCCAGCGGCATCGGCGCCGCCACCGCACACGCCCTGGCGCGCGAGGGGTGCGCCCTCGCCCTCGTCGCCCGCCGCGCCGAGCGGCTGGCCGAACTGGCCGCGACCCTCGATGCGCAGGGCACCGCCCCGACCCTCACCCTGGCCGCCGACCTCACCGACGGCGCGCAGGCCGCGCAGACGGTCCGCCGCACCGTGGAGCACTTCGGCCGCCTCGACGTCCTGGTGAACAACGCCGGCTACGGCGCCCGCGGCGCGGTGACCGACAGCGACCCCGAGGACTGGGACCGGATGGTCGACCTCAACCTCAAGGCGGTGCTGCGCATGTCGCACGCCGCGCTCCCGCACCTGCTCCGGGCCGTGGCGTCGGCGCCGCGCGGCACCGCGGACCTGGTGACCGTCAGCTCGGTCGCCGGCCGGGTGCCGCGCAAGGACAACAGCGTCTACTCCGCCACCAAGCACGCGGTGTGCAGCTTCAGCGAGGCCCTGCGCCAGGAGGTGACCGGCCGCGGCGTGCGCGTCGGACTGGTCGAACCGGGCATGACCGCCACGGAGATGACCCTCGGCAGCCAGGCGGCGGCCGCCCACGGCCTGCCGCGCGACACCTGGCTGGACGCCGAGGACATCGCCCGCGCGATCACCTTCATGGTCACCCAGCCCGCCCGGGTCGTCATCAACGAGATCACCGTCCGCCCCACCTCCCAGGAGCGCTGACCCGGTGCCGCTGCACCTGCTGCTCATCTCGGACACCCATCTGCCCCGGCGCGCCAAGGCCGTTCCGCCGCAGCTGCTCGACGCGGTGGCCTGCGCCGACGTGGTGGTGCACGCCGGTGACTGGACCGACGCCGCCACCGTGGACCTGTTCCAGGCCCGCGCCCGCCGCCTGATCGGGGTGTACGGCAACAACGACGGCCCGGCCGTGCGGGCCCGCCTGCCGGAGGTGGCCCGCGCCGAACTGGACGGGCTGCGGCTGGGCGTGGTGCACGAGACCGGCCCCGCCGAGGGCCGGGAGCGCCGTTGCGCCGAACGCTTCCCCGACCTCGACGTGTTGGTCTTCGGGCACAGTCACATCCCCTGGGACACCACGGCGGACACCGGCCTGCGGCTGCTCAACCCCGGTTCGCCGACGGACCGTCGGCGGCAGCCGCACTGCACCTACCTGACCGCGCTGATCACCGACGGCCGGCTGACCGACGTGGAGTTGCACCGCCTGCCGCCCCGGCAGTGATCGGACCCCGACCGCGGGTCCGCCCGCGGTCGGGGCTCACTTCCCCAACAGGCCCCGCACATAGGCCGCCTGGCCGGCGTGTTGGAGATCGTCCGCGACCACGCTCACCAGGCGGACGCCCAGGGTGACCGGCGGGGTCCAGCCCCGGTCGACGATCCGGTCGAGGTCCTTCACCGCGAGCGTGCGCAGGAAGCGCACCGTGCCCTCGTGCACCGCCGCGTGATACCCCGTCAGCAACTCGGCGGTCAGGCCCCGCACCTTCGCCACGTCCCGGCGGGAGTGCCCGTAGCCGGTGTCGTCCTCGGCGAACGGCAGACCGAACGCCGCGCACCACTCGTCCGCGGTCCAGACCTGCTCGGTACCGGCCGCGCCCGCGACGTGGTCGTCCTGCACCCGCGTGAGGTGCCAGACCAGCCAGGCAAGGGAGTTGCCCCGCCCGTCGGGACGGCTGCCGAGCTCCTCGGGCCCCAGCCCGTCGACCACCTCCTCGACGACCTCGCGAATCCGACCGAACGCGTCGACGAGCAGAGCGGTGCTGGCGGACATGGCGGCTCCGTACGGTGGGGGACGGACGGGGTGGGGTCGCCCATCGTCGCAAGCCGGTGCGGGGGCCGGTGCGCGGCGCACCCAGGCCCAAGGGCCGGTCCGCCGCATGGCGGACGCGTCTCGGCCGCGGCCGGTGCGGGCGCCGGACCGCGGTCCGTGCCGCGCGGCCAGGCAGCGCGTCAGGACCGGGTGGACCACACCGCGAGGGTGTCCAGCAGTGCCTGGACCGGCCGCAGGGAGCGGTCACCGGGCCCGACGACGGCCAGGATGCGGGGGAGCGGCTCCACCACGCGGACCAGGCGCCCGGCCCGGAGGTACGGGTTGGGGTCGCGCAGCGCGGCCTCCAACGCGGGCCGGGTCCAGTACGTCCGGGACAGGCCCAACGCCCAGCGGTGCTCGTCCTCGTAGGGCAGCCACCGGCCGGCGGCGTAGGCGTCCGCGAGATCGTGGGCCTGGCGGGACATCGCCTGCCAGCTGAAGTCCTCCTCGATCAGCTCGCGACGCCGGCGGCCCGGACGGTCCTCGCGGCACGGCGCGCACAGCCGCACCTGCCGCTGCGGGCCGTCCGGTGGCCGCACCGCAACGGGGGGCGCGCCGGCGGCGGGACGTCGGTAATGGCACAGGTCACAGGTGACCGCACCGGCGGTCACGGGGTCCGGATAGGAAATCACGAAGGACTCAACGACGCAGACGTGACCGGGTGGCGTGGTTCATGGGTGGCGAACTCCGGCAACGGCGAGGCGTTGTGGTGCGGCATGGGAACAAGCCTACCCAGCACGGGAGTTGGCCAACGTTGCGGCACGCAACGGTCACAAATGAACGTGCGCGCGTCGCGTTCGTACCGGACCGTTCAGTCCGCCGGCGCGCCCAGGCGCGTCGCGACCACCAGCCGCCCGCGGGGGCCCCCGTCCGCGCGCCGACCCAGTTCAGGCAATGCGCGCCACTCCACCGCGAACCCGGCCCGCGCCAGCTCCGCCCGCACCTCGGAGAGCCGGAAGCCGCGGTAGTACATCACGAACTGCGGCCGCCACAGCGCATTGCGCACCCGCATCGCCGCATCGAAACCCAACAGCGTCCAGTACGCCGGCGACCCCGGCCGGGCCGGTGCCAGCACCGGGAACACGAACCGCCCACCGGGCCGCAGCACCCCGGCCACCTGCCCGAACAGTCCCGGTCGCTCCCGCGGCAGGAAGTGCCCGAACGCCCCGAAGCTCACCACCACATCGAAGACCGGCCGAAACGGCAGCGCCCGCGCATCCGCCCGCACCCACTGCCACCGCGGCCCGCCCCCACCGCCCGCATCCGCCGCCGGCTCGCCCTCCGGTCCGCGGGCCCGCCCCACCGCCAACATCCCCGCGCTGACGTCGACGCCGGTCACCCGCTCCCGGCACACCTGCCCCAGCACCGCCATGCCCGCACCCGTACCGCAGCACAGGTCCAGCCCGTTGGCGAACGGCCCCATTCCCCGCAACTCCCGTAGCACCGGCCGCAACACCGCATCCGGCGTCCGGAACGGCGTGCGGTCGAACTTCGGCGCGAGCAGGTCGTAGCCCCGCTCCACCGACGACAGCGCCTGCACGGCGAGCTCACGCAACGTGGGACCCTCGGGAGCGAACATCGCGCCAGCATAGGCGCCCGGCCATGCCCCATCGGACAGGGCCTAGGAGCCCGCGATATAGGCGTGGATCGCCGGATCGCTGACCTTCGTATAGACCCCCGGATGCCCCGCCGCGGCACACCCCGTCCCCCAGGACGCGATCCCCGCCAGTCGCCCGTCCACCACCAACGGCCCGCCGCTGTCCCCCTGGCACGCGTCCTTGCGGCCCGCGACATAGCCGTAGCAGGTCATCCGCGGCGTGATCGTGGCCGGTCCGTAGGCCCCCTTGCAGTACGCGTCGGACAGCTTGGGCACATCGACCCGCCGCAGGTGCTCGGGCAGAGCGCCGCCGTCCCGCGTCGCGCCCCAGCCGGTGACGGTCGCCGGGGTGCCCTCGGCGGGCTCCTTGCCCTCCGCCGCCAACGGGATGGCCCGTACCTCGTCCCCGAGCGCCAGCGGCGACGCCAACTCCAACACCGCCACGTCGTAGTCGATCGTCGCGGCGTCGAACTTCGGATGCCGGAGCACCCGCGCCACCCGCACCACCTGCCCGCCGGTGTCCCGCACGCTGCTGCCCGCCCGGACGCTCAGCGAGCCCGCCGGGATCCCCGCCGTGCAGTGCGCCGCCGTCACCACCGCATCGGCGCGGATGATCGAACCGCCGCAGACGTGGCCCCCGCGGGTGCGCACCGACACCTGCCAGGGCGCGTCCCGCACATCGGCGTCCCTGCCGCCGACGATGCGGGTCTGTAGCGCCGCCCGCTCCGCCGCCGTCGCCGGCGCCGGCGGCACTCCGATCAGTACCGCCCCCAGCACCGCGACCGCCGCCACCCCGCCCCGCAGCCATGACCGTGCCATTCCGCCTCCCGCATCCCGATCGGTCAGGACCCCTCCTCCTCCAGCGATCCTCAGGCACCCCCCGCCGCACCGGGGCGAAGAGCCCGTGCTTTCCACCGAATTGGTGGTCTTGGGCCCGGCGGCGTTTGAACGCCCCTCCCCCTCCAACGGGACGCCGGCCCAACCCCGTTGAAACCCGGCCGACTCATTCGTCACTCCCGAGACACGACCCCCGCCAGTCTCCGAACGCCACGGCCCCGCCCCCGGAAATGCGTACGCTGACCCCGCCGCCTAACGATGGCCGGATCCTTTCGGTGTACGACGGGAGCACACGATGGCCGCCTCCGCCCCTGCCGGTGCCACGCCCAGTGCGCGGCAACGCCTGCGCGCCTGGATGCTCCAGGGCCTCGCCGACCTCGGCGCCGCGCACCGCGCCCCCGCCGAACAACCCGCCCACCGGGGCCAGCGCTGGTGGCGCGTGATGTGTCTGACCGGCGTCGACTAC
Organism: Streptomyces sp. NPDC057743; assembly: GCF_042798755.1. Lineage (NCBI taxonomy): Bacteria > Bacillati > Actinomycetota > Actinomycetes > Kitasatosporales > Streptomycetaceae > Streptomyces > Streptomyces sp. NPDC057743. The sequence continues at coordinate 253,667 of NZ_JBHVJX010000007.1, forward strand.
TTCTCCACCCTCGGCTACCAACCGGGCATCGCCGCGCTCGCCGCCGGCCTCCTCTCACCCATCGCCACCCTCGTCCTGGTTGTCGTCACCCTCGCCGGCGCGCTCCCCGTCTACCGTCGGGTCGCCACCGAAAGCCCGCACGGCCAGGGCTCCATCGCGATGCTCGAACGCCTGCTGTCCTTCTGGAAGGGCAAGCTGTTCGTCCTCACCCTGCTGGGCTTCGCCGCCACCGACTTCCTCATCACCATCACCCTGTCCGCCGCCGACGCCGCCACCCACCTCGTCGAGAACCCTCACGTCCACAGCGCCCTGCAAGGCCGCCAGATGATCGTCACGCTGGTCCTCATCGCCCTGCTCGGCGCGGTCTTCCTCAAGGGGTTCCTGGAGGCGATCGGGGTGGCCGTCGTCCTCGTCGGCATCTACCTCGTGCTCAACGCCGTCGTCGCCGTCACCGGCGTCTGGCACGTCGTCACCGCCGAGCACGTCATCACCGACTGGACCCATGTGCTGACCGTCCAACACGGCAGCATTCCGGCCATGATCGCGGTGGCCCTCCTGGTCTTCCCCAAACTGGCCCTCGGCCTCTCGGGGTTCGAGACCGGCGTCGCCGTCATGCCGCACATCGAGGGCGACCCCGACGACACCGAGGCCCGCCCCACCGGTCGGATCCGGGGCGCCAAGAAGCTGCTGACCACCGCCGCCGTCATCATGAGCATCTTCCTCATCATCACCAGCTTCGTCACCACCCTCCTCATCCCCGCCCCCGCCTTCCGCCCCGGCGGACCGGCCAACGGCCGCGCCCTCGCCTACCTCGCGCACCAATACCTCGGCCCCGCCTTCGGCACCGTCTACGACATCTCCACCATCGCCATCCTCTGGTTCGCCGGCGCCTCCGCGATGGCCGGGCTGCTCAACCTGATGCCGCAGTACCTCCCGCGCTACGGCATGGCGCCCCACTGGGCCCGCGCCGTCCGCCCCATGGTGCTGGTCTTCACCGCCGTCGCCTTCCTGGTCACCTGGCTCTTCGACGCCGACGTCGACGCCCAGGGCGGCGCCTACGCCACCGGCGTCCTGGTCCTCATCAGCTCCGCCGCGATCGCCGTCACCATCGCCGCCCACCGCGCCCAACAGAACCGCTGGGCCATCGGATTCGCCGTGATCTCCGTGGTGTTCCTCTACACCACCATCACCAACATCATCGAACGTCCCGACGGCGTAAAGATCGGCGCCTGCTTCATCGCCGGCATCATCCTGCTCTCCTTCACCTCACGCCTCGCCCGCGCCTTCGAACTCCGCGTCACCGCCGTCGTCCTGGACGACACCGCCCAACGCTTCGTCCGCGACATCGCCCAACGCCGCATCCGCCTCATCGCCAACGAACCCCACCGCGGCGACCTCACCGAATACCGCAACAAGGCCCAACAGATCCGCGCCGACAACGACATCCCCGCCGAAGACGACCTGGTGTTCGTCGAGGTCACCATCGGCGACCCCTCCGAATTCGAGAGCGAACTGCACGTCAACGGCCATGTCGTGCACGACCGTTACCGCGTCCTCAAACTGGAGAGCGCCGCCGTCTCCAACGCGCTGGCCGCCCTCCTCCTCCACATCCGCGACACCACCGGACAACGCCCGCACATCTACTTCGAATGGACCGAGGGCAACCCCCTCGCCCAATTCCTGCGCTACTTCCTCTTCGGCCAGGGCGAAGTCGCCCCCGTCACCCGGGAAGTGCTCCGCGAGGCCGAACCGGACCGCAGCCGACGCCCCCGCGTCCACGTCGGCTGACCCGGCCCGCGCCTCAACCCAGCCCCGGAATCCCCGAGATCAACAGATCGATCAGCTTGATCCCGAGGAACGGCGCCACCAGGCCGCCCAGGCCGAAGAACGCCAGGTTCCGACGGAGCAGGTCGTGTGCGGACGCCGGCCGATACCGCACCCCGCGCAACGCCAGCGGAATCAGCGCCACGATCACCAGCGCATTGAAGATGATCGCCGACGTGATCGCCGACGTCGGACTGTGCAGCTCCATCACGTTCAGCGTCGACAACCCCGGATACACCCCCGCGAACATCGCCGGAATGATCGCGAAGTACTTCGCCACATCGTTGGTGATCGAAAACGTCGTCAACGCCCCGCGCGTGATGAGCAGTTGCTTGCCCACCTCCACGATCTCGATCAGCTTCGTCGGGTTGGAGTCGAGATCCACCATGTTCCCGGCCTCCTTCGCGGCGGAAGTGCCGGTGTTCATCGCCACCCCGACGTCCGCCTGCGCCAACGCCGGTGCGTCGTTCGTCCCGTCACCGGTCATCGCCACCAGCCGCCCGCCCGCCTGCTCCCGGACGATCAACCCCAGCTTCTCCTCCGGAGTGGCCTCCGCCAGATAGTCATCCACCCCCGCCTCGTGCGCGATCGCCCGCGCCGTCAACGGATTGTCACCGGTGACCATCACCGTCCGGATGCCCATCCGCCGCAGCTCGGAGAACCGCTCCCGAATCCCCTCCTTGACCACGTCCTTCAGATGCACCACCCCCAACACCCGCGGCCCCCGCCGGTCTTCCATCGCCACCAGCAACGGCGTCCCCCCGGCCGCGCTGATCGCATCGCTGAACAACCGCGCCTCCGCGGGCACTTCACCCCCCAACTGCCCCATCCACTCGATGATCTGCGCGGACGCCCCCTTGCGGATCACCACCTCACCCGGATACCGACCACCCGACCCGGACCCGTCCGCAGCTTCCGAACCGTCCGCCCAACGCAGGTCCACCCCGCTCATCCGCGTCCGCGCGCTGAACGCCACATACCGCACAAACGCCAGCTCCCCCTCCGTCGGCGCCTCCAACCCGTACTTCTCCCGCGCCAGCGCCACCACCGAACGCCCCTCCGGCGTCTCGTCCGCCAACGACGACAACTGCGCGGCATCCGCGAGCGCCAGCTCATCACCCCCCGGCATCGGCACGAACGCCACCGCCTCCCGGTGACCCAGTGTGATCGTCCCGGTCTTGTCGAGCAACAGGGTGTTGATATCCCCCGCCGCCTCCACCGCACGACCCGACATCGCCACCACGTTCCGCTGCACCAACCGGTCCATTCCCGCGATGCCGATCGCCGACAACAGCGCCCCGATCGTCGTCGGGATCAACGTGACCAGCAGCGCCACCAACACCGCCGTCTGCTGCGCCGCACCCGCGTACGACGCCATCGGCTGGAGCGTCACCACCACCAGGATGAACACGATGGTCAGCGCGGCCAACAGGATGTGCAGCGCGATCTCGTTGGGCGTCCGCTGCCGCGCCGCACCCTCCACCAGCGCGATCATCCGATCCAGGAAGGAATGCCCGGACCGCGAGGTCACCCGCACCACGATCCGGTCCGACAACACCGTCGTACCGCCCGTCACCCCGGACCGGTCACCACCCGCCGCCCGCAACACCGGCGCCGACTCCCCGGTCACCGCCGACTCGTCGACGCTGGCCACCCCGTCGACCACCTCACCGTCCGCCGGCACCGCCTCGCCCGCCTCGATCACCACGAAGTCGAACGGCCGCAGATCCGACGCCGGCACCGTCTCGGTGACCGCACTCTCCAGATGCACCCCCACCCGCCAGTTGTCCCGCAACCGCCGCGCCATGAGATCCGTCCGGGCCCGGCGCAACGACGCCGCCTGCGCCCGGCCCCGCCCCTCGGCGACCGCCTCCGCGAGCTGCGCGAACACCACCGTCAGCCACAGCCACCCGCTGATCACCCAGCTGAACACCGACGGATACAACACCGCGGACAGCGTCGTCAGCAGCGAACCACAGGCCACCACGAACAACACCGGATTCCTGGCCAGCGCCCGCGGATGCAGCTTCCGCATAGCCTCCGGCAACGCCGTCAGCAACACCCGCGGATCGAACAACCCGGCCGGCGCCCGTCGCCGCCGCTGACCTCGATGGTGACCACCCGAACCGCCTCCGGACCCACCAGCGCCACGCACGGGGACGTCCCCCATGGCGTGCTCCGGAGCCGTCGGCGAGGGGACGGGGACGCGGGACGGGGCAGCAGGCATGCGCGCAGGCTTTCTGGAGCGGCGGATACGGAAGAAGGAGCCAGGAGACGCCCGTCCCGGTACCCAGGCGCACACAGCCAGGGCGCGCAGGTTCGACAGCATCGGCATGGGGTCCACGGACCGCCGCCGACCTGCGCGTCCGCCGTCCACGGCCGCCTCCCGGCCAGCACCGAATCTAGGCCCTCGCCCACCCACACCGACCCGGCCGGCGACGGAATTTGCGGCTCTCTTACGTCCTGGCCATGGCTCCGCACCGCCCACGGACCGGCGGCAGCCGTGGACGGGCGACGCCGACCCGCCCGGAGGTAGCCTGAATCCACTGCTCCTGCTCGTTCCCCCAGCGCAGGGGAGGCCAGATGACGACGCCCACGGGGCTCCTGACGACACCCACCACGAGCCTCCGCCCCAGCAGGGCCGATGCCCCGCGCTATGTCCCCATCGCCGAACACGGCCTGATCGGCGACATGCGCACCGCCGCCCTCGTCGGCACCAACGGCACCATCGACTGGTACTGCTGTACCCGCTTCGACGCCCCCAGCGTCTTCGCCGCGCTCCTCGACGCCGACCGCGGCGGGGCCTTCGCCCTCGCCCCCGACGTACCGGCCCGCACCAAGCAGTTCTACTTCCCCGACACCAACATCCTCATCACCCGCTTCTTCGCGGACAACGGCGTCGCCGAAGTCCAGGACTTCATGCCCATCGTCGGCGACTCCCGCGAGGCCGACCGGCACCGGCTGATCCGACGCGTGCTCTGCGTCCGCGGCTCCCTGCCGTTCCACGTCCGCGTGGCGCCCCGCTTCGACTACGGGCGGCAGACGCACACCGTCACCGGCCACCACCAGGGCCTGACCGTCTTCGACTCATCGGAACTCTCCCTCGCGCTCACCTCCAGCGTCCCCGTCGACATCGACGGACCGGACGCCCACGCCTCGTTCACCCTCGCCGAGGGCGAGGCCGCCGTCTTCGCCCTCGACCGGATCGGCGACGGCGTCGAACCCCGCTTCTGCGCCGTCCGTGAGGCCGAGCAACTCTTCGGTGCCACCGTGCGCTACTGGCGCGGCTGGCTCGCCCACTCCCGCTACCGCGGACGCTGGCGGGAGATGGTGCACCGCTCCGCCCTCACCCTCAAACTCCTCACCTACGCACCGACCGGCGCCATCGTCGCCGCCCCCACCACCAGCCTGCCCGAACAGATCGGCGGCGAGCGCAACTGGGACTACCGCTACGCCTGGGTCCGGGACGCCGCCTTCTGCATCTACGCCCTGCTCCGCCTCGGCTTCACCGACGAAGCGGAGTCGTTCGTGCACTTCCTCTCCTCGAAGATCTGCCTGAAGGACTGCGCCCACGGCCCGCTCCAGATCATGTACGGCATCGACGGCCGCAGCGAACTCCCTGAACTGGAACTCCCGCACCTCGAAGGCCACTTGGGGTCCGCCCCGGTCCGCATCGGCAACAACGCCGTCAACCAGCTCCAACTCGACATCTACGGCGCCCTGATCGACTCCCTCTACCTCTACGACAAGTGGGGCCAGCCGCTCTCCAGCGACCACTGGGACACCGTCTGCAGCCTGGTCAACTGGGTGTGCGACAACTGGGACCAGCCGGACGAGGGGATCTGGGAGACCCGCGGCAAGATCCAGAACTTCCTCTACTCGCAGCTGATGTGCTGGGTGGCCATCGAACGCGCCATGCGCATCGCCCGCCACCGCGGTCTACCCGCCGACATGATCCGCTGGGGGAAGGAGCGCGACGCGATCTACCGGCGCATCATGCAGCGCGGTTGGTCCGCCGAGCGCGGGGCGTTCGTCCAACACGAGGGCGCCGACGTCCTGGACGCCGCCGTCCTGATGATGCCGCTCGCCAAGTTCATCTCGCCGACCGACCCGAAGTGGCTCTCCACCCTGGACGCCCTCGGCGACGAACTCGTCTCCGACTCCCTGGTCTACCGCTACGACCCCAAGAACAGCCCCGACGGCCTCCGCGGCGAGGAAGGCACCTTCTCCATCTGCTCGTTCTGGTACGTCGAGGCGCTCTCCCGCGCCGGCCGCCTCGACGAGGCCCGCCTCGCCTTCGAGAAGATGCTCACCTACGCCAACCACCTCGGCCTCTACGCCGAAGAAATCGGCCGCACCGGCGAACAGATCGGCAACTTCCCCCAAGCCTTTACCCACTTGGCCCTGATCAGCGCAGCATTCAACCTGGACCGGGCACTGGGGTGAGGACGGGGCTGGGGGGCGGGGGCGTGTCGGAGCCCTGTTCTTGGGGTCGGGGGGCGTATCGGAGCCCCGTTCTTGGGGGCGGGGTCGGGGCCGGGGTCGTGTCGAGGTTCCGTTCCGGGGACCTGTAGCGGGACCGGTGTCTGGGCTCGGTATCGGGGACCGGTATCGGGCATCTGGCATCTGGCATCGAGGACTTCCAGCCGGCCCTGGCTTCGAGCGCGCCATGTCCGAACCGCGCCCCGTGATCGGCCCTGCCCCCTGCCCCGCCCCTGCCCCCTGCCCCCCGCCCCTCCCCCCGCCCGCCCCGTGCCCCCCCCAGCCCGGCCCGTCCTCCCTTCCCGGCCCGCGCCCGCCGCTGTTCGAGGGCGCTGAGGCCGGCCCGGTGGCTTGACTCGCTCCTCTGGCCTGTGAGGCAGACCAGAGGAGCCCAACAGCCCCTCCGCACCTCCCCGTTGCGGCTGCCGCTCGTCAGCCGGAGGCGCCGCTCGGGCGGGCGGTCCCGATGATCGAGGGGGATGCCGGATACGCCCTGCTGTCGGGGCGGAACTCGAACCGCCGCACGGTCTCGATCGTGAAACCCGCCCTCCGGATGGCGGCTTCCGTGTCCCGTGTGACGTTGCATCCCCCTCCGGCCAGCCGCCAGAGCGGATTGAGTATGCGCTGCCGCCGGTAGACGCGAGGGTCTTGCGCCCGGACGTGCTCGTAGAAGCGCAGTTCGCCGGTCGGCTTCAGGACCCGCAGGGCCTCGGCGAGCGCGGCGGGGACGTCCGCGATGGTGCACAGGACGAGTGAGGCCACCACCACGTCGACGCTTGCGTCGTCGAGCGGTAGGCGCTCCGCTCGACCCGGCAGCACCTCGACCGGTATCCGCGCCGTGGCCGCGGCCCGTGCGGCGAGGCCCCGCAGTCTGGGCTCGGGCTCCACCGCGAAGACCCGCTCCACCTCCGCCGGATAGTGCCGGAAGTTGGAGCCGATCCCCGCACCGATCTCGACCACTCTGCCCCGGGCGCCCGCGAGCAACTCCCGTCGGTGTTCGAGCGAACCGTGGGCATCCGCATAGGCGCTGATGCGTGGATAGAGCCGTGCGAAGAATGGGTGTGACACCTTGTCCGACATGCTGCGCTCCCCGTGATCATGTGCCCTGTGTGCGGGGAAGACCCCGCTGTCTTGCCGCTGTCACCTCCTCAACAAGCCTTACTGGCTGGCGTTCTGAGGACATTGCATCAGTCGGTGGGGTGCTGGGGCATCGGAGCGCGGGTGGAAAGGTGGGCTCCCACCCTGGGTTGATCAGCAGAAGGGGTGCCAACCCTCGGTATGGGACGGCTGCGAGCGGTACTCCGGGGTGTCCCGTCAGGCGTCGCCAGGCAGCAGGTGCTGGTTGACCTGGTGGAAGGCCCAGGAGCCCTTGGCGTGGGTGAAGACCCAGACCAGATCGAAGCGGTCGGGCCACTTGTGCGGGACGCCGGTGTCCGAGGCGCCGAGCGCGTCGACGATGTCAGGGATGCGGCTGTGCTCCCAGCAAATCAGCACCGGGCCGGTGGCGGCGAGGGCGGCCTTCGCGAGGTTGCTCTCCTCGGACTCCGCGTAATCCAGGTTGAGTTTGAGGCCCATGTGATGGGCGAGCGGGGTGACGGTCTGTCGCATCCGGTGGGCGCCGGCGTTCGGGCCCTGGTCGGTGGCGGCGTAGAGGGTCCGCGGGCGCTGGAGGCCGGCCGGGAGGGGCTTTCCTGCCGGCGGGTCGAAGAGCTTGGGCAGCCCGTTGGCCCGGTCCCAGCCGCGCTGGGTGAGCGACTTGTGGTCCTCGTGGCCGTGTTCGTCGATGCCGGGGTGGTGCTTGTCGGGCTTCTCGCCGTGCCTGATGATCATGATGACGGTGGAGTCCCCGGGCGCGGCCTTCCCGGGCCCGTGCGGAGCGATGGCGGCTGCGGCCTCCTTGTGGCCGCCGCAAGCCGTGAGGATCGCCGGGGCCGCCGCGGCCAGCCCGGCCAGTACCCATCTACGGCTCGGTGCCGGGCGGCCCGAGGCGGCAGTTGGGGGAGTGGGGGAAGTGTCAGCTGTTGTCCGGCGATGCGGCATGTGCGCAGTCTCCTTCGTGCAGCGGAAGGGTGGGGGGTCGTGCTGCGGCAGTAGAGCACGCTTCCCTGAGGATGCCCGCCCGTTGGTGGCGTCAAGGTGCATACGGGCGGACAAGGGCGGCGGCAAGACGGGCGAAGCGGGACGCGTCGGGTGAGGGGTGCGCTAGGCAGTGTCCCCAGGGTCAGGGTTGGAGGGGCCCTAGGAAGGCAGCGCGTCCAGGGCGGCCTGCCAGGGGTAGGCGTCGGGATTCCCGGCCTTCGGCGGGTGCGGTGTGAAGCCGTCGCCCCGAGCGGCACGGTGATGCCGGCGGCCAACAGGGTGTCCGGCGGCGGCAGTACGTCCGGCTGGCTCGGCAGCTTGTACTGGTGGCGGACCGGGTGCCCGGTGAGGTCGGTCAGGGCCTCGACCGCGCCGTCGGTGTCCTCGGATGCCCACCGATACGCGGCGGGCGTCAGCACCACGCAGACGTCCCAGCCGGCGCTCTGGGCGGCGCGGACGGGCACGTCGATGCGGCGGACCGGCGGGGCGGCGCAGGCGATCACGTACAGGGTGCGAGTCGTCGTCACCGGGGAAGTCCACAGCGCCTGGTGTGCGCCCGCAAGAGTGCGTCGGCTACTGGGACGGCGGGACCGGTGGGCGCCCGTATGTCTCCGTGGAAGTGGCGCGCCCGTCAGATGCTCAGCTTCGTTGCCGGCCACTCCTGGAGCGCGGTGCGGACGTCGTCGGGGAGGGGGACCGCCCGGTGGGTGTCGAGAGAGGTGCACACCAGCGCGGCCTTGATGCGCACCCGTACGTCCGAGGGGTCCGGGCCCGTGCCGACCAGTAGGAGGTGGAACGAGCTCTTGCCGGTCCGCTCCACGGACAGGGTGAAGCGCAGCGTGTCACCCAGGGTGCTCGGGGCCAGGAAGTCGCATTCGACGCGGGCGGTCGGCATGCCGATGCGCCGCTCCAGGAGGAGTTCGGGGTAGTCGACGGTCAGGCCGGCCTCGAACCACTCCTGGACGATCTCGTTCAGGAAGACCAGGTACTGCGCGAAGAAGACGACTCCGGCGGGGTCGCAGTGGTGGAAGTAGACCTTCTTGTCGCGGGTGAACTGCCGTGGTGCGCCGTCGGCCGGCATGCTCTGCACGATCGTGATCCGCCTCTCCCGGTTGCCCGTCGGCCGTCCGACGGCTTCGGCCCCGCCCCCAACGTCGGTGGTCCCGTCTGCCCCGTCAAACGGGCGCTGCTGCGTCCGGCGCAACCGCCGCCCCGGCGCCCTACTGGCGGCGGGCGCCGACCAGTTGGGGCGGCGGCTCGTGGGCGGTGTGCGTCAGCCGTCGGCGAGCCGGCGTACGTGGTGGGCGATGTCGTGCCACACGTGTGGTGGCAACTCGTGGCCCGTTTCGGGGAGTGGGACGAAGCGGGCGCCCGGTATGCGTGCGGCGACCGCCAGGCCCGCCGACGGCTTGATGAGGGGGTCGTCCAGGCCGTGCAGGACGAGGGTCGGCGCGGTGATGCGGTCGATGGTCGGGCCGTGCCACTGGGCGCCGATCTGCCGGCTCTGGCTACGGGCGTCGAGGATACCGGGGTCGGGGGCGTCGGCGAGTTGGGCCCGGACGGCCCGCTCGTCGAAGGGGCGGGCGGGGGAGCCGAGGAGGCGGGCGAGTGCCACGCCGGCCTCGATGTGGCCACCGGGGGTGCTGGGGTACCGCATGCGGCTGAGCCGGGCGAGGGTGCGGAGCCGGACGTGGCGCAGGGTGGCCGGTCCGGCGATGTCCCCGGGGACGGCCGACACGGAGGTCAGCGTGCGGACGCGTCGGGGGTGGCGCAGCGCGACGCGTTGGGCGACCGCGCCGCCGAGCGACATGCCGAAGAGGTGCGCGGAGTCCCAGCCCAGCGCGTCCAGCACCGCGACGGCGTCGTCGGCCATGTCCTCGGCGGTGTAGGCGTCGCCGCGCCTGCGGAGGAGGGAGGAGAGGGGGTTGGTGGTGGCGGTGGGCGGCAGGTGGGTGGATTCGCCCCCGTCCCGTTGGTCGTACCGGGCGAGGTCGAAGCCCCGGGCGGCCAGTACTTCGGCCAGGCCGGTGGGGAACCATCGCCTGGAGGCGCCCAGTCCGGTCACCAGGAGCAGCGGCTCTCCTTCGGGGTGGCGGGGCGTCAACTGGTCGTAGGCCAGCCGGACTTCCCCGTTGGTGGCCCACCGGGTCGCGCTCCAGGTAGCCGAGCCCGAGCCCTCGCCTCCCTCCTGGAGAGCCCCTTCGTTCCGCATTGCGTCGTCTCGTTTCCCGTTCATGGCGGTGTGCGGTCCTTCCGTCCGGCGCCGCTGCGGCGAATACTGCGAACACCGTTCGCGGTTATGGAGCTATGCTTACCACTGACCGGACGGATGAACAAAGGGGCAGGTGAGGCGAGTTGGCCGGCAAGCGGGACCCGGGGACGGATGCGGAAGAGATGGTGCTGGTGTGGGAGCGGCCCGCGCGGGGTGCGCGCGGACCCGCGCCCGAGCGGAGCCGCGAGCAGCTCACCGAGGCCGCGATCGGGCTCGCCGACGCGGGCGGACTGGCCGCCGTCTCCGTCCGGCAGGTCGCCCGGGAGCTGGGCACCGGGCCCGCCTCGCTCTACCGGTACGTCGCCGGCCGGGACGACCTGGTGGACCTGATGGTCGACGCCGCCACCGGGGAGGTCGATCTCGACGTGGCGCTTACGGGAGACCCGATGACGGACCTGGTGGCGCTCGCCGCCCGGACGCAGCGGGTCCAACTGCGCCATCCCTGGCTGCTGGAGGTGGCACCGGAGGCCCTACGGGCGGGACCGAGGGCGCTGGACTACCTGGAGTTCGCGCTGCGCGCGCTGGAGCCGGTGGCGGGGCTGACCGGGCCGGCCAAACTGGAGGCGGTGGGCGTGCTGAACGCCCTGGTCGCCATGTTGTCCGGGGCGGAACTCCGCGCCCGCCGATCCCCTACGGGCCGCCAGGCGGCGCAGGCCGCCTACCTGGACACGGCCGCCCGACGCGGCGCGCACCCGTTGCTGGCACGGGCGTTGACCACCGGCGCGGCGAACGGCCCGACCGGCGGGGCGCTCCCCGGCGCCGCCGGCCACGCCGCCGGCAGCGGGGCCCATTTCGAGCGCGTCGTCCGGCGGGTGCTGGCCGGCCTGCTGGCTCCCGATCCGCAGGGTTGACGACGCCCTGGCCCGCCGCCGATCCGCCCCGAGGCACCGCACGCGGCAACGACCGGCGGGGCGCGGCGCCCAACGGAACCGTCCCTACTGCCCCTGCAACTGCCCGCTGGGCAGGCAATACGGCAGCCCGTGTACCGGTTGGTCGCGGAGGAAGCGGGTGACCAGGTCGGCGTATTCGGCCTCGCGCTCCAGGTGGGCCATGTGGTCGGCGTCGCGGAGGAGGAGGAAGGTGCAGTCCTCGATGGTGGCGGCGACGGCCTCGTTCTCCGCCGGGGTGCTGGTGCAGTCGTGTTCGCCGGTGAAGACGAGCGCGGGGAGGCCGGAAATGCCGCCGGGTGGGCAGAGGTCGATGTCCAAGAGGTGCTCAAGGCAGGCCGCGTAGCGGAGCGCGGCACTCTGGGAGTCCCGCATCAACTCGCGTTCCAGGAGCCGGGCGGCGGCCGGGCCCTGGGCGACCTCGTGCCGGGTGGCGTCGTTGACGAGGATGTCGACGATGGTGCGGGCGTAGTCGCGGCGGGCGGTTTCGTCGGCCGGCGAGGAGCCCGTGCTCCCGGCCAAGGCGAGGCCCCGGTGGACCATCGCGGTCAGCCGCGGCCCGAGCCGGGGGGTGGCCCCGGCGAGCAGCAGACGCGCGACGCGGCCCGGGTGCGATTGGGCCAGGCGGTAGGCGATGGGGGCGCCGAAGGAGGCGCCGAGGATGTTGACCTGGTCCGCGCCGAGGCGGTCGATGGCGTGCAGCGTGGCCTCGACCAGGAACTCGATGCCGGCGGAGGCGGCCAGATCGTCGGCGTTTCCGGTGCCCGGCAGGTCCATCAGCGTCAGCGTGGTGTGGGCGGACAGCCGGCGCTCCAGGCGGGGCCAGGAGTACATGTCCTGGAGGGCGCCGCCGATCAGAACGAGCGGTTCGGTGCCGTAGGGGCGCCGGGGGGTGAGGATCCGGCACGCGTAGTTCATGCCCCGCAGGGCCAGGGGGACGAGGCGTTCATCGGCCTCCACGGTTTCCATGGCGCGCCTCCCGGCTACGGGGACGGGACGGCCGCGGCGGCGCGGTCGGCGATGAGCTCGGCGAGCGCGGCGACGGACGGTGCCGCGGACAGCTCGTCCTCGTCGATCGCCACGCCCATGACGTCCTCCAGCGCCATGGACAGCACGGTGACGGCCATGGAATCGATGCCGGCGGCGGCCAACGACGCTTCCGGGACGATCGGTTCGCCGGGCAGCCCGGCGCGGGTGACGAGGAGGTCCTTCAACTGGTCGTACATGGTGGTCACTTCCTTACGGGGACGGGGCGTTGGGGCGGTGCCCCGGTGGGGGCGGGCCGCGCGGTCAACGCTCGGGTTCGAGGCCGCCGGGCCACACGAGCGTCGTGGCGGCCCAGGCGAGGCCGCTGCCGAAGGCGACCAGCAGCACCCGGTGGCCGGGGCGGAGGGCGCCGTTGGCGGCGGCGTCCGCCAGGAGCAGGGGGACCGAGGCGGCGGCGGTGTTGCCCACCGACGCGATGTTCGACGGCACCCGCTCGGGCGGGATGCCCAACGCCTCGGAAACGGCGGCGCTGATCCGGGCGTTGGCCTGGTGGACGATCAGCCGATCGACGTCCTCAAGGGCCCAACCCGCCGCCGCGGCAGCCTGGTTGGCGGCGGCCGTCATGCGGCGGACGGCGTGCCGGAGCACCTCGTTGCCGCGCATCCTGACGTGGCGTTCGGCCTTCGGCGCGGTGTCCCGGCTGTCGCGGTTCCGCGCGCCGCCGACCGGGATCACGATGGCCTCGGTGCGTTCGCCGTCGCTGCCCCACACCACCTCGCCCAGGGAACCGGCCTGTCCGGGGCGGCCGGCCTCCAGGACGGCGGCGCCCGCACCGTCCCCGAAGATCGGCGCGGTCGACCGGTCGTCGGGGTCGATGATGGCGGACATCGTCTCGGCGCCGATGACCAGCACCCGCCCGGCCGTCCCGGAGCGGATCAGTCCGGCCGCCACGGTCGTGGCGTACAGGAAGCCGGAGCAGCCGGCGGCGATGTCGAACGCGGCGACGTTGCCCAGTTTGAGCCGGGCGGCGACATCCGGGGCGGTGGCCGGGCACGGGTGGTCCGGCGTGGTGGTGGCCAGTACCACCGCGTCCACGCCGGTCACGCCGGCGGACCGCAGGGCCCGGGCGCCGGCCTCGGCCGCGAGGTCGCCGGTGGCCGTCTTCGGGTCGGCGCGGCGGCGCACGGCGATGCCGATCCGCTCGCGGATCCAGGCGTCCGAGGTGTCCAGATGGGCGCAGAGATCGTCGTTGGTGACTTCGTGCGGCGGCAGCCAGGCTCCCAAACCGGTCAGTACCGCGGTCGCGGGGGCGGGGGCCGACGCTGTGTCCTCCGACTGATACATGGGGCAAATGTAATCAATCGGGCGGAAGGGGAGGCTGGTGAGCGCGGTGGTACGTGGCGTTGGGGTGGTGCCCGGTACAGCGGTTGGCGGCCCGCGTACCGGGCGCCGCCGTCAGGCCGGCTGCCCGGCGGTGGTCCGGGCGTAGTGCTCGGCGATCTCGTCGCTGGTGGTCAGCCACACCCCGGGGTGCTGGGCAACGAGCTCCAGCGCCTGGTCCAGGTACGTGTGACGGAACGGCTGGCCGATGACGAACGGATGCAGCGCCAGCGACATCACCCGGCCGCTGCCGGCCGCGTCGGCGTAGAGCTGGTCCAGCTGGTCCTTGACGATCTGCACGAAGTCCGGGCCGCTGAGGCTCTTGCCGACGAACAGGCTGATGTCGTTGAGCTCGATGGGATACGGGACGCTGAACATGCCGGGGACGTTGAGGCGGTAGGGCTGGTCGTCGTTGGTCCAGTCCAGCACGTAGGACAGGCCCAGTTCGGCGAGGAGCTCGGGGGTGCGGAAGGTCTCGGTGAGGGCCGGACCGAGCCAGCCGCGCGGGCGGTGGCCGGTGGTCCGCTCGATGGTGTCGACCACCTCGGTCAGATAGGCCCGTTCCTCGTCGGGGGTCATGTCCGCCTGGAGGACGGAGTTGTTCTTGCCGTGCGCGAGCCAGGCCCAGTTGCGGGCCCGGCCGGCCTCGATGATCTGCGGATAGCGTTCGCCGACATCGGAGTTGAGCAGCACGCTGGCGCGGATGCCGTGCCGGTCCAGGCTCTCCATCAGTCGCCAGATGCCCACCCGCGGGCCGTAGTCGCGCCAGCCGTAGTTGAGCGGGTCCGGGGCGAGGCCGGTGGTGCCGGGGAAGATGCTCGTCGAGGGCCGGTCGACCTGGTAGTGCTCGACGTTCACCCCGACGTAGAAGGCGATCCGGGCGCCGCCAGGCCAGGAGATCGGGGCGCGTTCGGTGATCGGGCTGTAGTCGTAGAGCTGGTTGTCCATGGGGCTCACCTCGGGTCCGTCGTGGGCGGTTTCCTTGATCCGCATCGTCGAACCCTCACACTGATGTGAGGGTCAAGCGGAGCCCGGAAGACGGTCGAGCGGGGCCGACTCGGCGGCTGGCTACGGGCGGTAGATGCAGGCCGCCAGGCTCGCGCACCGCCGCCAGCCGAGCGTCTCGTACAGGGCGCGGCCCGCGTCGGTCGCACCCAGGACACCCAGGTGTGCGCCCTCGGCCACGGCGTGGTCGGCGAGCGTGCGCATCACGAAGTCGCCCAGGCCGCGCCGGCGGTGGGCCTCCTCGGTCACCACCTGGTCCACGACGCCGGCCGGGCCCAGGACCGCCATCTGTCCCCGGGCGGCCAGCCCGCCGTCGGTGTCGTAGACCCGGACGCAGGTGACGCCGTCGGCGCGGTCCACGGTCGTGCGGTAGCCGTCGAGCGGCGTCGGGCGGGTGGCCCGCAGATCCGCGGCCATCAGGTGCCCCGTTTCCTCCTCGTCCGCCACCCAGCCCGCCGGGAGCCAGGGCTCCGCCGTCGCCAACTCCACCGGCATCTTGAGCCAGGTGTGCGGGACGGTGACGGAAGCGGCGGCAGCGCGCACCGAGGAGGCGTCGGGGTCGGGCAGTACATGGCGGCCGATCTGGTCGGGGCGGCCCACGTCGATGTAGTAGCCCCAGGGGTGCTCGACCGCGCGCGGGCGCCGGCGCGAGACGACCCAGCCGGCCGCCCAGATGCTGACGAGTTCCGAAACCATCGAAGCCCTTCCCGGGTAAGTGCTGATCAACGGCTGGGCACGTTACAGTCCCGGCGGGGCGGGCGGCACCCCTATTTGCCGTGGCGGACCCCGCCTCCAGTCGCCGCCCCGGACCGCCCGGCGAAGAATTGTCCGGGTACGGGCAATCGACTACGGCCGGCAGCACACCACCGTGGCGCTGCCCGCCGGACGGGTGGTCATGGTGACGACTTCGCCTTTCGGGTCCAGCGACCCGTTCTCCGACCTCTTCAACCGCTTCTTCGGCATGAGCCCGGCGGCCTCCCCACCGGCCGTCCAACGCGTCCCCATCGGGCGCCTGCTCAGCGACTCCGCACACGAACTCCTGGCGACGGCGGGCAAACGCGCCGCCGAGGACGGTTCCGACCTCGACACCGGCCATCTGCTGTGGGCCGCTACCCAAGTGCCGGCCTCCCGGCACCTCTTGGAGCAGGCCGACGCCGACCCCGACCAACTCGCCCAGGACATCGCCCGACAGCTACCCGCCGGCACCGGCAACGGGGAGCCCGCGCTCACCCCGGCCGCCAAGCGCGCCCTGCTCGCCGCGCACGCCCGCTCGCAGGCCGCCGGCGCCTCCTACATCGGCCCCGAGCACATCCTCGCCGCGCTCCTGGAGGACCCCCGCTCCGGCCTCACCCAGGCCCTCGGCCCCGAGGGCGCGCGGGAGCAGGGCGCCACCCGCGGCGACCGGCAGCCCGCGCAGGGTGGCCACGGCGACACCCCCACCCTGGACGAATACGGCCGGGACCTCACCGACGAGGCGCGCAGCGGAAAGCTGGACCCGGTGGTCGGCCGGGCCGAGGAGATCGAGCAGACCGTCGAGGTGCTCTCCCGCCGGACGAAGAACAACCCCGTCCTCATCGGCGACCCCGGCGTCGGCAAGACCGCGATCGTCGAGGGGCTCGCCCAACGCATCGTCGCCGAGGAAGTGCCCAAGGCGCTGCGGAACCGACGGGTGGTCTCCCTCGACCTGGCCGGGATGGTCGCCGGCTCCAAGTACCGGGGCGAGTTCGAGGAACGGCTGAAGAAGGTCATCGACGAGGTCACCGGAGCCGACAAGGGCGTCATCCTCTTCATCGACGAGCTCCACACCGTCGTCGGGGCGGGAGGCGGCGGCGAGGGCGCCATGGACGCCGGCAATATCCTCAAACCCGCGCTGGCCCGCGGCGACTTGAGCGTCGTCGGGGCCACCACCATCGACGAGTACCGCAAGCACGTCGAGAAGGACGCCGCGCTCGAACGCCGCTTCCAGCCGGTCATGGTGCCCGAGCCGAGCGTCGACGAGACCGTCGAGATCCTGCGCGGTCTGCGGGACGCCTACGAGGCCCATCACCAAGTGCGGTTCACCGACGAGGCGTTGGACGCCGCGGCGACCCTCTCCGACCGCTACCTCACCGACCGCTTCCTGCCCGACAAGGCCATCGACCTCATGGACCAGGCCGGCGCCCGGGTCGGGCTGCGCAGCCTCGACGGCCCCGGCCCGGCCGCCGAGATCGAGGACCGGCTGACCAAGCTCCGCCGGGAGAAGGACGAGGCGGTCAGCACCGAGGACTACGAACGCGCCGCCGCCCTCAAGGAACGCATCCGGCAGGCCGAGGGCGAGCTCGCCGACATCGGCGAGGAGCGCGAACAGGCCGCCAGCGTCACCGCCGAGGACATCGCCGAGGTGCTCTCCGCCCGCACCGGCATCCCCGTCGCCCAGCTCACCGAGACCGAACGCGACCGGCTGATGAAGCTCGAAGACGCCCTGCACGAGCGGGTGATCGGCCAGGACGAGGCGGTCACCGCGGTCTCCCAGGCGGTCCGCCGCAGCCGCGCCGGCATGAGCGACCCGAACCGGCCCAGCGGCAGCTTCCTCTTCCTCGGGCCCACCGGCGTCGGCAAGACCGAACTGGCCAAGGCCCTCGCGGAGTTGCTCTTCGGCGACCCGGACCGGATGATCCGCTTCGACATGAGCGAGTTCCAGGAGAAGCACACCGTCTCCCGTCTCGTCGGCTCCCCGCCCGGATACGTCGGCTACGAGGAGGCCGGGCAACTCACCGAGGCCGTCCGCCGCAAGCCCTACAGCGTCGTCCTCTTCGACGAGGTCGAGAAGGCCCACCCGGACGTCTTCAACCTGCTGCTCCAGGTCCTCGACGACGGGCGGCTCACCGACGCCCAGGGCCGCACCATCGACTTCCGCAACACCGTCATCATCATGACCAGCAACATCGCCTCGCAACGGATTCTGGCCCACCACGGATCCGTCGACGAGATCCGCGACGACCTGATGAAGGACCTCCAGGCGCACTTCCGGCCGGAGTTCCTCAACCGCATCGACGAGGTGATCGTCTTCCACGCGCTGACCCGCGACGACCTCATCAAGATCGTCGACCTGCTGCTGGAGCGCAGCCGGCGCCGGCTGCACGCCCAACAGGTCGGTCTGGGCGTCACCGAGTCCGCCAAGGAATGGCTGGCCAACCGCGGTTACCAGCCCGAATACGGGGCCCGCCCGCTGCGCCGCACCCTCCAGAACGAACTCGACAACCGGCTCTCCAACATGCTCCTGGACGGCACCCTCAACCCCGGTGACACCGTCCTCGCCGACGTCAGCGACGGCCAGTTGACGCTCACGCTCGAAGAGAAGCCGGCCGGCGGCAAGCCCTCCGAGGAGCCCGCCGCCACCGGATCCTGACCGGCGCTCAAGCCCCCGCGGCCGCCCCGGCACCCTGCGTGACCAGCAGGTGCCGGGGCCCGCGCAGGATCGGGCTGTGCCGGTAGGGCGGCGGGTCCTCGACCAGGCGCGGCTCGACCAGGTGGTGCAGCAGCGCGGCCAGCGCGACCTGGGTCTCCACCCGGGCCAGCGGCGCGCCGAAGCAGCTGTGGACCCCGCTGCCGAAGCCGAAGTGCTGGTTGTCCCGGCGGTCCGGAACGAAGCGCTCCGGGTCCTCGAAGCGCAGCGGGTCCCGGTTGCCGGAGGCCAACATCAGATACAGCGGTGCGCCCTTGGGGATGGTCACCCCCGTCACGTCGATGTCGGTCAACGGGGTGCGCTGCGGCAGCATGTGGACCGGTGGCTCGTAGCGCAGCAGCTCCTCCACCGCCGACGGCATCAGCTGCGGCTCCCGGCGCAGCCGGGCCAGCTGCTCCGGCTGGCGCAGCAGCGTGAGCATCCCGTTGGTGATGAGGTTGACGGTCGTCTCGTGCCCGGCGATCGTCAGCAGCGGCAGCGTCGTCATCAACTCGGCCTGGGTCAGCCGCCCTTGGGGACCGTCGTCGTGCACCAGGGCCGAGATCATGTCGTCGGTCGGGTCGGCCCGTCGCCGCTCGGCCAGCGCGCCCAGGTACTGCGCCATCGCCATCCGCGCCTCCACGCCGGCGCTCCGCTTCTCCGCGGGGTCCTCGTCGGGGGAGCGGTCCAGAGAGGCGATGACGGTGTTGGTCCAGCCGCGGATCTCGGGCATGTCCTCCTGGGGGACGCCCAGCAGCCGGCAGATGACGGTGACCGGCAGGGGATAGGCGACGTCGTCGACGATGTCGATCCGGTCCCGGTCGCGCAGGCCCTCGACCAACTCCCGGGCGATCGCGACGATGTCGGCGTGCAGCGCGTCCACCCGGCCCGGCGAGTGCGGCGGGCCGAAGGGGCGCATCGTCAACCGGCGCAGCCGGTCGTGCTCGGGGTCGTCGACGCCGATGAAGGACGGCGGCAGGTCGCCCGACCTGGCCAACGCCTCCTTTGGGTCGGTGCGGTGGCGCACGTCGGAGCTGATGCGGGGATCGTGCAGCAGCGCGGCGATCTCGTGGTAGGTGCCGACCAGGTAGCTGCCGTCGTTCTGCCGTGCCACGCCGTGCTCGCGGAGTTCGGCGTAGAGCGGATAGGGGTTGGGGCGGCTCGCATAGGCGTTGATCCGCTCCAGCAGGGTCTCCGTGGACATGCGCGGGGCTCTCCTCGTGACGGGGCGGGCAGGGGTGGCGGGGCGGTCGGCCGTAGTTCAGCCGGCCGGGCGCACCACGGCCAGGCGGCGGTCCGGCAGATGGCCGGTGAGGGCGACGGTCGGGCCGTGCGAGAGCACCTTGGGGTCCGGGACGTCGGAGGGCACGACCATCGGGGACTTGGGGCGGTCGGCGGCGCCCGGCTCCGGGGGGAACGGCGCCGCGGTCTCGATCAGGTGCTGGTAGTGCTCCAGCCACTTGGACCGGTTGACGCTGACCGCGGCGGTGATCCGGCCGCGGTACCCGTACGCCACGACCAGTCGGCCGTCCTCGACCGAGCCCTGGGCGACGGTCACCTGGTCGGAGAAGGTGGGCACGCCGACGGACTTGATGTTCAGGCCGAACTGGCTGGACCAGAAGGCCGGCACGGTCAGGTGGGGGCGCCGCTGGGGTCCGGGGGCGACCATGTTGTGGGCGGCCACCTCCGCCTGTGCCACCGCGTTGCCCCAGTGCTCCAGCGCCAACATCTGGTACTCGAAGAGCGGGTGCGGAAAACGGGCCACGTCCCCGGCCACGAAGACGTCGTCGGTGACGATGCCGTACATGGTGAAGGCCCGGCACCCGGCGTCGCAGGCCACGCCGCGCGGACCGGCGGCCAGTCCGGTGTCCGCCAGCCACTCGGTGTTGCGGACGGCGCCCAGCGCGACCACCGCGACGTCGGCCTCGATCCGGCTGCCGTCGGAGAGTTCGGCGCCGGTCAGCCTCCCGTTGCTGCCGGTGAGCGAGGTGACGGTCACTCCGCAGCGCAGATCGACGCCGTGCGCCCGCTGCAACCGGGCGGCGAACGCGCCCAGCGTCCCGCCGAGCGCGCCGACCAGCGGCGCCGGACCGCGCTCGGCGACCGTCACCTCCAGGCCGCGCTCCCGGCAGGCGGAGGCGATCTCCGAGCCGGTGAACCCGGCGCCGATGACCAGCACGCGACGCGGGCCGGCGTCCAGGCGCTCGGCGAGGCGGCCCGCGTCGCCGATGGTCCGGACCGTCAACACCCCGTCCAGGCGGGCCTCTTCGGGGTGTGGCCAGGGCCGGGCCCGGGTGCCGGTGGTGATCAACAGCCGGTCGTAGGGGACCCGTTCGCCGTCGGCCAGCAGCACGTCCTTGGTGTCCGGGTCCAGGCCGCTGGCGCGGACTCCCAGCTTCCAGTGGGCGTTCACCGGGTGGCGGGCCGGCAGCCCGACCGAGTCCGCCGGCACCTTTCCCAGCAGCACCTGTTTCGACAGCGGTGGCCGGTCGTAGGGCGGGTGCGGCTCGTCCCCGATCAGGGTCAGCTCGCCCGCGAAGCCCTCCGCCCGCAGCACCTCGGCCGCCCGCAGTCCGGCCAGGGACGCGCCGACGATGACGATCCGGCCTTCTGTGAGCTCACCGGACATCGGCCCCGGCCCCCTTGTCGGCCTCGGCGCCGGCCTGTTCGCCGACGAGGATGGCCTGGACCGGGCAGGCGGCCGCCGCGCGGCGCACCCGCTCCCGCTGCTCGGCGTCGGGCGCCGGGTGGTAGAGCAGCGCCTCCTCGCCGTGCAGCTCGAACACCCGAGGCGCCAGGAACACGCACTGCGCGTACCCCTGGCACCTGTTGAGGTCGACCACGATCTGCATTCCGCACCATTCCTCCGCGCGAGCCGTCGACTCCGTCCTACTCGCCCGCGGCGGGCGACGCGGGCGGTGCTGGGCCGGAGGGGTGTGCACGAGGAGTGAGGGCGCGCGGTGGCGTTCGACGGCGCTTCGGAGGCGAGGCGGGAGCGGCGGAAGAGCGGGTTTGGGACCGGTCCGGAAATGCCCGATGGCGCGCGGTCGATTTCCGCGGTCTTCGGGGAATATGCCCCGGACCCTTATGGCGCAGCATAGGAATACGGGGCAACGGGAAGGTAGCCGAAGGCTGAAGAGCAGTGAGACGGTGTCGTCGGGGGTGGTGGGCGGCGTCGGAAGCGGAAGTTCCGGTCGGAGTTCCGGCGGCTCGGGGAAGATCCGATCGACGGTGCCGGTATCCGTATTGACCCGTAATGTTCGACGACATGCGGGCATCCACCGAAACGTGATTAACGCAACGGTGTTGGCGCGATGCGGATCAAATTTTTGCGATCATTTCAAACGAAGTTGCCTCCCGTGTCCCACCTATGAGATGGGATAGGGGGAACGTTGCCCTACGAACTGTGAGGAACCGCAGGATGGCCTTCGCTGCACCTGGAACTCTGGCCGTACCAGGGAAGGGGCAGGGGCAATCCAGACTCTATGTCCTCGATGGGCTGCGCCTGGTGGCGGCACTGATGGTGCTGGCCTACCACTACATCACCCTCCGTGATGGTTGGGGCAAGGATCCGCATACCTTCTCACCGACCGTCTACCACCTCTCCCAATTCGGCTGGCTCGGCGTCGAAGTCTTCTTCCTCATCAGCGGATTCGTCATCTGCATGAGCACCTGGGGGCGGTCGCTCGGCGACTTCGTGAAATCCCGGGTCTCCCGGCTCTACCCCGCGTACTGGGTCGGGGTGTTGCTCACCGCGGCGGTGCTGATGATCTGGCCGCACGTGCGGAGCGCGGACAACCTCGAAACGGTGCTGACCAACCTCACCATGCTCCAGCAGGGCGTGGGTGTTTCGGACGTGGACGACGTCTACTGGTCGCTCTTCGTGGAGCTGAAGTTCTACCTGCTCTTCGCCCTCGTCGTGTACCGCGGCGTCACCTACCGCCGGTGCGTGCTCTTCTGCGGGCTGTGGACGGTGGCCGGCGTCGTGGCGCTCAAGGCCGACAGCAACTTCCTGTCGGTCTGGGCGATCGCGCCGTACTCGCCGTACTTCATCGCCGGCATCGCCTTTTACCTGATGCACCGCTTCAAGCCGACCCTGCTGCTCTGGGCGATTGTCGCGGTCGAATTCCTGCTGGCCCAGCACTACGTCCGCGGCCGCCTGATCATGAACGTCGGAGCCAAGGCAAGCATGGCGCACGGCTGGCCGGCGCGGGTCGGCGTGATCCTGGCCTTCGCCATCATGGCGGCCATCGCCCTCGGGGTATTCAACAAGGTGCGCTGGCGTTGGCTGGTGACCGCCGGATCGCTGACCTATCCGCTGTATCTGCTGCACATGTACATCGGATTCACTCTCATCGATCAGCTGCGCCACCGGGTGCCCGCGCTCGTCCTGCTGCCCAGCATCGTCGTCTTCATGCTGCTGCTTTCCTATGCCGTGCACCGGCTCGTGGAACGCCCCCTCGGCAAATGGCTGCGGGACGGAATTCAAAAGGGCCTTCAGGAAATGCGGCGGAATTCCAAGACTCAGGTCGCCTCGGAATCCGCCGCGGCTCCGCCGGACGCGAAGGCCAAGCCCCAGACGGTCGCCGAGGACTACCGGGTGGGAACTCAACGGCCGCACGGGTAAGGCGTAGACGGTATCGGACGGCCGGGATACGGGGCGCGGGAACGGCGCTCGATGCCCTGGTCGTGCGCCGAGCGGCGACCCCCGCGCACAGGTGGACGGAGGGGCGCACCGCCGGAACCGGAAAGCTCCAAGAAGGCCCCGGAGGGTGTGATCCCCTCCGGGGCCCGCCTTTTAGCGCGGTTTTTCCGGCCGGCCCGACAGGTCGCTGATTGCCAATACGGTGCGTGACCGGGCACCCTTGGCGTCATGTCTTACGTACGACTCGAAGCGTGGATCGGTGGGGAATGGCTGGAGGTGGACGCGATCAGCGTCACCGTGGAGGAATCCGCGCTGACCCTGTCCTTCGAGCGCCAGCGGACCGAGGCCGGATACCGGAGCATGATGTGGGAGCCGCTGGAACACTTCCTGCGCGAATACCGGGAGGAGCCGATAGTCATCGTCCCGTTGGGCCGTAGCCTGCCGGTGATGTACTCCCCGGGCTCCGCCGGCCCGTTCCGGTTGGCGGAGGTGACGGAGTGAGGGCGGAGTGAGGCGCTGAGGAAGGCGGCGGCCCGGCACAGAAGGTGCCGGGCCGCCGCTCATCTCACCGACTCGACCGGTGGGCGCTCGCGCACCGCGCCGTAGGCGAGGAAGTACGCCGGCACCCGGTTCAGCCAGCGCGAGGTGGTGAGCCGCTCGGCCACCCGCTGTGCCCGCCGGGGGTCGTTGAACGGCGGCCGGCCCGCCAGCACCGGCGCGATGATCCGGGAGTGCGCGAACCGCTGCAACGCCTGCGTCAGCGCCGCGGTCGGCCAGCGGCGGCGCTGGACGGCGCGGACGTCCCGCAGGCCCACCGTGCCAGCCCGCAGTGGGCCGACGAGGTGCCGGGCGGCGGCCACCGCGTCCTCCACCGCGAGGTTGATGCCGATCCCGAAGACCGGCGACATCGCGTGCGCCGCGTCACCGATGCACAGCAGACCCGGGCGGTGCCAGCGCCGCAGCCGGTCCAGCCGCACGTCCAGCAGCTTCACCTCGTCCCAGGAGTCGAGCGCGCGCACCCGGTCCCCGAGCCAGGGGGCGGCGGTGGCGTAGTTCGCGGTGAACGATTCCAGGCCGGCGGCGCGGCGGGTGGCGTCCGTCCCCTTGGGGATCAGGGCCGCGCACTGCCAGTAGTCCCCGCGGTCGATCAGGGCGGCCAGCAGCCGGTCGCCGGCGCCGCCCACCAGGCCGTGCGGATCGCCGTCGCGCCGCGGCAGCCGGAACCACCAGGCATCCATCGGGCAGTTGAACGCGCGCAGCCCGAGCTCCGGCAGCGCGCGGGCGAGCGAGCCGCGGCCGTCGCAGGCCACCGTCAGCGTCGCCCGCAGGTCGCCGGTGCGGCCGTCGGCGGTGCGGTAGCGCACCCCCACCACCCGGCCGCGCTCCGTCAGGAACGACGTCGCCTCCGTGCTCATCCGGAGGGCGAACGACGGCTCGCGCCGGGCCTCGTCCACCAGCAGGTCGAGCAGGTCCCACTGCGGCACCATGGCGACGTAGTTGAAAGGGCCGGGCAGCGCGGCGATGTTGCCGACCGTCGTCAGCGAGCCGTCCGGGCCGAGCGGCAGTTGGACGGTGGTCACCCGGCGTTGCGGCAGCCGGGCGAACCGTTCGCTCAGCCCCAGCTCGTCCAGGAGCGCCAGGGTGGAGGGGTGCACGGTGTCCCCGCGGAAGTCGCGCAGGAAGTCGCCGTGTTTTTCCAGGACCGTCACCGCCACCCCCGCCCGGGCCAGGAGCAGTGCCAGCACCATCCCGGCGGGCCCGCCGCCCACCACACAACAGGTCGTCCGCTCCGCCACAACCGCTCCCTTCCACGACGCCCCGGGCCCCGCGCGCGGGGGCACCGGCACAGATACCCGGATCGTCGCGGAAATCAGCCGCGCCGTCCGCCGTCCGCAGACCGTGGCACACCGCACAGCGCATGGTCGATGAGGTCGGTGGTGGCGCGGATCTGGCGGGCCGCGGTGTCCGGGTCGCCGGGGCGGCTGTGCAGGGAGACGGTGACGGTGCTGCGGCCGTCGGCGGTGGTGGCGGGCCAGACCATGTACCCGTAGCCGTCGCCGCTGTGGCCCCAGTAGCCGCCGCCGCAGGTCAACGGGGTCCAGGACAGGCCGAGTCCGTAGCGGCCGCCCTGCGGGGTGCCGGGGTCGGCGGGCACCGCCACCGTCCGGCGCATCTCGGCGAGTTGGGCGGGGGCGAGCAGGCGGCCGCCGAGCAGCGCACGGTAGAACGCGGTGGTGTCCGCCGGGGTGCTGATCAGCGAGCCGTCGGCGTCCCCGTCGAAGGGGAGGTAGGCGAGGGTGGTGTCGATCAGCGGGCCGTTGGGCGTGAACTGCTGGTAGTCGGTGGCGTGTGGGCGGGGGAGGGTGGGGTCGTCGCCCGGGGCGTAGGTGTGGGTCAGGTGGAGGGGGCGGAGGATGCGGGTGCGTACCTCGTGTTCCCAGGGGTGGCCGGTGACCGCGTGGATCAGCATGCCGGCGAGGACGTAGTTGATGTTGGAGTACTGCCAGCGGGTGCCCGGCTTGAAGGACGGTGGGTGGCGCAGGGCGAGGGCGACGCGCTGCGCGGAGGTGTACGGGGTGTGGCGGTTGCGGTGGTACTCGGCGGCGCTGGGGTGCGGGGCGACCTCGCCGATGTAGTCCGGCAGTCCGCTGGTGTGCTGGAGCAGTTGGCGCACGGTGATCCGGCGCCCGTCGTTGCCGTGGCCGCGCACCAGGCCCGGCAGCCAGCGATCCACCGTGTCGTCGAGCGACAGCCGCCCCTCGCCGACCAGTTGGAGCACCACGGTGGCCACAAACGTCTTGGTGTTGCTGCCGATCCGGACGTATCCGTTCTGCGGGACGGGGCGTTTGGTGCGGAGGTCTTCGGTGCCGCTGCGGGCGGTACGGGTCTCGTGCGGCGTCTCCAGGCGGACGGAGACGCCGGTGACGCCGGTGGCGCGCAGGGCGTCGGCGTCCCGCTGGAGTCGGGTGGGGGCGCTGGCCGTTGCCTGGGTGGGCACCAGTCCCGTGAGGACGGCGGCGGTGAGGAGTGCGGCGGCGGCGCGGCGGGGAAGGCGGGGCGGGCGGCCCTTGGGGGCGCTCGTCGTGGGCGTGGACATGGAATCACGGTAGGAAGCGCCGCGCCCTACGGGCCATGCTGCTGGCCTCCGTAGGCGGGTGGGGTTCTCCCCACAGGGTGGAGGGTGGCCTTCCGGAACTTCCCTTTGTGGGCGGTGTGTTCGGAGGGAACGCCTTGCGCCGAATCTCCCTCTTGTGGGGTGGAGGGGGCAGGAGGCCCCCTCCGACACAGGGGAGGAAACGATGAAGGAACGAGTCGCGCGGGGGACCCTCGGACGCCGGGGCGGCCGCATCGCCGCCGTCGGCGCCATGGGTGCGGCCGCGGTCGTACTGGCCGTCACCCCGGCGTTCGCCAAGGGCAGCGCCACGCTCAACGTCTCGCCCGGCACCGTCAAGGTGGGCGGCGCCGTGCACGTCACGGGCCAGGGCGACAGCGATGCGCTCCGGTACGGCCAGTTCTGCGCCCAGCAGCGCGCGGGCGCCCACGGTGCCTGGAAGACCGTCAAGTGCGGGAAGATCGTGGAGATCGACGGCGCCGAGGCCAAGGTCGATGTGAAGGTCAAGGCCCACAAGCGCGGCGACCTTCAGTTCCGCGGCGTGCTCTACGGCGTCGACGGGCCGCACGGCGGCCACCCGTACGCCGACATCCACACCGACGTGAAGACCGTCCACGTGCGCTGAACGGATGCGGTAACTCGACGCGTTCCACGGTGACTTGACCGCCATCCCGGGGGCGGTCGGTCGCGGAGGTCGAAGAACGGGCGCCACCCCATGCAGGGGTGGCGCCCGTTGTCGGATCAGCCGCGTGGGGCGGCGGCCGTCAGTACCCGGTCCGGGCGGATCGGCAGGTGCCGGTGGCGGGCGCCGGTCGCGTGCCAGACCGCGTTGGCGACCGCCGCCGCGGCGCCCACGATGCCGACCTCGCCGATGCCCTTGATGCCGACCGGGTCCTGCTCGTCCGGGTCGTCCACCCAGTCCGCCTCGACGAGCGGGACGTCGGCGTTGGCCGCCACGTGGTAGCCGGCCAGGTCGGCGCCGACGTGGCTGCCGAAGGCCGCGTCCCGGGACGCCTCCTCGTGCAGGGCCATGGACAGTCCCCAGATCATGCCGCCGACCAACTGGCTGCGCGCGGTCAGCGGGTTGACGATCCGGCCGGCCGCGAAGACGCCCAGCATCCGTCGGACCCGCACCTCACCGGTGGCGACGTCCACCGCGACCTCGGCGAACTGCGCGCCGAACGCGTGCCGTTCACGGGGCGGCAGCGCGCCCAGGGCCTCGGTGGTGTCCGAGCGCACCGTGATCCCCTGCGGCGGAATGCTGCCGCCCAGGGCCAGTTGGGCGCGCAGGTCGCGGGCGGCGAGCTCGACCGCCCAGGACCAGGAACGGGTGCCGGCCGAGCCACCGGCGAGCATCGCCGGACCGAAGTCGCTGTCGCCGATCCGGACCGCCACCCGCTCCGGCGCCACCTCCAGCGCGTCCGCGGCGATCAGGGTCAGCGCGGTGCGCGCCCCGGTGCCGATGTCCGCCGCGGTGATCCGCACGGTGAAGGTGCCGTCCGCCTCCGCCGTCACCGCCGCCGTGGACGGGCCGGCCAGGGTGGGGAACGAGGCGGCCGCGGTGCCCGTCCCGAGCAGCCAACGACCGTCCCGACGCACCCCGGGACGCGGGTCGCGCTCCGCCCAGCCGAACCGGCGGGCGCCCTCGTCGAAGCAGGCCAGGAGCCGGCGGCTGCTGAAGGGCAGCCCGGAAATCGGGCCCACCTCCGGCTCGTTGCGGGCGCGCAGCGCGATCGGGTCGACACCGCACTTCTCGGCGAGCTCGTCCAGCGCGCACTCCAGCGCGAACGAACCGGGCGCCTCGCCGGGCGCCCGCATCCAGGTCGGGGTCGGCACATCGAGCCGGACCACCCGGCTGACGGTGTGGTGCGCGTCGGCGTCGTACATCGCGCGGGCCACGTCCGCGCTCCGCTCGACGAACTCGTGCACCGTGGAGGTCTGGTTCAACCCCTCGTGGTGCAGGGCGCGCAGCCGCCCGTCGGCATCGGCGCCGAGCCGGACCCGTTGCGCGGTGGGGCTGCGGTAGCCGACCAGCGAGAACATCTGACGTCGCGTCAATACGACCCGGACCGGGCGGTGCAGGACCGTCGCGGCCAGTGCCGCCGCCACCTGGTGCGGGCGGCACCCCTTCGCCCCGAAGGCGCCGCCGACGTGCTCGGAACGCACCCGCACCGCGGCCGGGTCGAGCGAGAACAGCAGCGCCAACTCCTTGGCGACATGCATGCTGCCCTGGTTGGAGTCGATGACCTCCAGCCGCCCGTTCTCCCAGTAGGCGGTCGCGGCGTGCGGCTCCATCGGGTGGTGGTGTTCCTCCGGAGTGCTGTACTCCGCGTCCAACACGACGGCGGACGCGGCGAACTCGTTCGCCAGGTCGCCCTTGGTCGCCGCGGTGGCGAACCGCGCGTTGCCCTCCGGCTCGTACGTCGCCGGGTGCCCGACGGCGAACGTCACGTCGTGCGGCTCCTCGTCGTACTCGACGACCAGCGACTCGGCGGCCTCCCGGGCCTGTTCGGAGGTCTCGGCGACGACCAGCGCGACCGGCCAGCCGGCGTAGGGCACCCGGTCGTGCTGGAAGACCTGGAGCGCCGGGTCGGGCGTGCCCATCGGGGCGACGTAACCCGACTCCAGGGGCTGGGCGTTGCCGTGGTGGAGGACGGTCAGTACGCCGGGCATCGCCAGCACGGCGGCGGTGTCGAGGGCGCGGATCCGGCCGCGGGCGATGGTGGACACCACCAGCCAGCCGTGCGCGAGCCCGGCGAGGGGGACCTCGCCGGCGTAGCGGGCCGCGCCGGTGACCTTGTCGCGGCCCTCCACGCGGGTGTGCGACGTGCCGACGGACGCGCGCGCCGCGGTGCTCGTGGTGGTCGTGACGGTCATCGGGTGGCCTCCTCGGTCCGCCGGCTCTCCTCGGCCAGCTCGGTCAGCACGGCTACGACGAGATTCCGGATCAGCGTCACCTTGTATCCGTTGTCGGACAGCGGCTCGGCGGCGGCCAGTTCGGCGTCGGCCGCGGCGGCGAACGCCTCGGCGGTCGCCGGCCCGCCGAGCAGCGCCCGCTCCGCCGCGTGGGCCCGCCACGGTCGGGACGCGACCGCCCCGAACGCCAGCCGGACGTCGCGGACGGTGCCGTCGTGGACGTCGAGGGCGGCGGCCACCGAGCCGATGGCGAAGGCGAACGACGCCCGCTCGCGCACCTTGCGGTACCGCGAGGCGGCGGCCACCGGTGCCGGTGGCAGGGCGACGGCGGTGATCAGCGCCCCGGGCGGCAGCGCGGTCTCCCGATGCGGGGCATCCGCCACCGGGAGATACAGGTCCGCCAGCGCCAACTCGCCACGCCCCTCGGCCGTTTCGTAGTGCACCACGGCGTCGAAGGCGGCCAGTGCCACGCCCATGTCCGAGGGGTGGACGGCCACGCAGTGGGAGGTGGCCCCCAGGATGGCGTGGTTGCGGTGCTCGCCGGCGACGGCCGGGCAACCGCTGCCGGGCGCCCGCTTGTTGCAGGGCTTGGTCACGTCGGTGAAGTAGCCGCAGCGGGTGCGCTGGAGGAGGTTGCCGCCCACCGTGGCCATGTTGCGCAGCTGCCCGGAGGCGCCGGCCAGGACCGCCTGGGCCAACGCCGGGTAGCGGCGCCGCACTTCGGGGTGGGCTGCCAGGTCGCTGTTGGTGACGGTCGCGCCGATCCGCAGTCCGCCGTCGTCGGTGACCGCGATCCCGTCGAGCGGCAACTCCCGCACGTCGACCAGGAGTGCGGGCCGCTCCACCCCGCTCTTCATCAGATCGACGAGGTTGGTGCCCCCGCCGAGGTAGCGGGCCTCCGGTTCGGCGCCGAGCAGCGCCAGCGCGCCCGCGACGTCGAACGCCCGTCGGTAGTCGAACTCCCTCATGCCGCGCCCTCCACGTCCGTCGCCACCGCGCCCGTCGTGCGGGCCGGGTCCTGCGCCGCCCGGGCCACCGCCCGGACGATCGAGACATACGCCCCGCAGCGGCACAGGTTGCCGCTCATCCGCTCCCGGATCTCCTCGGCCGTCAGCGGCACCGGGCCGGCCTCGGGTCGGACGTCGGCGGTGGCCGCGCTGGGCCAGCCCGCGGCGTGCTCCTCGATCGCGGCCACCGCGGAACAGATCTGCCCCGGCGTGCAGTAGCCGCACTGGAAGCCGTCGAGATCGAGGAACGCCTGCTGCACCGGGTGCAGTTGGTCCCCGTCCGCCAGGCCCTCGACGGTGGTGATCTCCCGCCCCTCGGCGGCCACCGCGAGCTGGAGGCAGGAGACCACCCGGCGGCCGTCGAGCAGCACCGTGCAGGCGCCGCACTGCCCCTGGTCGCAGCCCTTCTTGGTGCCGGTCAGGTCGAGCCGCTCGCGCAGTGCGTCGAGCAGGGTGGTGCGGTTGTCGACGGGCAGCGTGTGCTTCTCGCCGTTGATGGTCAAGGTGATGGCACCGGCCGTCGATGGGGCCATGGTCTGCCTTCTTTCGCGTCTCGCGCGGCGAACGGGCGCGGCGGGCACCGGCCCCGGGGTCGGCGGCCCGCCGCGTTCGGTCAACGGATCGGATCGGCTCCGCCGGGCGGAAACGCTCGACGGAGCCGGGGTGTTGGGAGGTGGGGGGTGGAGGGAGGGGGAGCGGTGGTGCGGTGGGTCACGACATCGAAGGGACTGCGGGGTGGGGTCGGTGGGGGCGCGCTGGAGGGCGGCACCTCGATTGCCGCGGTGGCCCTCCCCAAACGGGTCGTCCCCACCACTCCTCTGCCGCTAGGGTGTGATCCAGAAGCGGACAACCGTCCATTGACGTGGAAACCTAACGGACGGCTGTCCGGTTAGCAAGGTCAATGGTCCGTCAGCGGCCGGCTGCCCAACAAGCCCCGCTCATCGGTGACTTACCGTGAGGAGGACGCGTGCCCCAGCCCAAGGACGCGCCCCTGCGCACGGACGCGCAACGCAACCGCGACCGCATCCTGGAAGTGGCCCTGGCCGAACTGACCCGCTGCGCCGACGTCCCGCTGAGCGCGATCGCCAAGAAGGCCGGGGTCGGACAGGGCACGTTCTACCGCAACTTCCCCAACCGCGAGGCCCTCGTCCTGGAGGTCTACCGCCACGAGGTCCAACAGGTCTGCGACGCCGCCGCCCACCTCCTGGCCACCCACCCGCCGGATCGGGCGCTGCGCGCCTGGATGGACCGGCTCGCCCAGTACGCCATGGCCAAGGCCGGCCTCGCCGCCGCCCTGCGTCAGGCCACCACCCCGCACGGCACCTTCGTCGCCGTCGCCCGCGGCCCCCTCATCGCCGCCCTCACCCTCCTCCTGAGCGCCAACGAAGCCGCCGGCACCATCCGCCCCGACTTCACCCCCGAGGACTTCCTCCTGGCCATCGCGGGCCTCTGGCAACTGGACCCCCACACCGACTGGCCCACCCGCGCGAACCGCCTCCTCGACCTGGTCATGGACGGGCTGCGGGGGCCTGCGGCCGGCTGATTCCCACGTACTTGACTTTCCCGCCGTGCGGGTTGCTGTTGTTTGCGCCTGCGGCGCGGGCGGTGCCGCTGCGCGGGGGCTAGGCCGACTTGTGTTGTCCGCTGCGCGGGGCGGTGCCGCTGCGCGGGGCGGGGCGAGTTGTGTTGTCCGCTGCGCGGGGCTGTCGGGGTGCGGTGACGGTCCTCCGGGGTGGGGGTGCCAGACTGCTTCGCTTTACGTCTGGCACCCCCACCCCTCCG